>CAYRMQ010000143.1:0-2744 GCA_964425305.1 uncultured Anaerolineaceae bacterium | reverse complement strand
CGAGGCGCCGGCTGAATCCACCGAGGCGCCGGCTGAGGCCCCCGAGGAACGCGCATGACAGTCGCGCTGCCGCTGGCCGCCGCGCACGCCCGCCCTGGCCAGCCCGCGGCGGGTGGCCTTGCACCACATGCAACAAACCGCCGGCCGGTGCGCGGGTACCTACCCGTCTCTGGTGACTTCTTGCACCCGGCGCAAGCCACAGCCGGCTGCGGCCGTCCCGCTGGCCCTTCCTTGCACGCGACGCAACGATCGACCGGCGCCGGCCGGAGGCTGCCGTCCGACGGTGGCTCGGGTGGTCGTTGGTTGCACCCCGTGCAACGCCCCGGCGATTTCATGCAGGCGATGCAACGAACCGCCACCAGCATCCCCGGCGGTGGCCCCAGCCGAGGCAGCAACGGATGACCATCCTGCTCGACATCGTCACGCCCGAGCGCCTCGTCTTCAGCGAGGAGGTCGACTCGGTCGTCTGCCCGGGCATCGAGGGCGAGCTGGGCGTGCTGCCCCACCACGCGCCGCTGCTGACCACGCTGGGTGTCGGTGAGCTGCGCATCCGGCGCGGGGGAGAGGAGGAGTACTTCGCCATCGCCGGCGGCTTCCTGCAGGTGCGCCCGGACCGCGTGGTCGTGATGGCCGAGACGGCCGACATGGCGTCGGAGATCGACCTCGAGAAGGCCGAGGAGGCGCGCCGCGAGGCCGAGCGGGCGCTGGCCGAGGGCTTCGAGGAGCCCGCCGACCTGGCCCGCGCACGCGCCTCGCTGCAGCGGGCACTGATGCGCATCCGCGTCGCCGAACGCCGCCGGCGGGAGGGTCCGCGCTCGCGCGGCTAGCCAGTGGCAGGCGATCGCAGGTTCCACTGGGAGTACCAGGAGCCACAACTCGAGCGACAGGCCTTCCGGGTGACCGGCGGCCGGCCGCTGCGTGGCCGCGTGCGCATCAGCGGCAGCAAGAATGCCGCCCTCAAGATGCTCGCCGCGGCGACGCTGACCGGCGACCGTTGCCGCTTCACGAACGTGCCCGAGATCGAGGACGTGCGCGTGATGGCCGACGTCCTGCGCGACCTCGGCGTCAAGGTCGACCATCCGCAGCCGAATACGTACGAGGTCGAGGCAAGCGAGGTCGACTGGCTGTTCGTGCCGCTCGAGGCGGCGGCCAAGATGCGCGCCAGCTTCATCCTGCTCGGGCCGCTGCTGACGCGCTTCGGGCGGGTCATCATCAGTAACCCCGGCGGCGATCGCATCGGCCGGCGGCCGGTCAACCTGCACGTCGACGCGATGCGTGCGATGGGCGCCGACATCGCCTACCGCAACGGCTACTATTTCGCCCGCGCGCCGGGCCGCCTGCGCGGCACAAAGCTGGACTTTCCGCTGGTCACCGTGATGGGCACCGAGAACGCCATCCTCGCCGCAACCCTCGCCGACGGCAGGACCGTCATCCGGCCGGCCGCCCGCGAGCCGGAGGTCGACGACCTGATCGCGTTCCTGCAGAAGATGGGTGCCGACGTCGAGCGCACCGCGCCGGACGTCGTCGAGGTCTACGGCAAGCGCCGCCTGCAAGGCGCCGAGCACCAGATCATCTCGGATCGCATCGAGGCGGGAACGTTCGTCGTGGCGGCGGCGGTGACCGGCGGGGAGATGACCATCGAAGCCGCTCCCTGCGACTACCTCGGCTCATTCCTCGACGTGCTTGCCGGGACGGGCGTCAGCGTCGCCTGCGGGCGTGACACGATCGAGGTCCGCGGCGCTCCCCCGGCGAGCGGCGACTACCGCGCCTGCAGCGTCGAGACCGCGCCCTACCCCGGCCTCGCGACGGACCTCCAGCCGCCCACGTCGGTGCTGCTCAGCCAGGCCAGCGGCACGAGCCACATCCACGAGCGCATCTTCGAGGACCGCCTCGAGTGGCTGTCCGAGCTGCGCAAGCTGGGCGCCGACGTCGAGCTCGTCGACGACCACCACGCGTCGGTCCGCGGGCCCACGTTGCTGCACTCGGCCGAGGTCGAGATGGGCGACCTGCGCGCCGGCGCGTCGCTTATCCTTGCCGCCCTTGCCGCGGAGGGGACGAGCGTCATCCACGGCGCCCACCACGTGCGGCGGGGGTATGAGAACATCGAGCGCAAGTTCCTCGATCTGGGTGCTCAGATCGAACATGTCTCGGAGGGGGACGGCAAGACCACCTGATGAAGATCGGAATCGACCTCGGAACGGCCAACATCCTCGTCTACGTCAAGGGCCGCGGCATCGTCATCCAGGAGCCCAGCGTGGTGGCGGTCAGCGACGACAACCAGATCGTGGCCGTCGGCGAGGACGCGCGCGAGATGATCGGCCGAACGCCGGCCAACATCACGGCCATCCGGCCGATGAAGGACGGCGTCATCGCCGACTACGTCATCACCGAGGCGATGCTGCGCTACTTCATCAAGAAGGCTGGCCGCAGCATGACAAAGCCGGACGTGATGATCAGCGTGCCGTCGGGCGTGACCAGCGTCGAGAAGCGCGCTGTGCGTGATGCGGCGCTGAAGGCCGGCGCGCGCGAAGCCTTCCTGATCGAGGAGCCGCTGGCGGCGGCGATCGGCGCCAACGTGCCGATCAGCAGCCCGTCGGGCAACCTGATCATCGACATCGGCGGCGGCACCAGCGAGATCGCCGTCATCGCCCTCGGCGGCATCGTCGTCTCGCGCTCGGTGCGCGTCGGGGGCAACCGCTTCGACGACGCCATCGCCAACTACGTGCGCAAGAAGTACAACCTGA
>CAYRMQ010000142.1:0-6034 GCA_964425305.1 uncultured Anaerolineaceae bacterium | reverse complement strand
ATCAACGGCGGCGCTCGGGTGGGCGTGAAGCTGGTCGCTGCGCTGGGTGTCGGAACCATCGCCGCCGGCGTGGCCAAGGCGGGCGCCGACTACATCCAGATCAGCGGCCACTCCGGCGGCACCGGCGCCAGCCCGCTCAGCTCGATCAAGCACGCCGGCATCCCGTGGGAGCTGGGCCTGGCCGAGGCTCACCAGGTGCTGCTGCGCAACGGCCTGCGCGATCGCGTCGCGCTGCGCTCGGACGGCGGGCTGCAGACCGGGCGCGACGTGCTGATCGCGGCGCTGCTCGGCGCCGAGGAGTACGGCTTCGGCACGGCGGCGCTGGTGGCACTCGGCTGCGACATGGCGCGCCAGTGCCATCTCGACACGTGCCCGACGGGCATCGCCACGCAACGCGCGGAGCTGCGCGCCAAGTTCAGCGGCACGCCCGAGCACGTCGAGCGCTTCTTCCGTGCGATCGCCGAGGACGTGCGGCGTGAGCTGGCGGTCATCGGCCGGCGCAGCCTGGCCGAGGCGATCGGTGAGTCTGAGCTGCTGCGCCCGGTGACCGAACGACAGCCCACCGTAGACCTGGACCGACTCGCTTCAGCACCGACCTGGCGGGTGACGAGCGCCCGCCGCGCCGACCCGGCCAGCGCCCGGCTGGAGGTCGACCGCGCGCCGGCGTCGGCGACCGAGACCCGCCTGGCTGCCGCCTACGCGCAGCTGCCGCACGTCGTGCCCGACCCGGTAATCCACACCCTCGAGCACGCCGACGCCCCCGTCGAGGACGAGCCGAACGGCGTGGTCGTGCCCATCACCACGGCGGATCGCTCGTTCGGTGCCCACGTCTCCGGCCTGATCGAGATGGGGGCGGTCCGCCGGCCGGTCCGCTGGCGGTTGGAAGGATCGGCCGGCCAGAGCTTCGGTGCCTTCGCCGGTCCGTCGGTCTGCCTAGAGTTGGTCGGCCAGGCCAACGACTACGTCGGCAAGGGTTTGTCGGGGGGAGTCGTCGTCGTCCGTCCCGAGGACCAGCTTCTCGATCGGGCGTCCGAGCTGGCGATCGCGGGCAACACCTGCCTCTACGGCGCCACCGGCGGGCGGTTGCACGTCGTCGGCCGGGCGGGCATGCGCTTCGCCGTCCGCAACAGCGGCGCGCTGGCGGTGGTCGAGGGCGCCGGCGCGCACGCCTGCGAGTACATGACCGGCGGCGCCGTGGCGATCCTCGGCCCGGCCGGGCGCAACCTGTGCGCCGGCATGACCGGCGGCCGCGTCTACCTGTGGGATCCTGACGGGACGCGAATGGACGTGCTCGACCGCGCGTCTGCAGTCGCCGTCCGCCTGGCGTCGGTCATGACAGAGCGCGAGGATGGAGGCGACCGCATCGACGAGCTTCGCTCGCTGCTCGAGGACCACCGCGCGGCCGGGTCGCCCCTCGCCCGCCGCCTGCTCGAGGACAAGGCGCGGTTGGGCGAGGAGTTCTGGCTGATCGAGCCGGTCGGCGCGCCGGTCTCCGTGCCCGCCGACATCGGCCTACGGGCCGCGGCGCCGACGGCCATCGGTGTGGCTGGCCCGGCGTTGGTGGACTAAGTCTAGTCCGATCTGCTAGGATCGGCCCGGTGAAAGTCAACATCCACGAAGCGAAGACGCACCTATCGCGGCTGGTCGACCGCGCGGCAGCGGGCGAGGAGATCATCATCGGCCGTGCGGGCAAGCCGGTGGCCAAGCTCGTCGCCTACAAGCCGCCGGTAGAACGCCGGATCGCGGGCGCCATGAAAGGCCAGATCTGGATCGCCCCCGATTTCGACGAGACCGACCAGGAGATCATCGATCTCTTCGAGAAGGGCGAAGTCTTCCCTGACGAAGGATGAGGCTGCTTCTCGATACCCACGCCCTCCTTTGGTGGCTCGAGGACAGCCCCGACCTTGCCCGAACGGCCTACGAGGCAATAGCCAATGGCGAGAACGACGTAGTCGTCAGTGTCGTTTCTCCGTGGGAGATGGCAATCAAGACCGCGCTCGGTCGGCTTCGTGTCTCCGGTGACCTGTTGTCCAGTCTGGAAAAGTCGAGGCTGGTCATCCTGCCGGTCAGCCTCGACCATGCGCTGGCGGTGGCGTCGCTGCCACTCCACCACAGGGATCCGTTCGATCGCATGCTCATCGCGCAGGCGAAGGTGGAGGGCCTGACGGTCGTCACTCGCGACCCGCGCCTCGAGCCCTACGGCGTGCCTCTGCTGCGCGCCTGACTACCGGGTCGCGGCCTCGTAGAGCGCCATGGCGTTGCCCCCCGGGTCGCGGAAGATTGCCTGCCAGTCGGCGCCTTCGACGATCGCGGTGCGCGGCTTGACGACTTCCCCGCCGCGCTCGACGACTGCCTGGAGCGTCTCGTCGATGCTATCGACGTGGATCGACGGCAGCAGGCCCGGCTCGCGTGATGGCCGGCGGTCCGAGCACGAACTCGCCGCCCACCTGACCGGATGAGTCGACGAAGCCGACGTACGCCGTCTGCGGCTGGTCGGCAGTCGGCCCCGGCGCCGGATAGCGGTTGATGCGCCAGCCGAAGACCTCCTCGTAGAAGCTGGCCGACGTCTCCAGATCGGCCGCCGGGATGTGGAGGTAGTTGAGAGTGCCCTTCGCCATGCGGGTCCTCCTTTCCCTGTCCGCCGCGGCACGGCGGCTCAACTCGTCCCAGCTCACCCTTTGGCGGGGGTCGGCCTCGCCTGTGGGGAGGATGGTCAATCCTTCAGCGCGCAGGGCTGCCGCGGCCACCTTGCTCGGCCTGGCATCTGGCAGCACACGATGCGACAGTTCGGCCGCTGCGATGCTCTGCGTGGCTCTGGTATCGCCGCGGACCGCGATCGAGACATCGCCGGCGGTCGTCCATTCGCCGGGCCGGACCAGCTCGGCCACGCGCGCGTATTCGCGCGACGTCGCCCGGTAGCGCCGCACCAGCCGCCAGTGCTGCGGCTCCTTGCCAGGCACCTGCTCGACGACCTGGTTGCAAGCGAGCGCCTGGAGCGCGCTATAGGTATTGGGGAGCTCGTAGTCGATGGCGGCGGCGACCTCGGCCGTCTTCATGCCTTCCTCGCTGGCAAGCCCGGGCAACTCGACGATCTGGAGCTGCCGCTTGCCGAGGACGTGCTCGTCGGCCGGCCGCGCGGGCTCGGCCGCGACGAGACCGCCGCCACGTGCCAGACGGCGAGCATCGCCGCCAGCAGCCCGAAGACGGGCACCGACGCGCCGCCGATACCGAAGACAAACAGCACGCTGAAGGCGGCGATGACGACCAGCCCGACCCACGCGACGAGCGGACGTTCGAAGAGCAGGCCGGCAAGGATGACTGAGCCCCCAACCAACGGCACAAGGCCAGACGGCGTCGGCTCGTACCGAACCATGCCGACAGTTGAGCCTTCCGGCATGTCCGTTAAGGCCTGGCCGACGAGCAGCAGGTACAGGCCGTAGGCGACCACAGTCGTCGCGATCAACGCCGAGGCAACCCTCAGCAGACCAGAGGTCGGATGCGCCACCTCGAGCTTGCCCTTGAACGCATTCGGAGGCGGCAGCTCAGCCGTGCTCGACGGCGCCCTCCCCGGCGCCCTCGCCCTCCAGCTCCTCGACGCCGAGCACGCCGTCTGCCCAGTGGGCGTGCATCCAGTCGAGGTGCTCCCAGCGGGAAGCGACGATGCGCAGCGTGTCCCAGGCGGGCACGTCTTGTTGCGGGAAGACCTGCATCTTGTCCGGGTTTACCTCGTAGACGTGGTCGAAGCGCATGATGACGTCGTCGTTGATGCGCCGCGCCGCTGGCGGCTTCTGGGCGCTCAGCTTGAAACCGACCATCGCTGTCAGCCCTCCTCGTAGGCGCGGTCGAGCTCGTTTTTACCGGGGTTCATGATGTTGTTCGGATCGAGCGCGCGCTTGATCTTCTTCATGACCTCGAAGCCGCCGCCCATCTCGGCCGGCACGTACTCGGCGTCGCCCTCGCGTGTCGAGCCGTGGCAGGCCGTGATCGAGCCGCCGTACTTGAGCGTCACCTCTGTGATCGCGCGCTTGCACTGCACCCAGCCGGCCCAGGTGTCGTCGTTGAGCTGCTGCTCCCAGATGCCGATGTCGATCTCGACGAGGTAGTCGCCCCACGGCTTGTAGGCGGCGTTTGTGTAGAAGAACATGCCCCAGTCGTCGAAGATGCCGTACCTGTCGATGTAGCGGTCGGCGATGGCGTGCCACTCCTCGCGGACCTGCGGCAGGACGCTGTAGTTGAGCGACGCGTCCTCGCAGTGCCAGCTCATCGGCACGACCTGGCCGTTGCGCAGCCGGCCATGCAGTGGCGTCGCATAGCGGTCGTGGCGCGAGGCCCAGTCGCCCTGCGAGATCTCGTCGCCGAGGTACGTCCCGCCACTCTCGCGGCCGATCTTCATCAGCCGCCTCGCCGCCGGCACAACCTCGTCGCGCGCGCCGTACATCGCCGTCGCGACGACCGCCTTGACGTTGTCCGGCTGCGGGATGTAGGCCTCGTCGTCGCGGCGCAGGTAGCGCAGCTTCCACTCGTCGAAGAGGACCACGCCGGCGAGGCTGGCCAAGCCGGATTTCGACAGCGCGCCGGTGCTTTGCCACGCCGTCTGGAAGTCGGGGTAGGCGAAGAAGGCCGCGAACTCCATCTCCGGTCGCGGCACCAGCTCGAGCGTTGCCTCGGTGCAGATGCCGAGCGTGCCCTGCGCGCCCATGAACAGGTGCTTCAGCTGGTAGCCGGTCGACGACTTGCGGATCTTGCGCCCGCCGCCATCGCCGATCTCGACGATGTCGCCATTGGGCAGCACCCACTGCATCGAGATGACCAGGTCGCGCGTGTGGCCGTAGCGGCCGCCGATCAGTGACCAGCCGCTGGTGCCGATGCGCCCGCCGACGAGCGAGCACGGATAGGACGCCGGGTCATCGGGATAGATGACGCCATACCTGCGCAGCTCCTCGTTCAGCTTGAGCATGTTGATGCCCGGCCCGACGGTGACCGTCCGATCCACGAGATCGATGTCGTGGATCTTGTTCATCAGCTTGACGTCGACGATGATCCCGCGGCGCAGCGGCACGGCGCCGTCGGCGAGGCCGGTCCCGCCGGCACGCGGCGTGATCGGGATCCTGTGGCGGTTGGCCAGCTTGACGACGGCCGACACCTGCTCCGCCGTCTGCGGCAGGACCACGACGTCGGGCACGTAGTCGGCCCAGCGGTGAACCGGGAAGGGCGAGGGCACGCGCGTGCGGTTGTAGCGCGCCGAGAGGTTGGGCAGGACGTGCTCCTCGCCGAGGATGTCGCGCAGCTCGTCGAGGACCGGGTCGGAGAGGGCGACCGCCGTGGTCATCGGGCGACCTCCTTCTCGGGCAGGGCGGCCATCGCCGGGATGCTCCGATCGCCGACGCCATGGCCGTCGAGACCGGCCGCCATCGCCACCAGCTCGAGCAGGTCGATGACGTCGATGCCCTGCCTGGCGCCCTGCGCCGACAGCGGCCGCTCCGACCAGACGCAGGCGCTGACCAGCGTGTCGACCTCGAGCTCGGCCGCGCGGGCGACGCGGCGGCGGCTGATCTCGGCGGCGATCTCGGGCCGCTCGATGGCGAAGCCGGCGCCCGCGCCCGAGCAGTAGGACCACTGCGTGACGTGGTCAACGTCCTTGAAAGTCAGGCCCGGAATCGCGCGCAGGATCTCGCGCGGTGACTCGTGGATGCCCTTGCGCTTGTTCAGCCGGCAGGGGTCGTGGTAGGTGACCACCCGCTCGATCGGCTGGCTGAAGGTCAGCCTGCCCTCGCGCACGAGCTCGGCCAGCAGCTCGGTGATGTGCAGGATCTCGAAGTCGTAGGCCTCGTCGAAGTAGGCCGGGTAGTCCTCGGTGAAGGTGATGTAGTCGTGCGGGTCGAGGGTGATGATCCGCTTGGCGCCCACCGCTCGCCAGTCGGCCACGTTGTGCTCGGCGAAGGAGCGCGCGTGCTCGACGTAGCCCATCTCGGACGCCGGGCCGCCGCAGCACCACTGCTCGCGCATGAGCCCGAACTCGACGCCGGCTGCCTTC
>CAYRMQ010000141.1:0-6074 GCA_964425305.1 uncultured Anaerolineaceae bacterium | reverse complement strand
GTGGCCCGCGCACGATGAAGGCCAGCCCGAGGATGCCGAACACGATCGACGGCACGCCGGCCAGGTTCTGGATGTTGAGCTCGATCAGCCGGTTCCACCAGCGATCGCGGTCGGCGTACTCCTCGAGATAGATCGCCGCGCCGACGCCGATCGGGATGATCAGCGCGGCAACCCCGCCGACGACCATCAGCGAGCCGATGAGCGCCGTCCGAAAGCCGGCGGTCTCCGGCCGGACGGTCGAGGGGTTATTGGTCAGCAGCTCGGGCCCGAGCCGCGGCGCGCCCTCGACCAGCGACCAGAGCAGTATCGCCGCCAGGCCGGCCAGGGCGACGCTCAGGCCGAGGAGCAGCAGCGCCAGGAATACGGCGCTCGTCGCGCGGTCGGTACGACTGGAGCTGCGCAGGCGAGCGGCGGTGGCGGCGCGCGCACCAGCCGCGGCGAGCTGCGGCCGGCCACCGAGCGGCAGCATCGGGTCGACGGCAGAGTTGCTCATTCGTACCTCTCGCGGAAGCGACGGACGAGCCGGATGGCAACCACGTTGAGGCTCAGCGTCATCACGAAGAGCAGCGTGCCGACGGCGAAGATCGTGTCGTAGTCGAGCGTGCCGGTCGGAATGTCGCCCGTCGCGGTGCCGGCGATATAGGCCGTCATCGTCTGGACCGATTGGGTCGGATCGAAGGTCAGGTTAGGCGTCCGGCCGGCGGCGATCAGCACGACCATCGTCTCGCCCACCGCGCGAGAGCCGGCGAGCACGATCGAGGCGACGATGCCCGAGATGGCCGCCGGGAAGACGATCCGCAATGACACCTTCAGCCTGTTCGCGCCGAGGCCGTAGCCGCCCTCGCGCAGCGAACGCGGCACGGCGCGCATGGCGTCGTCCGAGATCGAGGCGACCAGCGGCACGATCATCAGCCCGACCGCCACGCCCGCGACGCCGACCGAGAACAGGCTGCCCCACTGCAGGAAGGGCAGCGCCACCTCGGCCGCCGGGCGCAGGAACCAGAAGGCGAAGAGGCCGATGGCGACCGTCGGGATGCCGGCCAAAACCTCGAGCGTCGGCTTGACGATCTTCCTGGCCCGCGCCGACGCGTATTCCGACAGGTAGATCGCCGAGGCCAGCCCTACCGGGATGGCGACGAGCAGCGCCCAGATCATGATGTTGAGCGTGCCAACGACGATCGGCCAGACGCCGAAGCGGCCGGTCGCCTGGCGTGGCGCCCAGACCGTATCGAGGAAGAACGCCGACAGCGGCACCTGGCGGAAGAAGTCGATGGTCGGCACGAGCAGCGAAATGACGATGGCGCTGGTGACCGCCACCGAGAGCAGGCCACACAGCGCCAGGAAGACGAAGATCGCCTTCTCGCCATAACGCGGGCGCGAGGCCTCCAGCGACCGGCGCGTGATGCCGGCGCCGGAGGCCGCGATGTCTGTCGAACTCAAACTCTATGGATGTCCTGCTGGGAGTTGGACGGTTCTAGGAGCCGCCGCCGATCAGCTGGTCGATCTTCGCATTCTGCTCGGCCTGCTGCTCCGCCGTCAGGGGCACGTAGCCGGCGATGTCGGCAATCTCGGGCGCGTTGGCGACGTAGAAGCGCAGGAAGTCGAGCGCCTCCTGGCGCTGCAGCGCGAAGTCGCTGGCGTAGACGAACAGCGGCCGGCCGAGCGGCGAGTAGCTGCCGCTCTGAACGTTTTCGAGGGTCGGCTCGATGCAGCCCGCGCCGCCGTCGACGGGCAGCGGCTTGACCGCGTCGCCCGCCTCCTGCACGAACGAGTAGGGGATGAAGGCCATCCCGCCGAGGTCGCCCTGGACACCGAGCACGGCGGCGTGGTCGTCCTCGCCGATGTCGGTGTAGTCGATGCGGATGCGGCCCTCCTCGCCGTTGATCGCCTCGGTGAAGAAGTCGAACGTGCCGGAGTCGGTGCCCGGACCGTAGAGGCTGATCGGCCGCGACGCGAACTCGGCCGGGATGTCGAGGCCGTCGACGTCAGCCCACGTCGCGACGGTCGAATCGAGGTCCCAGATCTGGCGCGCCTGCTCGACGGTGATGCACTGGAGCGGGTTGTCGACGTTGACCACGATCGACAGCGCGTCGTTGGCGACCTGGATGTTGTCGTAGGCGATGTTGCTCTGCTCGCACTGCTCGATCTCGGATTGCTTGATCTCGCGCGAGGCGTCGTTCATGTCGGTCTCGCCGCTGCAGAACTTCTGGAAGCCGCCGCTCGTGCCCGACGTGGCGACGCTGACGTTGATGCCGGGGTTCTCGTCCATGAACAGCTCGGCGGCCACCTCGGACAGTGGCGCGACGGTGCTCGAGCCGTCGATACGGATGTTGCCGCCGGTGCCCGGCGTGCCGGGAGCGTCGGTGCCCGGCGATGCCTGGCCGGTACAGGCGGCCACGAAGAGGGCGGCCACGGCAGCGATGCCCAATCGGCTTCGTCTGTTGTCCATCAAGCGATGGTTCCTCCTGCGGGTCTGAACTCGGACGCCTGAAACTCTCGGCTTCCGCCGTCAACGGCTCGTTTGTCGCTCGTTAAGGCTCTGTTAAATAGAGCCGCCGGGGGTCGATCCGAGCACCGACACCCCGGCGGGCGGGAGTGAGGAGGAGATGTATTGGCGCGCAGCATCGGCGCCGATCGTGAACGGCACGTTCGCCGGCCGTTAATTCGATGTAAACGGTGGTCGGCTGTTCAGCCCAGCTCGCCGATGGCGCGGGCGAGCTCGCGCCGGAAAGTTGGTCCGGCGACGCCACGCCACGGCCCGGCGAACGAGCGCGCCAGGCGGCCGACCTCGGAGCGGCGGCGGGCGGCGTAGCGTCGCGCTGCCCGGCGGGCGGTGTCGGCCGCATCGGCGCTGGTCTCGCTCCAGGCGGCCGCCTCGGCCGCCGCCACGGCGGCGTCGTTGAGCGCGCCGAGGTGGTCCTGCACGCGGGTGAGGCGCGCGATGAGGTCGCTGGCCGCTTCGCGCGGCAGGAGGTCGGCGAACGTCTCGATGGCGTAGCGCAGTCGCTTGGCGTCGATGCGCAGCGCGTGCAGGGCGGCGACGTCGCCCGTTCCGATATGCGCGTCATGGGCGCGGACTCGCTCATAGGCGGCCCAGACGCGGCTGCCCGCCACGTCCAGCAGGCGCCGTTCGGCCAGGCCGCCCGGCGCCAGTCCGGGAGAGCGCGTGAAGGCGCCGTAGTGCTCGACGAACGCAGCGTAGGCGGCCGAGTCGAGCATCGCCAGGAGGCGTCGCCAGGCTGCCGCTCGGCGCTCGCGCCAGGCGTCGGCCAGCGGCGCAAGTTGGCGCTCGTCGGGCGTGCTCTCGAGCAGGACGTCCATGTCGCGAACGGCGCCGAGGCGCCGTGCCACCCGCCGCAGCTCGCCCACGTAACGGCGCTGCTCACGCCGGTCGTAGGCGCCCTCGAAGAGCCGCCACGTCGCGCGCATGCGGCGTGTCGCGACGCGCATCTGCTTGAGCGCCAGCCTGTCGCCAGCGCGGACCAGTCGCTCTCTGTCGAGCATGCGCTCGAGGTGGCGGCGCAGCACGCGCCGGCCGGCCTCGGCGAAGGGCTGGCGGGCATCCAGAGGGGCGGCGAGCTCGACCATCTCGGCGGCGAGCGCCATCTTGCTGCGTGGCTCGTGCGTGGCGAGGCCGCTGGCCGCGACCGTGCGATCGATGGCGCGCAGCAGCCTGCGATCGCCTTCGCGCAGCTCGACCTCGAGCTCGCGCAGCTCGCCCAGCTGCCGCCGGCCGTGGCGGACCCTGACGAGGTCGAGCGAGAAGCGGCACGCGCCGCCGCGCCCCTGCCAGTCTCGCTCGCGGCGCAGCTGACGCAGCGTGAAGCGCTCGCGCAACGATCGCTCGCCCGCCGCGTCGAGGATCAGCCGGCGCGACTCGCTCGCCGGCCACTCCGCCGGCGCCAGCCGCGCGGTTGCCTCGCCTTCGATCTCACGGCGATGGTGGAGCCCACTCGCCACACCGACCTCCGACTTGAGGCCGACGATCGTCCGACCGCCCGTCTCGCGCAGCCGGGCACCCAGGCCGGCCTGGGCGAGGGCGCCGTCGGCGGTGTCGAAGTAACGGTCGGTGACCTTGACCTCGCGCCAGCCGCGATCAGGCGCAGGGGCCGGAAACCGCTCGTCGAGGAAGGCCTCGAGCGCCGCCAGGTCGGCGGCCGCGTATTTCAGCTCGAGCTCGTCGGATGGCCGCCTGTGGCTTGCGCTCACCCCACCGCGGAGCCGGCGCGGGCGATGCCCATCAGCGTCTCGAAGGTGTCCAGGCCTGTTGGCTGCTCAACCTCATCCTCCACGCGCCGCCAGATGTCGTCGGCGCCCAGCTGCCAGGCGCGCCGGTCGTCGGCGAGCATGACGTCGACGATCGTGCGCAGGCGGGCCTGGTTGTCGGCGTCGGAGACCGGCGCCAGCGCCTCGACGCGCCGGTCGAGGTTGCGCTCCATCACGTCGGCCGAGCCGATGTAGTAGCGCTCGCGCTCGCCGCGGCCGAAGAGGAAGATGCGCGAGTGCTCGAGGTAGCGGCCGACGATCGAGCGCACGCGGATGGTTTCGCTGGCGCCCTCCAGGCCCGGCCGCACCGAGCACATGCCGCGCACGATGAGGTCGATCTCGACGCCGGCCTGGCTCGCCCGATAGAGGGCGTCGATGACCGTCGGGTCTACGATGGCGTTGCACTTGATGACGATGCGTCCGTCGCCGTGCTCGCGCTGGCGGGCCGTCTCCTCGTCGATCAGCTCGAGCAGCCCGCTGCGCAGCGTCGCCGGCGCGACGAGCAGCCGGCGGTAGGCGACCTGGCGCGAGTGGCCGGTCAGCAGGTTGAAGAGGTCGGTCACGTCGGCGCCCAGCTCGGGATCGGTCGTCAACAGGCCGAGATCGACGTACTGGCGCGCCGTGCGCGGGTTGTAGTTGCCGGTGCCGATGTGGACGTAGCGGCGCAGGCCGCGCCCCTCGCGGCGGACGACGAGGGCGACCTTCGAGTGCGTCTTGAGACCGACGACGCCGTAGGCGACGTGGGCGCCGGCACGCTCGAGGGCCTTGGCCCAGACGATGTTCGCCTGCTCGTCGAAGCGGGCCTTGATCTCGACCAGTACGACGACCTGCTTGCCCTGCTCGGCGGCGCGGATCAGCGCCCGAACGATCGGCGAGTCGCCGCTGGTGCGATAGAGCGTCTGCTTGATGGTCAGCACGTCGGGATCCTCGACGGCCTGCTCGATGAAGCGCTGGACCGACGCGGCGAACGACTCGTACGGGTGGTGAACGAGCAGGTCTCCGTCGCGCATGGCGGCAAAGACGTCGGCGCCCTCGTCGGGGTCTGCCGCGGCCAGGCGGGGCGGCGCGACCGGCTGCCACGGGACGGGGTGCAGCGACGGCACGTCGAGGTCGGCGATGGCGGACAGCGCCGTCAGGTCGAGCATGCCCGAGATCTCGTAGGTGTCCTGCGCGTCGACGCCCAGGCCGCGCATCAGCAGCGCCCTGGTCGGATGCGGCATCGAGCGCTCGACCTCGAGGCGGACGACCTTGCCGAAGCGGCGCTTGCGCAGCTCCTCCTCGATTGCCATCAGCAGGTCGGGCGCCTCTTCCTCCTCGATCTCGAGGTCGGCGTTGCGCGTGACGCGGAAGAGGTGGTGTTCGAGGATCTCCATGCCGGGGAAGAGCGCGTCGAGGTTGGCGGCGATGATCTGCTCGAGCAGCACGAACGTGTTCTGGCCCACCTCGACCAGGCGCGGCAGGACGGGCGGCACCTTGATGCGGGCGAAGCGCCGCTCCCCGGTGAGCGGGTCGCGGACGGTGACGGCGAGCGACAGCGACAGGTCGCTGATGTACGGGAAGGGATGGCCGGGGTCGACGGCGAGCGGCGTCAGGACCGGGAAGATCTCGTCGAGGAAGCGGCTGCGCAGCTCGAGGTGGCGCTCGGGTCGCTCGTCGTAGCGGACGATGCGGATCTCCTCTTCGGCCAGCTCGTCGCGGATCGCGACATACGCCTCGGAATGGGTGGCGACGAGGGGCAGCACGCGGCTGCGGATGGCATCGAGCGTCTCGGCCGCGCTCATGCCGTCGGGCGTCGGATTGGAGCGGCC
>CAYRMQ010000140.1:0-6139 GCA_964425305.1 uncultured Anaerolineaceae bacterium | reverse complement strand
CAGATTGAGCGTCAGCACGCGCAGGGCACGGCCGGGCAGCGGGGTCAATCCTGTAGGCATCTCGCTCCGCCTGTGGTCGAACAACGAGCCGCGAGTGTCGTTGCAAACAGTAGCGCGCCCGCCTGCGCGGCTGGAGACGCTGTAAGCGTGAGATCATCGCACGACTGATAACTGTTCTGTTATCATCGGCCCGTGAACGCAGGTCGGATCCTTCGTTACGCGCGCCGCCGTGCCGGGATGACGCAGCGTGCCCTCGCCGCGGCCAGCGGTGTGCCGCAACCGCAGATCGCGCGCATCGAGAGAGGCCTCACATCGCCCCGGCTGGCGACGCTGGAGCGCCTGCTCGCGCCTACCGGGACGTCTCTCGAAGTTGCGCCGCACGCGGGGGAGGGGGTTGACCGGACGCTGATCCGGGCGAACCTCGAGCTGAGCGCGGAGGAGCGCATCTCGGCCGCAGCTCGCGCTGGCCGGCGCCTGACCGGTTTCCTCCATGCCGTCCGAAGCGACGCGCGCCGCTGACTTCCAGCCGGAAGCGGTCATCCGGCTGTTCGGCCGTCACCGGCTGCGCTACGTGCTGATCGGAGGCCTGGCGGCGGTCGCCCACGGCTCGCCTCTGGTCACCCAGGACATCGACATCTGTTGCGCGCGCACGTCCGCGGACCTGGAGCGCCTGGCGGCCGCCCTGCGGGAGATCCACGCCGAACTGCGCGGCGCCGAGCCCGGACTGCCGTTCGTCCTCGACGCCCGGACGCTGGAGCGCGGCGACACGTTCATTCTGGCGACCGACCTGGGCGCGATCGACATCATCGGCACTCCTGCCGGCACGTTCGGCTACGACGACCTGGCGCGGACGGCCGAGCCGTTCGACCTCTACGGCCAGCGCGTGCTCATCGCCGCGATCGAGGACCTGATGCGCATGAAGCGCGCCGCCGGCCGGCCGAAGGACCTGCTGCTGGTCGAGGAGCTCGGCGCGCTGCGCGAGGAGATCGACCGCCGGCGCTAGTCCTTATTGAAGGGCCCGGCCGTGCCTTCGCCCGTCACGACGACCACGCGCAAGACTCCGCTAGAGCGCTCCCACACTTCTTCGGTATTGACGCCGTGGGATATGATCATCCCCACGTAAGAGCGCTCTCACAACGCTCGTCGGCAATAGCGTCGACGAGCAGAACCGGCAGGGAGCGAGCATGGCCGAGAGAACCAGTGCCGCGGATGGTGCAGGGGGTGCCACGACCCTCGAGGTCGTGGCCCGCGCGGCCGGCGTCTCGCGCGCGACCGTCTCGCGCGTCGTCAACGGCGACAGCAGGGTCCGGCCGGACACGCGGCGCGCCGTGGAGCGTGCGATCGCCCGTCTGGGCTACTCGCCCAATCGGGCTGCCCGCAGCCTGGTCACGCGGCGGACGGATTCCGTCGCGCTGGTCATCCCCGAGCCAACGACCAAGCTCTTCGGCGACCCGTTCTTCCCGCGCCTCGTGCGCGGCATCACCGAGGCTCTCGCCAGCAGCGACCTTCAGCTGGTCCTGCTCGCGCCGCAGTCGCGCGGCGACGAGATGAGGTTACGCCGCTACATCGCGGCGGGCCACGTCGACGGTGTGCTGCTGGTCTCACTCCACGGCGACGACCCGCTGCCCGGCCTCCTCGCCGAATCGGCGATCCCGACCGTGGTCGGCGGTCGTCCGCCGGCTGGCTCTGGCCTCAGCTACGTCGACGTCGATAACGTCAACGGCGCCCGTGCGGCGGTCGCCCACCTCGCGCAGACCGGTCGCCGGCGCATCGCGACGGTCACCGGCCCGGTCGACATGGCCGCCGCAGCCGATCGTCTGGCGGGCTACCGCGAGGCGCTCGTGGCCGCGGGCCTGCCGCATGACCCGGCCATCGAGATCTCCGGGGACTTCGACCAGGACACCGCCCGCGAGCAGACGCTCGAGCTGCTGGAGCAGCGACCGGACGTCGACTCCATCTTCGCCGCCTCGGACCCGATGGCCGTCGGCGCGCTACAGGCGCTGCGTCTCGCCGGCCGGCACGTTCCGCAGGACGTGGCCCTGGTCGGCTTTGACGACTCGGTCCTCGCCGCGGCCGCCGACCCGCCGCTGTCCAGCGTGCGCCAGCCGATCGAGGAGATGGGCCGCGAGATGTGCCGCCTGCTGCTGCGCACGATCGCGACGCGGGAGCGCGTAACCCGGCGCGTGATCCTGGCCACCGAACTGGTGGTCAGGGCGTCGAGCGGGAGGTGAGGCCGCTGGCACGACGAGAGACACCTTTCCCAGCAACGGGTGAGCGGAGGTCACACAGGAGGAGGATCATGTCGCACGCAACATCGACGGAACGGCTGCTCGCAATGGCGGTCGGCCTCGCCCTCGTCGCGGTCGCCTGCACCAGCACGCCGCCGGTCTCCACGCCCACGGCGGCCCCCACCGATGGCCAGCCGACGACGACGCCCCAGGCGGGCACGCCGCAGGCGCCCACCGAGGCGCCGCAATCACCGCCCGAGGGACGTATCCAGATCGAGTGGTTCGTTGGCCTCGGCACGGGTGAGAACGAGGAGCAGATCCCAGTCGAGGAGGCCGTCGTCGCCGACTTCAACGCGTTGCAGGACCGCATCCAGCTGACGCTGACCGTCGTCGACAACACCGAGGCGCAGAACACGCTCACGACACGCATCGCCGCCGGCGACGCGCCCGACATCATCGGGCCCGTCGGCATCCGCGGACTGCAGGCCTTCGGCGACCAGCTGCTCGACATCGGCCCGTACATCGGCGACGTCGACCTGTCCGAGATCCCGCAGGAGCTGATCGACGTCTACAACGTCGACGGCCGCCAGATCGGCATCCCGATGGCCGTCTATCCCTCGTTCTTCTATTACAACAAGGCACTCTTCGACGAGGCCAACCTGCCCTACCCGCCGCATCAGGTCGGCGAGCAGTACCAGGCCCAGGACTGGACGTGGGAGACCGTCCGTCAGCTGGCGATGCAGCTGACCGTAGATGCCAGCGGCAACGACGCGACCAGCGCCGACTTCGATCCTGAGAACATCGTCCAGTACGGTCTCGATGCGCAATGGACCGAGAACGACGCCCGCGCCTGGGCGACGGTCTTCGGCGGCTCTGGCTCGGTCCTCGCCGCCGACGATCAAACGGCGCAGTGGCCCGACAACTGGCGCCAGGGGCTGACCTACTTCTACAACGGCATCTGGCAGGACCACTTCATCCCCAACGGGACGGCCGTTCAGGCGATGGCCGACGGCAACACCTTCCAGTCGGGCCTGGTGGCGATGGACGTCGTCCACCAGTGGTACGTCTGCTGCGTCTACCCGGGCGAGGGCGAACCCGCGGTCACCGACTGGGACATCGCCGTCCTGCCGACCGGCCCCGACGGCAGCATCACCTCCAAGCTGCACGCCGACACCATCGCGATCATGTCCAGCACGCCCCATCCCGAGGAGTCGTTCGAGGTGCTGAGCTATCTCGCCCAGCAGCCCGAGCTGGTCCAGATCTGGGGCGCGATGCCGGCCATCGAGAGCCAGCGTGCCGACTTCTTCGCCAGCCTCGACGAGCGCTTCGCGCCGCTCCAGATCGACTGGAACGTCTCGTCGCAGATGCTCGACTATCCCGACAACCCGAGCCACGAGGCCTTCATGCCCGACTTCCCGCGCGCGGATTCCGCGAACAAGGACTTCGGCAGCAGGCTGTGGAACACGCCCGGTCTCGAGCTCGAGGCCGAGTTCGACGCGCACGTCCAGCTGCTACAGGGAATCTTCGACCAGGCCCCGTAGCGGCGAAGCCGGGGGCCGGCGCTCGGGCGCCGGCCCCGCCGCAGTGAAGGCAGGCGGAGGACCGACCGATGGTAGCGACAGGGGGTCCGCAGAGCGGCCGGCCGATCGCCCCTGCCGTGCCGCCCCAGCGCCGGCGCTGGCAGTCGCTGGCGGCTGCCGAGTCGCGCAGCGGTCTGATCTTCATCTCGCCCTGGATCCTCGGCTTCGTCCTCTTCTCGGCGCTGCCGATGCTCGCCTCGCTCTACCTGTCGCTGACCAACTTCGATCCGA
Source organism: uncultured Anaerolineaceae bacterium (assembly GCA_964425305.1). Taxonomy (GTDB): domain Bacteria; phylum Chloroflexota; class Limnocylindria; order Limnocylindrales; family CSP1-4; genus JALYGJ01. Next base: position 2,100 of record CAYRMQ010000140.1, on the reverse strand, counting down.
TCCGGCCGGGCCAGACGCAGTTCATCGGCCTGGCGAATTACGAGCGGATGCTGCGCGATCCGATCCTGCTCCACTCGCTGTGGGTCACGGTGCGCTTCGCGCTGATGGTCGTGCCGCTGACGCTCGCCTTTGCGCTGGGCGTGGCGCTGCTCGTCAACAGCAGGCTGCTGGCCGGCCGCAACCTCTTCCGGACGTTCTTCTACATGCCGATGCAGATCCCGATCGTGGCCAGCACGATCGTCTGGATCGGCGTCCTCAACGCCTCCAACGGCTGGCTCAATATCGCGCTCGAGTCCGTCGGTCTACCGGGGCCGAACTGGCTGCAGAGCCCGACGTGGGTGGGGCCGGCGCTGGCCCTGTTCGGGCTGTGGGGTATCGGCAACATGATGCTGATCTTTCTGGCCGGGTTGCAGAGTGTGCCGACCGACCTGTACGACGCGGCGCGCGTCGACGGCTGCGGACACTGGGCCAGCTTCCGCAACGTGACGCTGCCGATGATCACGCCGGTGCTCTTTTACAACCTGATCATCGCGCTCATCGCGGCCTTCCAGTACTTCACGCAGGCATACGTGATCAGCAACGGCCGCGGCGATCCCGACCGGGCGACGCTCTTCTTCAACCTCAACCTCTACCAGGAAGCCTTCACCTTCCGCAATATGGGCTACGCGTCAGCGCTGGCGTGGCTGCTGTTCGTGATCGTGCTCGCGCTCACGATCGTCCTCTTCCGTACCGCCGGCAAGTGGGTGTACGAGGGAGCCGAGCGATGAGCAAGCGGCGAGGCAGCCGATGAGCGCGGTCGCCGCCGCCGCCACCCGGCCGGCAGCCAGCTTGACGCTGCAACGCCAGCTGCGCCGCTTCGCGGCCGTCTCGGCCGTGACCCTGCTCGCGGTGACGATCGTGTCGGCCTACCTGATGCCGCTCGGCTACATGGCCGCGACGTCGCTCAAGGAGCGCAGCCAGCTGACGGCGCCGGGCGCGCCGCTCTACCCGGCCGTGCCCGAGCGCTTCGAGTGGGAGGATCGCCAGTACCCGGTTTACGACGTGCCGATCGACGGCGAGGTGCGACCGCTGGCGCTGATCCAGCCTGGGCGGGAGCAGTCGGTGTTCATCGACCCCGCCGCTCCGGAGGCCGGCCCGATCGAGTGGGTCGGCCGCTGGCGGACGCTCGATCAGCACTGGACGTTCTCGCTGCGGCTGGAGAACTTCGAGGCGGCATGGCGGATCCTCGACTTCCCGCGGATGTTCTTCAACACGGTCATGATCTCGGGCCTGTCGACGATCGGTGCCGTGCTATCGGCAATCTGCGTCGCCTACGGCTTCAGCCGCTTCCGCTTCCCCGGGCGCAACGGGCTGTTTCTGCTGATGCTGGCCACCATCATCCTGCCTTTCCAGGTGACGCTCATCCCGCAGTACGCCGTCTTCCTCGCCCTCGGCTGGGTCGGCACCTGGTGGCCGCTGATCGTGCCGCATTTCTTCGCCAACGCCTACAACGTCTTCCTGCTGCGGCAGTACTTCCTGACGATTCCGCGCGAGCTCGACGAAGCGGCGATGATCGACGGCGCTGGACCGTTTCGCATCCTGCGCTCGATCATCGTCCCGCAGGCCCTGCCGGGCATCCTCGCGGTCACGTTATTCCACTTCTTCTGGGCGTGGAACGAGTTCTTCCTGCCACTCGTCTACCTCCAGAGCGCTCCCGACCTGCAGCCGCTGTCCGTCGGGATGGGCCGCTTCAGCGCGCTGTACTCGAACGAACCGACGCTTCTCCAGGCCGGTGCCATCCTGGCGATGGCGTTGCCGGTGATCGTCTTCTTCCTCGCACAGCGGGCGTTCGTCCGTGGCGTGGTCTTCGGCGGCGTGGACAAGTGACCGCGATCGCGCCTGCCGACACGGCGCGACTGGCTGTGCGCTTTCCGGCCGGTTTCGCGTGGGGCGCAGCCACGTCGGCCTACCAGATCGAAGGCGCGACTGCGGCCGACGGGCGTGGGCCATCGATCTGGGACACCTTCAGCCGTCAACCCGGACGGGTGCTAAACGGCGACACCGGCGACGCTGCCTGCGATCACTTCAAACGCTGGCGCGACGACGTCGCGCTGATGGCCG
>CAYRMQ010000139.1:2257-6151 GCA_964425305.1 uncultured Anaerolineaceae bacterium | reverse complement strand
GCGACTCACCTGTCGCCTATCAGGTGTCGCCTATGTCCTGAACTCAGACACCTCATCTCCACCACTTCCTTCACGTCTCCCACTTGATGGCCACGCGCGGATCCGGCCGGTAGACGCAATAGGTGCCGGTGTGGATGGTGGCGTTCAGGTGCTCGCCCATTGACTGGCTGTGCTCCGCTATGCGGACAAGGGCATTGCGAATGGCCCTCGTTACGGCCAGTCGAGCACGCTCACTCGCCGACCCGGCCGCTCGGTCGCGGCCACCCAGCCCGACCGCCCGCCGCAACTCGCGCGCGATGAACTCCATCTCGCTGCGCGCGCGCTCGGCCCGCTCAGCGTCGTGCCACGCCTCGGCCTCGTCCAGCTCCGCCTGCAGCTCGTGCAGGCGCGCGCGGTAGGCCAGCTTGGCCTGCCCGTCGAGCAGCGCCCCGCCGTCGTTGCGCGACGACGCGTAAAGCTCTGGCTCGACTTCGGCAGTCGACGTGGCGGCGGCCGACGACTGTTCGCGCGCCAGCTCGATCGCGAGCATCTCGCGCCCCGGTTCGGCGAGCAGGCGAGCCAGGTAGCGCAGGCCCTTGGCGTCGCGCAACCGGAACGCGTCCCCGCCGAAGGCGATCGTCCAGTACTCCCCCTCCCGTTGCAACAGGCCGGCCTGAGCGCCCGACACCGGCGGACCGGCCGGTCGATCGGCCGTCGACGGTCGCTCGCGCAGGCGAGCGGCCAGCACGGTCATGCCCAAGTCGTCGGCGGTATCCAGCGCAGCCTGCTCCAACTCGCGGGCACGAACGCCGTCGGCGCGACGGCCGCGGCGCTTCAGGACGAGCGCCAAGTCGGCCTGACTGTGGGCGACCCACGGCCGGGCGCCCATCTGCTCGTTCAGACTGACTGCGTCGGTGAGATGCCGCGCCGCGTCGTCCAGCCGGCCGAGCGTCACGGCCAGCAAACCGAGGTAGCGGTCGACCGCGCCGACGCTGCCCTCGAGGTGCCCGATCGCGTGCCGGCCAGCAAATGGGCGGAGCTGGTCGTAAAGCACCCTCGCCGCGTCCTCGTCGTGCAGCAGCGAGCACGCCTCGCTCGCCAGGCTCATCCCGAGCAGCCACTCGTTGTCGGGCTGGAAGAGTCCGAAGTCGTCCTTGGCGAGCTTCGCGAACAGCTTCCGCGCCTGGGGCTCGCGCCCAGTCTCTACCAGCAGCAGGACGAGTGCCACGCGGTGAAGCGGATACCACTCGAACTCCTCGACAGCCGCGCTCACGGTTGCTTCGGCCTCGGTGAGCGAACCTCGCTCGCGGTAGAGCAGAAAGCGGTGGAATGATCCGGCCGAGACACTGTCGCGGTTGGAGCTGACCGCCGGGCCCGAGGCGAGCTCGCGTTCGATGAGCTCGGCCGTCTCGTCAAACCTGCCCTCCAGGAGCAGCGTCAGGGCGCGCCAGCCGTAGGCCATCCAGAAGTGGGAGGGCTGGCGCAGCTCGTCGGCCAGCCGCATCGCCTCGGCGGTCTCGCGTGCGACGTCGGCCATCCGGCCGTACTCGCTATGGCTCAGGGCGAGCATCAGGTGCGCGTCGATCATGCGCTCGCGGTCACCCACGGCGTACGCGACGGCGACCATCTCGCGCGCCAGCTCGGCGCGAAGCTCGGGGTTGTCGGGCCACCACGTGGCCCAGGCGCGGCAGACGAGCGCGTAGCCAAGCGTCGCTGGGTCACCCAGCTCGCGGGCCAGCTCGACGGCCTGCCGGCTGAGCTGATCGCTCTGCTGGTGCATGTCGGCGGAGCTGCGCAGCGCGCACGAGAGCCGAGCAAGGAGCTTAACCCGGAGCGACTCGTCCGTGCCCTCGCCGAGCATCGCCAGCGCCTCGCGCAGCAGCGGGACGAGGTGCACGTTCGAGCCCGGGCGGGCCCAGATCATGCGGCCGCCCATGCCCAGTGCGGCCTTCGCTAGGTCGGTCGCCTCACGTGTTCGGCGGGCGACGGCGGCGACCTGCATGAACGTCTCTGTGGCCGACTCCATGTCGCCGGCGCGCGCTTCGGCGTCGCCTATCGCCAGCAACAGCTGGATCCGTCGGCGATCGTCATGCGAGTGCTCAACGTCGAGGACGGCGAGCGCCATCCGGTAATGCCGCGCGGCCTCCTCGTAGGCCAGCGACCGGACGTCGTCGCCGGCGGCATCAACAGCGTACTTGAGGGCCTTGTCGGCCAGCCCCTCCCCGGCTTCACCGAGCTCGCCTGCCTGGACGGCCTCGAAGTAGTGATGGGCGAGCTCTGCCCGGTGGGCTTCGTGCGCGCGGGCGTGGAACTCCTCGAGCGCCTCGGCGACACGCCGGTGCAGTCGCGCGCGCTCGATCGGCAGCTGCTCCTGGTACAGCGACTCGCGCACCAGGTCGTGCGAGAAACGGTAGCGGCCGATGGCACCCGCCACGGGCACCAGCAAGCCTGCCCCGAGCGCCTCGGACAACCTGTCGGCCAAGTCATCGGTCGCGTACCGACCGACGCGACGGAGCGTCTCGACGGCAAACTCGGGACCGAGTGCAGCGGCATAGGTCAGCGCCTCGACGGTACCTTCGCCGAGCTGGCGGACGCGGCACGCAATCACGTCGCGGATGCCGGTCGGCACCGACAGCTGGAACGGGGCCTGGCCGGCCAGCTTCTCGAGGCCACCCTCGGCCGCCAGCAGCCGCAGCGATTCACCGACGAACAGCGGGTTGCCGCCGGTCTCGCGCCACACGCTGCGGGTGAGCCAGCCGCTCGCCCGAACGCCCGTGGCTGCCTGGATGAGTTGCCCCATGACGTCCTGCGGCAGGCCGCTCAGCGTCAGCTGTCGGCTGCCCGGCTCGCGAACCAGCTCGGCCAGGGCCGCCGTGAGCGGGTGCTCGCGATCGAGTGCGACGTCCCGGTAAGTGGCGATGACGATCAGACGCATGTCGCCCACCTGGCCGGCAACGAACCGCAGCAGCAGGATCGACGGTGCGTCGGCGGCATGCAAGTCATCGAGGACCAGGACCGTCTCCGCCTCGGCGGCGACGCGGCGCAGGAAGGAGGCCGTCGAGTCGAACAGCTGGAAGCGGGCCGAGTCCGAGTCGGGCGGCGGCGAGGCGAGATTGGGAATCAGCTCCCGGATCTCGGGCAGCATCTGCACGATGTCGGCGGCACCGGCGCCCAACTGCTCGCGCGCCTTCTCCGGACCGAGCCTGCGCAGGTGGCCACGCAGCGCCTGCATCCATGGCCAGTAGGCCGGCGCGCCGGCACCCTCCCAGGCCCTGCCCCACAGGACACGAGCGCCGCCCCGGCGGGCACGCTCGGCGAACTCGTCGGCCAGCCGGCTCTTGCCGATGCCGGGCTCGCCACCGATCAGGAACACGGCGCCACGCCCCGTGCGCGCCCGTTCGAGACCGGCAAGCAGGAGCCCGAGCTCATGCTCGCGACTGACGAACTCGGCGACTGCCTGCTGCTCAGCTCGCGCCACGTCGGTCATTCCAGCCGGACCCCTTCGTGCTTGGTTGCCGCCATTGTGTTCCTTGGCTTCAAGGTGCGCCGTTCCATCTTCGCCTTCGTCGTTCCATCGGTAGTCACCGCCGTTCACCGATAGGTCACGCCAACACGAGTGAACGGTCAAGTAGACCGCAATGTGAGTGGAGGAGTTTCAGATGACTACTTTCAGCAAGTCGGTGGCTCCGGCCAGTGTTGGCGCCTCGCCGGGACGGCGTGTTCGCCTGGCGACCGCGATCGTGCTCGCCGCCATCGTTCTCAGCATCAGCGGCCTGGTGATCGGCTGGCAGGTCTTCCAACGCTCTGCCGTTCCGGGCGCCGCGGAGGGGGGCCAGCAGATCAAGCTTTCCGACTCCTATCCCGACGCCGGCCTGCGCAACCGGGTCATTGCGCCGGCGTTCGAGTCGTACCCCG
>CAYRMQ010000139.1:0-2157 GCA_964425305.1 uncultured Anaerolineaceae bacterium | reverse complement strand
GCGCAACCGGGTCATTGCGCCGGCGTTCGAGTCGTACCCCGACGCCGGCCTGCGCAACCGGGTCATTGCGCCGGCGTTCGAGTCGTACCCCGACGCCGGCCTGCGCCACGGCAGCGGGGCGCGCAGCGCGACTGCGGCCGACGGTTCAGGGTTCGGCTGCCTGCTGCGCCAAAAGATCGACGACTGCTGAGCGCCGTCGCGGGAGCCGCCGAGCAGGTTGGCCAATCACGGACCGAGTGAGGGTCGCCGATGGCCCCCACTCGGTCCTTCGCCGTGCGAATTGAGTTCGGATAGTCTGAGCGGCGTGAAAGAGCTTGATCGGCGCGGATCGGCCATCGTCGAGCGGGTACTCCGCGAACTCGATGTGCTCGACGAAGCTGGCGTCCTGCTGCTGGCCGAGCTGTGGTTTCGGGAGGACGATCAATCGCGCAGGCGTGCCTGGCGCCGGGCGAAGGAGGCGATCGAGCGCGCCGGGCTGAGCGATGTCCTGACCCGCGCGCGTGAAGGCGTCGGCGAATGGATGCTGGCCAGCCCACAGGACTACCAGGGGATCAGCGGAATTCTCGGCCGTGACGGTGACCATGTCGCCGTCCGGCGCATCGCCGCCCCGGCAGTCCTCGACGCCGTCGTGGCGCTGCTCGCCGAAGGTGACCTGCACAGCGCCGACTACGACGTCCTGGCCCGACCGTGGCAGAAGACGATGGCCGGCGCCGGTGATTCGGTTCGCGAGCCCGACTAGAACGGCGGCTGGCTGATCAGCTGGTCGACCGGCGCGTAGTCGTCGGTCAGGACGGGCGCGTCAGCGATGAACTCGTCGATCGCCGCCGGATCACCGACGACGACCTGCCGCCAGCCACGACCGGAGAGTCCCGCCGCCAGCGCCGGCGTATCGATGGCCGCGTCCGACGCGATCATGATGAACGTGCCGCCGGCCCAGCCGCCGTCGAGCGACGGCGTGCTGATGAACGCGACGTGGCCGAAGACGGCGCGCAGCGTGGCCAGCTCGGCGCGGGCGAAGTCGAGCGGCTGGTAGTCGATCAGGTTGAGCGCGTAGACGCCACCCGGGCGGAGCACGCGGCGAACCTGCTCGACGAACTCGGTCGTGGTCAGGTGCCATGGCACGGCGAGGCCGCCGAAGGCGTCGCCGAGCACGGCGTCGTACCTGGCGGTCGGCTCGTCGCGCAGCGTCAGGCGCGCGTCGCCGGTCTCGATACGGATGCCGGGGTCCGGCTCGAGCGCCAGCTCGCGGCGGGCAATGTCGACAAGGAGCGGGTCGAGCTCGAGCACCGTGCTCTTCGTCCCCGGCCGCTCCTCGCGCAGGTAGCGCGGCAGCGTGAAGCCGCCACCGCCGACGTGTAGCACCGTCGCCGGCTCCGGCGCCGGCACTACCGTGTCCACGACATCGGCGAGGATGCGCGTGTACTCGAACTCGAGGTGGGCCGGGTCGTCGACGTCGACGTAGCTGTGGCGCAGCTGGTCGAGCCACAGCGTCCGGCCGCCCGCGCGCTGCGGGTCGGGCTCGATGCGGACGCAGTAGTAGGCGCTCTCCCACTCGCAGTTGCCCGGCAGCAGCAGCGTCGCGCCGCCGCCGGTGACGGCGAGGGCGATTGCAACTGCGACCGTCGTGGCGTCCGAGCGCCGGCCGAGGCGCAGCCAGAAGAGCAGCCCGACGGCAACGGTCATGCCACCGACGGCGACGACGATGGGCCGGCTGTGGAAGGCGGCGATCAGCACGAAGCCGGTGACGAAGGTACCGACGATGGCGCCGGCCGTGCCCAGCGCCGACAGGCGGCCGACGACGGTGCCCGTCACGCGCAGGTCGGACAGCTGGATCTTGACGACGGTCGGAGCGACGGCGCTCAGGACGGCGGCCGGGGCGAAGAAGCCGGCGAGAGCGAGAGTCACGATCGTGTCCGGACCGGCCCCGACCGACATCTCGCCGACCCACGTGATGGCCGGTACCGATACCAGCGCCAGCGCGCCGCCCCACGCCAGCAGCGGGCCGAGCAGGCGGTGCGGCGAGACGGCGTCGGCGGCGCGGCCACCGAGCCACGTGCCGAGGGCGATGCCGGCGAGTACGACGCCGATGATGCCGGTGTAGGTCTCGAGCGTCACGCCGACGTACGGCGCGAGCAGCCGCGCGGCGAGGATCTCGAG
>CAYRMQ010000138.1:3522-6164 GCA_964425305.1 uncultured Anaerolineaceae bacterium | reverse complement strand
CAGTCGCCTCCCCCGTCGCTGGGTCGACACGCAGTAGCTCGCCCGAGGCGGACATGACCACCAGCAGCCAGCCGCGCGCCGCGACGATGCCGTTGGCGTTGAACGTGGCGGGCACGAAGGCGAAGTCGCCGGTCAGGGGCAAGCTAAAGGCGGCCGACGGGTCGGGCAGCGCGCCACCAGAGCCCAGCGGAATGACGCGCAGGACGGGCGCGAACGACTCGGTCACGTACGCCGCCTCGCGGGTCACGACGACGTCGTTGAGGAAGCCGCTGCCGGGGAAGCTGTACGTCTTGAGCAGCGCCCCGCTACTCGCGTCGTGCACGCGCACTTCACCGGTCGGGCCGCCGGCCACCCATAGGCGGTCGGAGCGCTCCTCGTAATCGATGCCCACCGCCACCCGGCCGCCGGCGCCCTCGGCGAGCACGGCGCCGGCGCCATTTCGTACATCGGTCTGCCAGATCGCGCCGTCGGCCAGCGAGCCGACATAGACGGTCGTGCCGCGGCCGGCCGTGATGCCCTCCGGCTGCCAACCGTTCGGCAGCGGGATCAGCGCGGGGAAATTGGCGCCGGCGGCGGTCGGCCCCAGAGCCAGGCACAGCCAGAGGATGAGGATGATGATCAGACTGAAGCGTCGCTGCATGTCTCCCCTCCTGTGCTGGGGCAGGCGGGCGGCCGGTCGCTGGCGAGCCTGGGTCACGGCCGCTCACCACGAGGCGTCTATCAGCTGTCTACGACGATTGGCGCATCGTCGGTTTTCGCCCGCTCGGCCGGGCAGTCAGCGGATCAGCCCAACGGCCGCGAGACCGAGCACGGCCAGCACCGCGATCAACAGTCCGCCGATGACGATGGCCTCCCAGTCGGTGCCGCCCGGTGCCTCACCGAGCGTCGTCTCCTCCGCCTCCAGCTCGGCCGGCGGGGCCGGAGCGAAGATGAGGTGCGACAGCAGCAGGAACGCGGCAACAGCTCCACCTACGAGCAGGGCGGCAAAGACCAGCGCCTTCAGCGGCAGCCCGACCTCCAGCGGGTCGATCAGGCCCAGGATCAGCGCGGTGTACCAGGACACGGCCGACACGGCGCCCGCCGCGGCGAACAGCCAGCGCCGGCCAAGGGTGAGCGTCTCCTCCCCCAGCCACGTGTCGCGATGCGCCTTCAGGAACGGGAACACCCACACGTGGAAGACGACGCCGTTCGCGAGTAGCGCCACGACGGCCAGCATCTTGGCCTGGAACTTGGCCTGCGCGATGAGCTCGGGGTTGAGCACGAGCAGGCCGATACCGGTCACGGCGACGAGGGCCATGCCGGCCAGCACGACGTCCGACACCGACCTGATCAGCACGAACTGCTCCGAGCTGACCCGCCGGTTGCGGATGGAGCGCATGAACACCGAGTCGCTGGCCGTCGCCGCACCGACGCCGATGGCCGCTCCCACGACGTGGGCAACGATGAGCAGTCCTTCCAGGGGCACGCTGAGGACTGTGATGCGAGCCGACTGAAGAGGACGGAACGCGAACGCCGCAAAGCGCGTCAAGCGGCTAACGCCGGCACTCGGCCTACAATTTCCAGGAACGGCATGACCATCTCCACTCCCCAACCGACGCTGACCTTCTACCGGCGCGACAACTGCCACCTCTGCGACGAGGCGCGCGACGCCCTCCAGGCCGTCCTCGAGGGGCGCGTTCGCCGCGGCGACCCGATCCCGCGGGTGCGCGAGGTGAACCTCGCCCAGCAGCCCGAGCTGGAGAGGGCCTATGGCGAGCGGATCCCGGTGCTCGCGCTCGACGGCCAGGAGATCGCGCTGGTGACCAGCGCGCGCGCCATCTCGACGTTCCTCGACCGCGTCATGGGACGCATGGCCTAGCCGATGGAGCTGACCATCGCGGCGGCGCTCTTCGCCGGCCTCGTCTCGTTCGTCTCGCCGTGCGTGCTGCCGGTCGTGCCCGCCTACCTGGGCCAGCTGGGCATCACCGCCGCGATGGCGGGCACCGTCGCGACGGTCGGCAGCGCTGGCGGTGCATCGGTGGCTGGCAGCCGGCCGACCACCCGCTGGCAGGTCCTGCCCCATGCCGTCGCCTTCGTCCTCGGCTTCGGGGCGGTCTTCGCGCTGCTCGGTCTGACCGCCTACGTCTTCCGCCCGGTCTTCGACCTTCCTCTCGCGCGCCAGATCGGCGGCATCATCGTCATCCTGCTGGGCCTCAACCTGATGGGCGTGCTGCGCATCGGGCCATTGATGCGCACGTGGCGTCCGGCAGCACGCTTCGGCGAGCAACCGCTTGGTGGGGCGGCTGCGCGCAGTCCGCTGGGCGCGCTGGCCCTCGGCTCGATCTTCGCCGTCGCGCACACGCCGTGCGTCGGTCCCACGCTGGGTGCCATCCTTGGTCTGTCGTTGGCTGCCGGCGCCGCGCCGAGCGTGATCGCGCTGCTGACCGCATATACGCTTGGCCTCGCCATCCCGTTCCTGCTGATGGCGCTGGCGCTCGACGGCGGGCGGCGCTTCATGCAGCCGTTCCTGCGGCACGGCCGGAAGATCGAGCTCATCGGCGGCGGGCTGGTCGTGCTCATCGGATTGGCCATCTTCTTCAACTGGCTCGGCTGGCTGGCGGCGACCTTCTACTTCCTCTGGCCGCAGGTCTGATGGCCGACGA
>CAYRMQ010000138.1:0-3422 GCA_964425305.1 uncultured Anaerolineaceae bacterium | reverse complement strand
CCGAGCCGGTGCACTGGTCCAAGCGGCCATTCGTGGGGCCCTTCAGCGCGCGGCAGGTGACGGCGGTCGTGGCCACGCTGGTGGTGACTGCCCTCGTCCTCGTCGCGATCACGACCCCGCTTGCTGGCGCCCCCGCGCCGTCGCTGCCGGTGCCGGGCAGCGACTCGTTCCAGATCGGCGAGGAGCGCGAGGGCCTGCGCACAGGCCAGCGGGCGCCCGAGCTGGAGGGCGAGATCGGTGGCGTCACGATCCAGCTCCACGACCTCGACGGCAACCTGATCCGCCTCGAGGAGCTGCGCGGCCGGCCGGTGTGGATCAACTTCTGGGCGACGTGGTGCCCGCCGTGCCAGGAGGAGACGCCGGTGCTGCGCGACACGTACGAGAAGTACCGCGACGACGGGCTCGAGCTGGTCGCGGTCAGCGTTCAGGACACTACCCTCGACGATGTCCGCCAGTACGTCGAGCGCTACGGGCTGGAGTACACCATCGGCTTCGACGCCTCGTCGGCCGTCTTCAACTCGTACCAGGCGTGGGTCCTCCCGACGCAGATCTTCATCGACCGCGACGGCGTCGTCCGCGAGGTCGTCCTCGGCAAGATCACGCGCGAGCAGGCCGACGCGATCATCGAGCCGCTGCTGGCGCAGTAGTCGCCAGGTTCCGGGCGGTCCGAGGCCTAAACCAGCGGCTCGAAGCTGAAGCGCTTGCCCTCGGCCACGATCCGGCCCACCGGCCGGCGCGCCTCGTGCGACAGGACGACGGTCCAGTTCTCGTCCACCGCGCGCTGGAACAGTTGCCCCTTGACCTCGACCGACGTCAGCGGGAAGTCGTCGTACGCCGGCACCCAGCGGGGATTGGCGCTCCACGGCCGCATCGCCAGGTCGCCGAAGAACGCCACGCTGCCCTGCTGCCCGCGGACGACGATCGCCTGGTGGCCGCCGGAGTGGCCACCGGTGCGCAGGACCATCACGCCCGGTAGAAGCTCCTCCTCCCCCACGGGCGAGTTCGGCCGGCCCCATGGCTCGATCAGGCGCAGCTCGTCCTGGTCGTACGACGCGGTCAACCGCGGGTTCTCGCCCAGCGCGAACGTCCATTCCTCGGCCTGCGCCACCAGCCTGGCGCGCGGGAAGGCGCGCTCGCCGTCGGCGCGCAGGAGCCCGCCGGCGTGGTCGAAGTGCAGGTGGCTGACGGCCACGACGTCGACCGTCGCCGGATCGAAGCCCGCCCGCCGCAGCGCCGGCAGGATGGGCTCACCATCGACGCCGCGCTGCTGCCGCCGGCGCTCGTCGAGCCGCTCACCGACGCCGGTCTCGACGAGCACGCGCCCGCCCGCCGTTTCGACCAGCAGGCAGTTGAGCGCCTGCGTCAGCGTGTGATCGTCGTGGATCTCGTCGACGACGAGGTTGCCCCACATAAGCTTGGGCACGGGCCCGAAGACGACGCCGGCGTCGGCGCGGAAGCTGCCCGCCTGGATCAGCGCGACGCGCGCACCGCCGCCCAGCTCGGTCCGCCAGTCGACGGCCTCGTTGATCACTGGCCGCTGCGCCGCGGCCCGCCCCTCGTGGCCGCCCGACGGCCCTCGAAGTCGCGGAAGAACTTGGACTCGGTCGGGCTCGACTGGCCCTGGTACTTCGAGCCCAGCTCGCGCGAACCGTACGGCCGCTCGACGGCGCTGGACATCCGCACGAACGAGATCTGGCCGATGCTCATGCCGCGGTAGAGCGCAATGGGCAGGTTGGCCACGTTCGACAGCTCGAGCGTGAGGTTGCCCTTCCAGCCCGGGTCGACATAGCCGGCGGTCGAGTGGATGAGCAGGCCCAGCCGGCCGAGCGAGCTGCGTCCCTCGAGCCGCGCCACCAGATCGTCGGGCAGCTCGACCCACTCGAGCGTCTGGCCCAGCACGAACTCACTCGGATGAAGGATGAACGGCTCGTCTTCGCCGATCGTGACCAGCTCGGTCAGGTCGGGCTGCGGCGCGCGGACGTCGATGTAGGGGTACCGATTGTTACGGAAGACCCGGAAGTCGCCGTCAAGGTGGAGGTCGACGGACGACGGCTGGAGGCAGGCCGGGTCAAAGGGGTCGATGCGCACGCGGCCGGCCTGCATGGCGGCGCGGATGTCGCGGTCGGAGAGGACTGCCATCAGCTGCCGGCCGGGTCGAACAGTCCTAGCGCTTCGGGTAGCGCTTGGTGCCGGGACCGCCGCCACCGGGCGGCTGGCCCAGCTGCGCCTCGCGCTCTATCTCCTCGCGCTCGGCGAGCAGCGAGTCGACCTCGCGGCGCAGCTGCTCGATGTCCTCGAAGCTCTGGTAGACGCTGGCGAAGCGGATGTAGGCGATATGGTCGAGCTCGCGCAGGTTGTCCATGGCCATCTCGCCGATGGTACGCGACGGCACCTCGCTGATGCCGCGCGAGCGGAGCGCGGACTCGATTTCCTCGGCCGCCTTCTCAGCGGCGTCGGAGGGCACGGGCCGGCGGGTCAGCGCCTTCTCCAGGCCGGCGGCGAGCTTGTCGCGGTCGAACTCCTCGCGCCGGCCGTCGCTCTTGACGACGGTCAGCCGCGCCGACTCGATCCGCTCATAGGTCGTGAAGCGCGTGGCGCAAAGGTTGCACTCGCGCCGGCGGCGGATGCTTGCCGCGTCGTCCAGGTCACGCGAGTCGACGACCCGCGTGTCACTCTCGCCGCAGTTCGGACATCGCAAAGGACGAATCCTCCCTCCAGGCCACTACCGCTTGTGGCACGGCGAGAGAGTACCACTACATAGCGGTGCTGCGGCAGGTCCTCCGACCAGGGCTGAAGCTGCCGCCGTTGGGGAGGCACATTACCTCAGGCGTTAGGCGCGAGAGGCAGGGTCGACTGGCCAGATGGCCGCTGCTCGGACCGCTGTGGGCATTACCCACAACTGAGTCGAGGTTTCGGTCGGCGATCGCCGAAGGCCGAAGCTTCGGCGTGGTCTGTGGCCATGGCCCACAAGCGGGTCGCAAAACGTGGGTGGCTCCGCCTAGTGGGCGAGTAGCTACGCCGACGTGGCGGCACTTCGCGTCCCGCTCGTGGTCCTTTCCCACAGACGCCAGCATTCCGCCGGGCCAAACGGCTGACGACTCTACAACGCGGCTGGGTGGTGGGTATTGTCCACACCTGCCAGGCCAAGGGCTCAGCCGCCGCCCGACTTGCGCGCGCGGATTGCCGCGGTCAGCCGTGGCACGATCTCGAACAGGTCGCCCACGACGAACAGGTCGGCGAACTCGGCGATGGGCGCGTCGGGATCCTTGTTGATGGCGACGATCGTGCCTGCCGTCTGGACGCTGACCTTGTGCTTGATGGCGCCGCTGATACCGCAGGCGATGTACAACGCGGGCTTGACGATCTTGCCCGTCTGGCCGATCTGCTGGCTGTAGCCGATCCAGCCGGCGTCGACCACCGCC
>CAYRMQ010000137.1:0-6178 GCA_964425305.1 uncultured Anaerolineaceae bacterium | reverse complement strand
GGGCGTAGGGAACTTGAGAGGAGCTGCTCCTAGTACGAGAGGACCGGAGTGGACGAACCGCTGGTGTGCCAGTTGTCCTGCCAAGGGCACCGCTGGGTAGCTATGTTCGGTTGGGATAAGCACTGAAAGCATCTAAGTGCGAAGCTCGCCTCGAGATGAGGTTCCCCACCGGGTCAACCGGGTAAGACCGCAGGGAGATCACCTGTTTGATAGGCGGCATGTGGAAGCTGGGCAACCAGTGAAGCTGAGCCGTACTAATGGTCGAGGGCTTGACCTCTTTCAGCAGCTGACCCACGGGCAGCTGCGGAGCGGTCGGCGATCTCACCGCGTCGATCACCGACGGCAGAAGTCGAAGATCAACCAACACCGCCCACGGCGGTGCTGATCACGTCATCGCTTGCGCAGGGATCCTGGTGACCCCAGCGGAGAGGCCACACCCGTTCCCATCCCGAACACGGAAGTTAAGCTCTCCAGCGCCGAAGATACTCAGGGGGTAGCCCCTCGGGAAAATAGGTCGTTGCCAGGATCCTTGTCATTCTCCAGATGCTTTCGTAGAGCGTCCGGGCAGCCGGGCGCTCTTTTGATTCCGGCGATTGCGGGCGCCCGGTGGACTGCGGTCACCCCGTGCCTCGCCCGGCCATCATCGCTGGCAGCCGCGGCACCAGCTCGTGACGAAGCCCCCGGCCGAGACCTGGCTGACCGTCGTCCCGCAGCGCGGGCAGGCCGTGCCGCCCCTGTTGTGAACGCGCAGGAACTTGCGCTGCTCGACTTCGAGCCTGGGCGGCACCGTCCGGCGCAACTCCGCGATGGACCAGGCGATCGTCTCGCGCGCGGCTGCGTACAGCGCGTCGACCTCGTCGGCGGCGAGCGACGCGCGTGTCCGAAACGGCGCCAGCCTGGCCGCCCACAAGATCTCGTCGCTGTAGGCGTTGCCGATGCCCGCCACGAACTGCTGGTTGCGCAACAGGTTCTTCAGCTCCCCGGCGTGGCGGGCAATTCGCGCCCGCCACACGTCGAGTGTCAGCGATGGATCGTCGGCATCCGGGCCCTGCTCCTCCCAGCCGGCGACGTTCCGCTCGATGCCGGACGGCAGCAGATACAGCTTGCCCATTCGGGTGGCGTCGCGGTAGCGCAGCTCGACGGAGCCGTCGGCCGGCGGCAGCCAGCCGGCGTCGCGGCCGGGCCAGTCGGGTAGCGGCACGCTGCGCCGCCCCGTGTCTTGGTCCACCTCGCGCGGCCCGAATGTGAGCACCGCCGCCGTCTGTGGGAAGGGGCGGGCGCCGCGCACCGCCAGGCCCAACCGGCCGGTCAGCATCGGGTTCAGGATCATCCGGTCGCGATCGAAAGTGAAGACGAGGAACTTGCCGCGGCGCTCGATCCGCAGCAGGCGCTGGCCGGTGAACGCGGCCAGCTCGGCGGGCGTTCCGCGCAGGACGAGCGACTGCGGTGTCGAAACCTCCTGCAGCGCCCGTCCGCTGAGTGCCGTGTCGAAAGCGTCGGCGAGGATGGCCAGGTCGGGCAGCTCGGGCACGGCCGCCGATTGTAGCCGTGCGCGGGCACGTGGTAGTATGCGCCGGCCCTTCGGGGAAGCATCAGGAAGAGACAGCGCGAGCCCGCGAACGGAAGGAGTCTGACGAGCCCACCAGGACACGGACGACATCCAGATCAGGAGCGTAGGCCCGAGCGCTGGCTCGGGTCTTGTTGATTCCCGGGGGAGATCGATCAGGAGACCGCACTTGACATTGGAAGGCACCGAGAGGACTGACACGGCGGAGCAGTCGGCCCCGAGCGAGGGGCAGCCCGCCGAGGGCACCGCTCAGCCGCAGTCCGACGAGGCACCTGCGCCGGAGGCCGTGGCCGGCACCGATAGCGCCACCGAGCAGCCGGCCGACAGCGCCACGCAGCAACCGGCCGACAGCACGACCGCGCAACCGGCCGACAGCACGACCGAGCAACCGGCCGACAGCACGACCGAGCAACCGGCCGACAGCACGACCGAGCAACCGGCCGACGCTGTCACCGACGCCGGCCCTGGCGCCGCATCGCCGACCGCCGAAGCCGGGCAGCCAGCCGAAGAGGCCGATGGGCAGCCGGCCGAGCAGCCTGCGCCCGACGCCACCCCGGCAACCGCCGATCCCAGCCCGGAGTCCGCAGTCGGCTCCAGCGGCGCGCGTCCGCTGGGCGACGCCGAGGAGGTGTCGGAGCGCGTGGCCGACGCCGTCGAGGCCATCGGCGACCGAAAGCCCGTGACGGGCGACGGCGCGAGCGCCCCCGTCAGGGACGAGCAGGGCGCGCAGGCAGGTGCCGAAGCTGCCCCGCGGGCGGCGGCGACCGCCGTCGCGGTCCGCGACGAGCCCGAGCCGACGACGATGGAGGAGCTGCTCAACGAGCAGCCCGGCGAGATCCGCAGCCTCAAGCACGGCGACGTCGTCGAGGGCACGGTCGTGCGCATCGACAAGGACGAGATCCTGGTCGACATTGGCGCCAAGTCGGAGGGCGTCGTCAGCAACCGCGAGCTCTACGGTCGCAACGCCGAGGTCCAGCCCGAGCTGAACATCGGGGATACCGTCCTCGTCTACGTCCTCCAGCCGGAGTCCCCCGAGGGGCACGCCGTCCTGTCGCTGCGCCGCGCCGGCCTCGAGCGCAAGTGGCGTGCGATGCAGGAGCAGTTCGACGCCGGCGTCATCATCGAGGCGCCGGTCATCGACCACAACAAGGGCGGCCTGATCGTCGACTGCGGCATCCGCGGCTTCGTGCCGATCAGCCAGATCGTCGACTTCCCGCGCCGGCCGCAGAACGAGCAGCCGCGCGACGCTGCGCAGGAGATCGCCGAGAAGCTGCAGCCCTACGTCGGACGCAAGCTGCGTCTCAAGATCCTCGAGGTCAACCGCAAGGCCAACCGGCTGATCCTGTCCGAGAAGGTGGCGCTCTACGAGGAGCGCCGTGAGAAGCGCGACGAGCTGTTCAGCAGCCTGCAGGTCGGCCAGACGGTCAAGGGCACGGTGCGCTCGATCGCGCCGTTCGGCGTATTTGTCGACCTCGGCGGCATCGACGGCCTGGTGCACAAGAGCGAGCTCTCGTGGAACAAGGTCAACAACCCGGAGGCCGGCTACAAGGTCGGCGACGAGGTCGAGGCCGAGGTAATCGACATCAACCACGAGCGCGGCCGCATCTCACTCTCCATCCGCCGCCTGCAGCCCGATCCGTGGCATTCGACGGTGGCCGACCTGAAGGTCGGCGACCTGATCGAGGGCGCGGTCACCAAGATCGTCAACTTCGGCGCCTTCGTGCGCGTCCGCGACGGGCTCGAGGGCCTGATCCACATCAGCGAGCTGTCGCACCAGCGCGTCGCGCACCCGGGTGACGTCGTCCACGAGGGACAGCGGCTCAAGCTGAAGGTCATCTCGCTCGACTCGGAGCGCCATCGCCTCGGGCTGAGCCTGAAGCAGGCCGAGGAGGCACCGCCGCGCCAGGAGCGCGAGCGCCGCCCGCGCCAGGAGCGCGGCTACGACCCATCACAGGCGGTGCAGGAGCCGGAGGGCGGCATCGACAACACGCTCGCCGCCGCCTTCGCCCAGGTACGCCAGCAGATGGAGGAGACCGAGGCCGCGCGCCGCCAGGTGGAGCCGGCGGAGGCCCAGCCGGCGGAGGCCCAGGCGGAGCCTGCCGAGACTGAGGCCGAGCCGGCGGAGACCCAGCCGGCCGAGACCCAGGCCGAGCCGGCCGAGACTGAGGCCGAGCCGGCGGAGACTGAGGCCGAGCCGGCCGAGACCCAGGCCGAGACCGAGTCGCCGGCGGAGGTACTCGCCGATCAGCCGGAGGCCGCCGCCGTCGCCGCCGAGACAGACGACGCCTCAGCCCTCGAGGTTGGCGCCGCGGAGAAAGAGGCCGAGCCCGCCGCCGAGGCCCAGGCCCAGGCGCTAGCCGAGACGTCGGGCGAGCCGGCAGAAGGCGCCCCGGCGGCCGGAGACGAGGCTAAACCGGCGGCCGACAAAGCCAAGCCGGCCTCACGCCGCAAGGCCGCCGGCCAGGCCGAGACCGAGCCGGCGGCAGCGGAGGCAGGCGAGCCCGTCGCCGACACGTCGGCCGAGCCCGCCGAGGGTGCGACCGACGCCGCCCCCGCTGACGGCTCCGACCACGCCAAATCGGCCGACTGATGGCCGCGCCGGCTGGGTCGTGCCGGCAGGGGAACGACCGGCGCAGGCGCCCGCTGACGCTCGCGTCATTCTGATTTCTTTAGCTTTTCTGCCCCCATAGCAGTAACCGCGCAGCTTGCCCGGCCGTCATGATTGATCAGTAAGCTCGGCCGGGGCCATCTATTGGGCACCTGTCGGGACAGGACCGTCGGGGGGTCGGCGGGCCCGGGCCGAGTGTTAGGATTTTGGTTACGGGCGCTGCAGGGCGCTCTGATGGGGAACAGGCGTTCGAGAACATGGACCGCTTCGACAAGTTCACGGACCGAGCGCGCAAGGTCCTGACGCTTGCACAGGACGAAGCGCAGCGGTTCAACCACAACTACATCGGCACGGAGCACCTACTCCTCGGCCTGGTGCGCGAGGGGGAAGGTGTGGCGGCGCGTGTTCTTGAGAACATGAACGTCGAGCTGGCCAAGGTCCGCACGGCCGTCGAGTTCATCATCGGCCGCGGCGACCGGCCGGTCGTCGGCGAGGTCGGCCTGACCCCGCGCGCCAAGCGCGTCATCGAGCTGGCCATCGACGAGGCCCGCCGGCTCGGCCACAACTACATCGGCACAGAGCATCTGCTGCTCGGCCTGGTCCGCGAAGGCGAGGGCATTGCCGCCGGCGTCCTCGAGTCGCTCGGCGTCAACCTCGATAAGGTGCGCCACGAGGTGATCCGCGTCCTCTCCCAGTCGAGCTCGAGCGGCCCGGCCACCGAGACCAAGCGCGCCAGCAAGACGCCGACGGTCGACCAGCTCGGCATCAACCTGACCGACGCCGTGCGCGCCGGCAAGATCGATCCGGTCATCGGCCGCGAGAAGGAGATCGAGCGCGTCATCCAGATCCTGTCGCGGCGGACCAAGAACAACCCCGCCCTGATCGGCGAGCCGGGTGTCGGCAAGACGGCCATCGCCGAGGGCCTCGCCCAGCGCATCGTCAGCGGCGACGTGCCGGAGACGCTGTCCAACAAGCGCGTCCTGACCCTCGACATCGGCTCGCTCGTCGCCGGCACCAAGTACCGCGGCGAGTTCGAGGAGCGCCTCAAGAAGATCATCGAGGAGCTGCGCAGCACAAGCGACGCGGTGCTCTTCATCGACGAGCTGCACACGCTCGTCGGTGCCGGCGCCGCCGAGGGCGCGATCGACGCCGCCAACATTCTCAAGCCGCCGCTCGCGCGCGGCGAACTGCAGTGCATCGGCGCGACCACGCTCGACGAGTACCGCAAGTACATCGAGCGCGACGCCGCCCTCGAGCGCCGCTTCCAGCCGGTGATGGTCGAGGAGCCCACCCTCGAGCAGACCATCGACATCCTCTTCGGCATCCGCGAGCGCTACGAGGAGCACCACAAGGTCAAGATCACCGACGAGGCCGTGCGCAGCGCGGCGGACCTGTCGATCCGCTACATCACAGACCGTCACCTGCCCGACAAGGCGATCGACCTGATCGACGAGGCGGCCAGCCGCGTGCGCCTGCGGGCCAGCTCGGCGCCGCCCGAGCTGAAGGAGGCGCAGCGCGAGCTCGACCGCGTCATCAAGGAGAAGGAATCGGCGATCAACGACCAGGATTACGAGGTCGCGGCCGGCCTGCGCGACGCCGAGGCGACGGCCAAGCAGCACGCCGACGACCTGCGCGCAGCCTGGCAGGCGGGGCAGGATGGCGAGACCATCAAGGTCACCGAGGAGGACATCGCCCAGGTCGTGGCGATGTGGACCGGCATTCCGGTCACGCGCATCGCGCAGGAGGAGTCCGAGCTCCTGCTCCAGATGGAGGATGCGCTGCACCATCGCGTGATCGGCCAGGAAGAGGCGATCGCGACGGTCAGCAAGGCGGTCCGCCGCGCCCGCGCCGGCCTGAAGGATCCGAAGCGGCCGATCGGCTCGTTCATCTTCCTCGGCCCCACCGGCGTGGGCAAGACCGAGCTGGCGAAGAGCCTCGCCGAGTTCATGTTCGGCTCGGAGGACGCGCTCATCAAGATCGACATGAGCGAGTTCATGGAGCGC
>CAYRMQ010000136.1:0-6302 GCA_964425305.1 uncultured Anaerolineaceae bacterium | reverse complement strand
CGCGACGGTCAGCCGCGCGACGGTCAGCCGCGCGACGGTCAGCCGCTCGACGGTCAGCCGCTCGAGCCCGCCGTCACCGAGCCGATCTCGCTGTCGCGCCGCCTGCGCGACCCGCGCACGATCATGTCGATCGTCCTGCCGATCGTCCTACTGCTGCTGATCGCGATCAACATCGAGGGGTTCCGGCTCGATGCCCTGCCCGGCATCATCCTCAACTCGAACCCGCTGCTGCTCTTCGTAGCGTTCGCCGTCTACTACCTCGGCTTCCCGCTGCGCGGCTACCGCTGGACGCTGCTGCTGCGCAGCGCCGGCACGCGCGTCAAGACGCGCGACGCGACCGAGATCATCTTCATCAGCTGGCTGGTCAACTGCCTGGTGCCGGCCAAGCTCGGTGACATCTACCGCGCCTACCTGCTCCGCCTGAACTTCCTGGTCTCGCTCAGCCGCACATTCGGGACCGTCTTCATCGAGCGCGTCTTCGACCTCTTCGCGATCGCGATCCTCGGCCTGCTGGCCGGCTTCTGGAGCTTCCGCACCGGGCTGCCGACCGAGGTCCAGATCGTCTTCGGGCTGGGCATCGCCATCGTCATCCTGCTCGCCATCGGCCTTTACACCGTGCGCAATTTCGGCCGGCGCACGCTGCTCCGGCTGCCGCTGCCGGCGAAGGACAAGCTGCTCGAGTTCTACGAGCGCTTCGAGGAGGGCGTCTTCGCCATCAACCCGCGGCAGGTGCCCTTCCTGGCCCTGATCACCGGGCTCGTCTGGGCGACCGAGGCGTTCCGCCTGCTGCTCGTCATCGAAGCGCTCGGCTTCACCGACGTCCAACTCGGCATCAGCGGCGCCGTCTTCGTCGCGCTGGCGGCGTCGCTGCTGACGGCGATCCCGTTCACGCCGGCCGGCCTGGGCATCGTCGAGGCCGGCGTCGTCGGCATCCTGACGATCATCTACGGCGTCGACCCGACGGAGGCGGCCGCGATCACCATCGTCGACCGCGCGATCAGCGTGCTCTCGATCATCATCCTCGGCGGCGTCGCCTACGTCCTCTCGCCCAAGACCAAGGGCGGCCCGCGCCAGCCGTCCGAAACGGAGCCGACGGCTGCATAGCGCCGACTACAACGTGTTTCCGGCGTTCTCCGTGTCCGGCTCCGCCAGCGCGGCCTCAAGCCGCTTGATGAGGTCGGGCAAGTCGCTCTCGACCACGTCAGCCAGGATCTCGACATCGAGCCGGCCGTAGTCGTGAGCCATCCTGTCGCGCATACCCTTGACCTGCGGCCATCGAACGCCGGGCATCGCAGCTTGCTGCTCCGGCGAAACCCTCTTGGCCTGCTCGCCCACTTCTTCCACTCGTTTGCTCGCCGCATCGACTGTCTTCTGATCGTGCTTCCAGTCGGGGCCGCCAGTCCGGACGTGCTCGATGGCCAAACGAGCACTATCGAGCATCGCGACGAGGCGAGCGCGGTCGCGATCATCCATACAGCCTTACCGCATCACGCTCTGCGCGCTCCCGAACTTCATCAGGCAAGCCGCCGACGCCGATCACATCCACGTCACGGCCGAAGACGTCTTCCAGCTCGTGCTGGACGTCCATGAGAGTCGAGATCGAGAGCCGCTTTCCCGGTCGCGGCTCGACCAATACGTCGACGTCGGAGTCAGGCCGGAAGTCTTCATGTACCGCCGAGCCAAAGACCGACAAGCGCCGAAGAGTGTTCCGTCTTGCGAGCTCGCGCATGCGGCGTTGGGACGGCCGGTTGAGCGACTCATGAAGGTGCCCAAGAGGCTTTGCATCAAAGGCGGCATGCCGGCGCGGGTCTCCGAACGTTCGCTCGCTCGAGCCCTTGATTATCTCGAGAGAGCGCCCTCTGGCGAGGAGCCTGGAGTCGTCGAGCAGGCGTCTCTTTAGGTCTGATCGGTCCATCATCTCGACGGCGCGGATTTGCCCATCGGAGACGAGTAGTTCGAGGGCCTGGCGAAGCAAGACGATCTCCACCGGATCTGCGAACGGCGACAGAACGACCAAGAGGCCTGCCCGGTCACGCCCGGCGAACTCGACTGCCTGGTTGGCGCGGCAGACGGTTGAGAGTGCCTCGTCGGCTGCGAGGCTCAGAAGCGAGTAAGTCAGATAGGCCTGTGCGCCGCGGCCCTCGCTGAGCCGATAGCGCCTGCCATGCCCTTGGCCGATTGAGTCCACGATGCCCTCCTCGCACAGCGTCTCGAGAGCCCGTTGAATGCTGCTAGGCGGAGCTCCCGTGACGTCCGCAATTTCACTCAGCGAGGCACTTCCAGAGTGCTGCCCGAGCACGATCACAACCTGCTTGGTGCGGATCCCATAGTCCTTGGCCACGACACGAATGTACGCAGCTTGCGTAAATCTGTCAACTCGACTGCGGCGGCAGTGGCCCACCCATCCATCTATGAGCGCCGCGAAACAGCGATGCCGGTCCCCAGAAACCGGCATCGCAGGAGGAGGAGCTTATGTAGTTGGGGGCTGGCGCCGGCTGCGCGCTCTACGCGGGCGGGCGCGGGGCTCAGTTCCGGTTGGGCAGCCGGCTGAGTGAGTCGGGCCGCTCGGGACGGGCCTGGCCCGTGGCACCCTGCCGCGCGGCGGCCAGGCGGCGCATGCGCAGGGCGAGGTAGTACTCCATCACCTGCCGCACCTGCGGCTCGCTGAGCAGGTCGTCGGCACGCAGCGCGTACTCGACGCGCGCCGTGGGATGGCTGGTGGCCGATGCGACCAGCCCGAAGTAGTGCGGTGTGTCGGCTTCGTCGCGGAGCTCGCGCAAGCCGCGTGCCAGCTTGGTGGCCGTGCCCAGTGACGGGGTCCGGTCGCCGCGCACGAGGCGCGAGATGGTGGAGTGATCCACGCCCGACTGAAGAGCCAGCTGGCGCTGCGACATCCTCTTTGCCTTGAGCTGAGCCTTCAGCCATTCGTTGAAGGCTCGTCCGTTCTGGACACTCATATGAAGCATGTCTCCCAGCGCGTGCGTTGAGCGAATGATCGGGCGCGCCGGGGTCACTCGATATAGGCCCTTTGTACTTCGCGTTCGCGCACGACCGGGTCAGCAGTGCGGTGCGGTCAGGTGCGGTCGTGACCCGCACTCGAACGACTCCGTCAGGGAGCATTCGTAACTGGTCCGGGGGACCAGGAACGCGGAATCGGCCGCGCCGCGCCGGCTCAGGGCCCTCCGGCGCGCGAGCGCGAGCCGCGCACGGTGAAGGCCTCCGGCGGCAGCTCGGGCAGCGGCTCACCCTCGAGCAGCAGCCGCACGCGTTCCAGGTTCACGGCGTCGTAGCCGACGTCCATGCCGGGCGTCTCGAGATACGTCGGCAGCGACGCGATCCAGGGATGGCAGAGAATGCTGCGCAGCCCGTCGTAGCCGATCAGCCCGGCGCCGATGTGCTCGTGGCGGTCCAGCCGCGAGCCGCGTACCGTGCGCGAGTCGTTGAGGTGGAGCATCACCACCCGCTCGCGGCCCAGCCGCTCGTCGATCTCGGCCGTCAGCCGGTCGATGCCGTCGGGCTCGTCGAGCGGGTAGCCGGCGCCCCACAGGTGGGCGGTGTCGAGGCAGAAGCCGAGCCGGTCGGGGCTGACGCCGGCGCTCGTCGCGGCCTGCCACACGTCGGCCAGGTCGGCGATCGTCATGCCCAGGCCGTCGCCGGTGCCGGCCGAGTTCTCGAGCACGAGCATGGGCACCGATTCCTCGCCCCTACCGACCGCGGGCGCCTCCTCCAGCACACGCACGAGCCCGGCCGCCAGCCGGACGAGCCCCTCCCCGCGCTCGAAGCCGCGGTAGGAGCCGATGTGGACGACGACGAAGCGGGCGCCGTAGAGGGCACCGACGCGCAGCTCGTTGGCCAGCGTCGCGCAGGAGTGCTCCCAGAAGTCGGCCTTCGCCCCGCACAGGTTGATCAGGTACGGGGCGTGGATGGAGATCGGGCGGATGTCGTAGTCGGCCAGGCGCTGCCTGAATTCGTCCAGCTCGGCGGGTGGCTCGGCGCGCCGGCGCCAGGAGGTCGGGTTGTCGGTGAAGATCTGGATCGCCGTCGCCCCAATTTCGCGGGCACGGTCGGCGGCCTTGAGCATGCCGCCGCTCAGCGGCAGGTGCGGCCCGATACGCCGGCCCGGCGGGAACAGAGCACGGTCAGACACAGGGGCCGATGGTAGCCGCTCCGCCAGCAACCTAGTGGTTTGACGTATGTCAAAGCGGTAAGCTGGCAGCCCGCAAGACGAGCGGCATGGGAGGATGTTCTTGATCGACTATCTGAAGCGGGCGCGCCAGGGGACGCTTGACCGCTACAGCGCCGCCGACAACGCCAAGGTCCACCTCTATTCGGGAACGGCTTATTCGTTCTGGCGGGCAGCGAGAGGCCCGACGCGTGAGAACGCCAAGGGTCTGGTCCTGGACGCCGGGTCGGGCCGTGGCGGATGGCGCAGCCTTATCGAGAGCACTGCGGCTCGGCGCGAGGCTCTGGACATCGAAGCCCGTCTCGGGGACAAGCTGGATTGGGTGGCCAACCTGGAATCCATGCCGGACGTCCCATCCGAACGGTTCGA
Organism: uncultured Anaerolineaceae bacterium; assembly: GCA_964425305.1. GTDB lineage: Bacteria > Chloroflexota > Limnocylindria > Limnocylindrales > CSP1-4 > JALYGJ01. The sequence goes on along the minus strand of CAYRMQ010000136.1, from coordinate 1,750 downwards.
CGCCGTTATCTGCCACCAGGTTTTGGAGCATGTGCCCCACCCAGCGAAAGCGCTTGGCGAGATACATCGGGTCCTTAAGCCTGACGGCCGCCTCGTCGTGAGCGTGCCGCATCTCAGTCGGCTCCATGACCTACCGCATGACTACTATCGCTACACACCTGCCGGGCTTCGCGTACTCCTGGACGAGGCCGGATTCGACATCATCGAATCGAGGACGTGGGGCGGCCTGCTGACCTTCCTACATCACCAGTTTTCTACGGTCTTCCTCGGTTTGGCGAGCCGCCTCGGGCCTCTCTACTATCCGGCTCTCGCCTTGAACGCGCCATTTGCCGTGTTGACCGCGGTATTGGACGCGATTGTTGACAGGGGGCGACTCTTGCCGAACGGACTCCTGGTCGTCGCCAAGAAGGCAGCGGGACCCGAGCATCGAGAGTTGGACCGGTAGAGAGCGGACCCATGGACTCACAACTCCTTGTCTCTCTCAAGGCGCTGTCGGACGCCTCGCGCCTGCGCATCGTGGGTGTGCTCGCGGCGGGAAAGCGGATGGCCGTCGAGGACCTCGCGGCTGCGCTCGATCTGACGCCCGGTACGGTCGTCCACCACCTGCGCCGGCTGCGCGAGGCTGGCCTGGTTGAGTCGCGGGCGCGGCCACCCTACGTGGACTACTCGTTGCGCTTGGAGCGACTGGCCGAAATCGGCGCCGAGCTTGGCCGGCTGAGCGGTGAGCAGGAGCAGGCGGCCGACGAGTTGGCCGCGCCCGACGTCGAGTGGGCGACCGGCAAGGCCGGCCGCGTGCTGCACAGCTTTTTCGAGGGTGGCCGCCTGCTGAGCATCCCGGCCCAGCACTCCAAGCGGGTGATCGTGCTGCGTTACCTGGCCGAGACCATTTTCGAGCCCGGCCGCGAGTATCCCGAGGGCGAGGTCAACCAGCTGCTGGCATTGCGCCACCCAGACGTGGCGTCGCTGCGCCGCTCCCTCGTCGATGAGGGATTCATGAGCCGTGGCTGGGGCATGTACCGCCTGCGCGACCGCTCGGAGTGGCCTGAGCTTCCGGCGGCCTGACCGGGCGCCTGATTCGCGGTGCTCTCTACCCCCCGCTGGCGCGCCGTCGTTTCCCAGCGCCGGGCGTGTACTCGCCGCCGATGGCCGGCTCGATCAGGCCATAGTTGCCGTCGCCACGCCGGTAGAGAACGGCGAACCGCTCGTTCTCGGCATTGACGAAGACGAAGAAGCTGTGGCCGAGCTCCTCCATCCGCGCGACCGCGTCCTCCTCGAACATCGGCTCGATGGCGAAGCGCTTTGTCTTGACCACCCGTGGCCGTTCATCAGTCGGCTCGTCGGCGCCAGCAGAGCCCATCGCCGAGACCGACGCCTGCTTGAGGCCGGCAGCACGCCGGCGCTCGAGCGGCTTGCGCTTGTGGCTGACCGCCTGGCGCTCGAGCTTGTCGATCACCTCGTCGATCGCCGCACGGTGCGTCGCCGCGCTGGCCTTCCCGCGCAGAGTCCGCCCGTCGATCGTCAGTGTGACTTCCACGATGTGGCTGGTGTCCGCGCTGCGGTGGCTCTCCGTCGAGAGCTCGATTACAGCCTGCGTGCGGTCATCGAGAAGTCGCTCCAGACGGCGCAACTTCGTCTGTGCGTATGACCGATCGCGTGCCGGAACATCGAGATTCTTACCCTTGATCGTGTTGCGCACGACCAGCATTATCTCCAGCCGAGCCTACTGCGGCAGGGGCGCATGCCGCCTTAG
>CAYRMQ010000135.1:0-6483 GCA_964425305.1 uncultured Anaerolineaceae bacterium | reverse complement strand
GTCTGGCGGTCGCCGATGATCAGCTCGCGCTGGCCGCGGCCGATGGGGATCAGCGCGTCGATCGCCTTGATGCCCGTCTGGACCGGCGTGTCGACGCTCTGGCGGACGATGACGCCGGGGGCGATGCGCTCGACCGGGCGGGTGGCCTTCGCCTCGATCGGGCCCTTCTCGTCGAGCGGCCGGCCGAGCGGGTCGACGACACGGCCGATGAGCGCGGCGCCGACAGGCACCTCCACGACGCGGCCGGTCGTCTTGACCTGGTCGCCTTCCTTGATCTGCGTGTAGTCGCCGAGGATGACCGCGCCGACCGTCTCCTCCTCGAGGTTGAGGGCCATGCCCATCACGCCGCCGGGAAACTCGAGCAGCTCCGACGCCAGCGCGCCCTCCAGCCCGTAGACCTGCGCGATGCCGTCGCCGACCTCGATGACGGTGCCGACCGAGCGGGCCTCGACGCCGGCCTCGAACTGGTCGATGGCCGACTTGATGATGGTCGTGATCTCTTCCGATCGGATGGCCATGGTCTCTCCTGTCAGGTCCTGCTAAGCGCGGGCGGCGAGCTCGCTGCGCAGGCGCTCGAGGCGGCCGCGGACACTGCCGTCGTACAGCCGGTCGCCCAGCCTCAGCTGGACGCCGCCGAGCAGCGATTGGTCGATTTCCAGCTCCAGCTCGACGCTGCCGCCGGCCATCTCCTCGACGCGCCGGCGAAGCGCGGCCACCTCGTCAGGCTGTAGCTCCACGGCGCTGACGATGGTGGCCTCGGTGATCTCGTGACGGCGATTGTAAAGCCGTCTGAACTCGCGCCCGATTCGGGCGAGCTGCTCGATCCGGCGGCGGCGCAGCAGCAGTTGGAGCAGGTTGCGCACCGGCGGCAGCAGGTCGGTGCCCATCGCGCCGAGCAGCGCGTCGGTGCGCACGTCGAGCGGCACGGCGGGGTCTTCAAGCCGCCTGACGGTGTCCGGATCGGCGGAGACCTGCGCGACGCGCTCGAGCTGCGCGAGCCAGTCGTCGACCGTGCCGTCGCGCTCGGCGATCTCGTAGGCCGCCTCGGCGTAACGGCGCGCGGTCGTCGTCCGGGCGCGGGCCATCTAGCCCCTGCCCTTGCGCCGGCCGTTGCCGGTCGTGGCACGCTCGCCGGCGGCGGCACGGCCGCCGGTGACGTCGCGCAGGAACTCCTCGACCAGCCGGCGCTGGCGCTCCTGCGTCATCGTCTCGCCGACCACGCGGCCGGCCGCCAGCAGCGCCAGGTCGGCAACCTGCGCGCGGAGGTCGGCCAGCGCGCGCTGGCGCTCGGCGTCGATGTCGGCCGCCGCCTTCTGGCGCAGGCGCTCGAGCTCGGCGCGCGTCTCGGCCATGTCCCGCTCGCGGTTCTCGTCGGCCAGCTTCTGGGCGCGGGCGAGGATGTCGTTGGCCTCGTGCCGTGCGGCGGCCAACGCGGCGGTTCGCTCGGCTGCCGCCCGCTCGCGTTCCTGGCGCGCGGCGTCGGCGTCGCGCAGGCCCTGCTCGATGCGCGCGCGGCGCTCCTCCAGCACTCCCCCGATGCGCTTGAAGGCGACCAACCAGAGGATGACCAGGAACAACAGGAACGTCGCCGCCTGCGTCACCACCCAGAACAGGTTGATCTGGAAGCCCGCCCCCTCGGCGCCCGGCTCCGCGACGGCGAAGACTGCCGCGAGGTCCGCCGGCGGCGGACCGGCCACGGCCAGGATGTCCACGATTGCCGACGCCTCCAGCTAGCTGAGGAAGATGGCCAGGATGCCGACGACGACGGCAAGCACGCCCAGCCCTTCGGCGAAGGCGGCGCCGATGATGAACGTCGCGCGGATCTGCGGCGCGGCATCGGGGTTGCGGCCGATGGCGCTCGTCGCCATGCCGGTCAGGATGCCGATGCCCAGCCCGGGGCCGATGACACCGAGGGCCGCCAGCCCTGCTCCAATGATCTCCATGTTGCTGTTGCTCCTCCTTCTGCCCGGCACTCGCCGGGCCTGCTTGGGCCGTGGTTGAGGGTCAGGCGTGGGCGGCCTGACCGTTGAACTCCGGTTCGATGTTGCCCTCGGGCAGGGGCGGGTGCTCCTCGTGGTCCTCGTGGTGCGCCTCGACCGCGGCCAGCGTGAACATCAGCGCCAGCACCGAGAAGATCAGCGCCTGCATGAAGTTGAGCAGCACCTCCAGGCCGAGCATCGCGACCGGGATGACGAAGATGGTCAGGGCGCTGATGACGCCCAGCGCGATCTCGCCGGCGTAGATGTTGCCGAAGAGTCGCATCGACAGCGTGACGGGCTTGACGAACTCGAGCAGGAACTCGAGGACGCCGACGAAGAGGGCGATGATGCCCGCGCCGATGCCCTCACGGAAGCCGCGCAGGCTGAAGAACTTGCCGAAGTAGCCACCGAAGCCGAGCCGGCGCACGCCCTCGACGTGGAACATGACGAAGGCGACGAGGGCGAGGCCGATGGTCACGTTGACGTCCGACGTCGGCGCGCGCAGCTCGTGCGTCCGGCCGACGAAGGGCAGCAGGCCGCTCCAGTTGCTGAGCAGGATGAAGATGAAGAAGGCCACGAAGATGGGCACGTAGCGGCGCGCGCCGGGGCCGCCCAGCGAGGTGGCGAAGCTGGCCAGCCCCTCGTAGACGTACTCGAGCGCGTTCTGGGCGCGGCTGGGGATGGTCTCGACGCGCCGCGCCAGCAGCGCTGCCAGGACGATGACGAGGGCGGCGACCAGCCAGCCGGTGAAGATCGAGGCCGGGATCGAAAGGTCGAAGGTGACGATGTCGGTCGAGGCGCTGCCCGGCGTCAGGCTATAGACCACGTGCGGCGCAGGCAGCTCGAAGTTGGCCAGGATGGCGTCCTCGGGGAACGAGAACTGCGCGCCCGGATCCTGTGCCGGCACGCACGGCGTGACGCCCGGCTCGCAGGCATAGGGCGGGACTACGAACATGGCCGCCGCCTGCAGCACGACGATCGCGGCGGCCGCGACGAGCGCCCACTTCAGGCGGTTGCGCGGGATACCGAAGACGACCGCGCCACTGGCCTGCACGGCGTCGCTGCCCAGCTCGGGCCCGAGCGCCCCGCGCATCGCATCGGTGGCCGTCGGCTCGGAGCCCGCTCGTTGGACCGGCTGCGTCGACTCGCCGGCGCGCGTCGCGTCGGTCGAACTGTCGCTGGGCGTAGGTTCTTGGGTCACGCTTTTCCTGCTGGGCGCGGCCGTTCGGACCGCGGCTGGTCTCTCTCTGGGCCTGTCTCTACTCGAACCGGGCGAGGAAGCGGCCGATCAGCCGGGCAACTGCCAGTCCGCCAGCCCCGAAGCCGAGGAGCAATCCCACCACAACGAAGATGGGCAGCGTTCCCAGCCGCTGGTCCACCCAGTAACCGACCAGCACCCCGGCGAGGGTCGTGATCAGCAGGGTGAGTGCGATCTCCGAGAAGAGGGCGAGATAGGCGCCCGCCCGCCCGAAATCGTTCACCGGCGACCTGGCAACGCGGGGCGAGTATAGCAGCCCATCAGCCGCCTCCCTGCCGGCCGCCGGTGATCTCGCGGCCCATGTCGCGCACGTCGGCGAGCAGCTCCGGCTCCTCCTCTTCCTCGTAGCTGTGGCGGTCGAGCGACTCGCGTGCGCGGCGCGTCATCAGGTACAGCGCCAGGCCGCTGCCGATGACGATGATCACGAACGCCGACACCTGCCCGCGGCCGGAAAGCCCGAGGGCGAGGAAGGCGAGCACGCCGCACAGGAAGTAGATCAGCAGCACGACCTGGCGGTGGGAGAGGCCGAGGTCGAGCAGGCGGTGGTGGAAGTGCCCGCGATCGGCGCTGAAGGGCGAGCGCCGCTCGCTGAGCCGGCGAATGATGATCCAGAAGGTGTCGATGATCGGCACGCCCAGCACGAGCAGCGCGACGAGGACCTTCGCCGTGCCGAGAATCGACAGCGTCGCCAGCGCGAAACCGACGGCGAAGACGCCGGCCGTGCCGATGAACACCCGCGCCGGATGGAAGTTGTAGGGCAGGAAGCCGACCAGCGAGCCGGCGAGCAGCGCGCAGAGCACCGCGACGAAGGGCTGGATCGGGCTGGTGACGAGCGAGATGATGCCCAGCGTGACGGCGGCGATGAGGGCGATGCCGGCGAGCAGCCCATCCAGCCCGTCGACGAAGTTGACGCTGTTGAGCATGCCCACGATCCACAGCGTCGTGACCGCCATCGCCGCCGGGCCGAGGAAGCGCAGCGGCTCGCCGCCGACGGGATTGACCATGTTCGTGATCAGGATCCCGCCGAGGATGGCGACGCCGGCGAGGATCAGCTGGCTGGCCAGCTGCCAGCGTGCGCGCAGCTGGAAGCGGTCGTCGAGATAGCCCAGGCTGGCACCGAGGGCGACGCCGGTGAACAGCGCGACGACCTGCGGCCAGCGCACCGAGCGCAGCGGCGGGGCGAACTGGAGCGCCTCGTTGACGAGCAGGCCGACCAGCCCGACGATCACGAAGGCGCCGGCGACGGCCAGGCCGCCGGCCCGCGGGATGGGGTGGACGTGCACGCGCCGGCTGTCGTCGGGGTGGTCGATGGCCCCGATGTGCGGCGCGAAACGGATGACCAGCGGCGTCAGCACGAAGCTGACGCCGGCTGTTGCCACGAAGGCGAGCAGGATGACCGGCAGGGCCTCGAGGGCGGCCTCCAGGGCGGCCGGGGTCACGTCTCGGGCAGGCCGGGCACCGGGAAGCGGGCACAGATCTGGCGCACCTCGTCGGCCAGGCCGGCGAGTGCCGCCTCGTCGTCACGGCGCTCGATGGCGGTCACGATAATCCGGCCGAGCTGACGCATCTCGTCCGGGCCGAAGCCGCGCGTCGTCGTCGCCGGCGTGCCCAGGCGTATGCCCGACGCGATATTGGGCGGGTTCTCGTCGAACGGGATGGCGTTCTTGTTGACGGTAAGGCCGATGCCGTCGAGGATGCTCTCCGCCTCGCGCCCGGTCACGCCCAGCGGCGTCACGTCGACGAGCAGCAGGTGGTTGTCCGTGCCGCCCGAGACCACGCGCGCGCCGCGCTCGGCGAGCGTCGCGGCGAGGACGCCGGCGTTCTCGATCGTGCGGCGCATGTCCTCGCGGAACTCGTCGGTCGCGGCGAGCTTGAAGGCGACCGCCTTGGCGGCGATGACGTGCATCAGCGGCCCGCCCTGGATGCCCGGGAAGACGGACTTGTCGATCTGCTTGGCCAGGCTCTCGCGGCAGAAGATCATCCCGCCGCGCGCACCGCGCAGCGTCTTGTGCGTGGTGGTCGTGACGATGTCGGCGTGGGGGAAGGGGCTGGGATGCAGGCCGGCGGCGATCAGCCCGGCGATGTGGGCCATGTCGACCATCAGCCGGGCACCGACGTCACGCGCGATCTGCGCCATCCGCTCGAAGTCGATGATCCGCGGGTAGGCGCTGGCGCCGGCGACGATCAGCTTCGGCCGGACCTCGGCCGCCTGCTCGGCGAGGGCGTCGTAGTCGATGCGCTCGTCGTCGCGGCGCACGCCGTAGGGATGGACCTTGAACCACTTGCCGCTGAAGTTGACCGGCGAGCCGTGCGTCAGGTGGCCGCCGTGGGCGAGGTTCATGCCGAGGATGCTGTCGCCGATCTCGAGGACGGCGAGGTAGGCGGCCATGTTCGCCTGCGCGCCGGCGTGCGGCTGGACGTTGACGTGCTCGGCGCCGGGGAAGAGCGCCAGCGCGCGCTCCTGGGCCAGCCGCTCGGCCTCGTCGACGTACTCGCAGCCGCCGTAGTAGCGCCGCCCGGGCAGCCCCTCGGCGTACTTGTTGGTCAGCCACGAACCCTGCGCCTCGAGGACCGGCGCAAAGGCGTAGTTCTCGCTCGCAATCAGCTCGATCTTCCAGCGCTGCCGCTCGCGCTCGCCGACCAGCGCCGACCACAGCTCGGGGTCGACTTCGGCGATCGAGGACCAGGCGGCTCGGGAGGAGGTTGAAATCGACATCGCGGTCTCCCCAGGCGGCTGCTGCGCGGCTCGCTTGCCAGTGTACCGGGCACGGGGGCCCGCGCTCGGCTCGTCGCTACGTCGTTGCTCAAGCCGGCGGAGCACAGGTACCGCTCACCAGCTCGTCAGCTGACGAAGAACGCGCCGCGTGCCGTCCGCCGCCGATTGTCGCCGCAGCCTGGAGATGAGGCAGGCTAGCCGCGTGCGGCGTCGACAATCTGCGCCTCCGTCAGCGCCCCCTCGCGCAGGACGCGCGGCCTGGGATCGTCGGTCGTGCAGGCGACGACGGTCGATGCCACACCGCCGCGGACCGGCCCGTCGTCGAGGACGAGCGCCACCTCCCGGGCGAGGCTTGCCAGCACCTGCTCGGCCGTCGTCGCGGCCGGCTCGCCCGAGACGTTGGCCGAGCTGGCGGCGATGGGACCGAGCAGGCTCGCCAGCCGGCGCGGGACCTCGTGGTCGGGCAGGCGCACGCCGACGGTCAACCGGCCGCCGGTGAGCAGGTCGGGCAGACTGGCTCCCGCGCGCTG
>CAYRMQ010000134.1:0-6555 GCA_964425305.1 uncultured Anaerolineaceae bacterium | reverse complement strand
CCGGTGATGCCCGGCTTCATCGACAGCCGGCGGCGGTGCCAGATGTCGTACTCGTTGACCTCGGCCGGTAACGGCGGTCGCGGCCCGACGATGCTCATCTGCCCCAGCAGCACGTTCCATAGCTGAGGCAGCTCGTCCAGGCTGGTCCGTCGCAGGAAGCCCCCGACGCGAGTGACGCGCGGGTCGTAGGTCACCTTGAAAGCCTGGCCGTTGACCTCGTTGAGCGCCATCAGCTCGGGCAGAAGCTGCTCGGCGTCGTGCCGCATTGTGCGGAACTTGAGCACCCGGAAGCGCCGTCCGTGCAGGCCCACTCGCTCCTGTCGGAAGAATATCGGCCGGCCGTCCTCGCGCAGTATCGCCAACCCAACGGCGACCGTGGCCGGCACCAGCACGAGCAGCCCGATGGCCGCCAGGCCGACGTCGATCAGCCGCTTGGCCGCCAGGGCCAGCTGCCGGTCCGGCCCCTGACTGATCGAGAGGATCGGGATGCCCGAGAGTTGCTCGACGTGGGCGCTTCCGTGCGTCAGGATGCCGCCGGCGAGCGGGATACGAACGACCTTGCCGACAGTCCGACACAGCTCGATGATCTCCTCGATCGTCTGCCACGACGCGAGATCGAGGCACACGGCGACCTCGTCGATGACGTTGTCGTGCAGCACGTCGGCCAGCTTGTCTGTCGTGCCTAGGTAGGGCCAGTGCATGTCCGGCTCGTCGGTCGTGCCGTGCTCGGACGTGCCGTTGACGTAGCCGACGATGTTGAGGCCGAGAGTCGGGTGACCCTCCAGCTCGGCTGCGAAGTGCAACGCTGTCTCGCCCGAGCCCACTATCAAGAGGTTGCGCCGGCCTTGTCCACGGCGGCGGAGCACAGCCAGCCAGGCGTGGATCATCCCGCGCAGTCCGAGCGAGCCCAGCGCTAGCGAGGGCAGCATGGCGAGCATAAACGCCCGGCTGACGTCTTCGAGCTTGAAGAAGAATAGAGCGGAAAAGGTAAGGACTGTCATGCCGACAAGCGCGCGCCCCATCGCCATGACCTGCGCCGTGAACGACCAGCGCTGGCGCAGCCGATACAGCCCCTGGCTCCATAGCACGGCGATCCAGCCGCCGGCAAGCAGTACGGCAGGCGCCCACGAATGGCTGAACAGGTCGGCCCAGATGCTCTCCCACCCGCTGCCGAAGCGGAGCTCGGAGATAGCCAGGAACAGCGCGACCGCCGCCACCCCGTCGGCCGCTGCCAGCGAGAGTCGCAGCAGCTTCCCGTGCTTGCGGATCACAGGCCGAATACCCTGGCTGTACGGTCCGTTATCACGGCATTTCCTCCGCCATCTAGGTTCCCGACGGCGCAGCAAGTCTATTCGTTGCCGCGCGTCACCACTATGGCGCGGCGCAGGGGCTCCACCAACTGCGTCAGAGTACCCAGATCTACCTAGTCAATCCTGTCTATGGGCTGGTCCATCGTCTCTAAGTGCTTGCAAACAGGCGTGCAGAAGAGTCTGACGGTCATGGCCGATTTCACTGATCATTTGAACCGCCGTGAGTTATCTGCCACCTGAAGGCCGTCTGCCTGCAGCGCGCTCTTCGGCCGCGGCCCAGCTGCTCTCCTTCGTCTGGCCCGGCCTCGGCCAGTTGTACCTCGGCCGCGGCTGGCGCGGATTGCTCTTCCTGCTGCCGCCGCTGCTGCTCGCGATCGCGCTGCTGGCGGCGCTCATCTCCTCGCCGCAGGCCTTCGCCGCCCGCCTGCTGATCCCGACGGTGATGGTCGGTGCCCTGCCGGTCATCGCCGGTCACGGCCTGTGGCGCGTGCTGGCGATCGTCGATGCTTGGAACGGCGCGCGCCGCCGGCCGGTCTCACGCGACTTAGCGCTGCCGCTGATGGTCGTCCTCAGCGTCGTAATGGTCGCTGCCCACGGGTTCGCCGGCTGGTACGTCCACGGCATCTCGACCAACGCCGCGCCGATCTTCGAGGGCGGCGAAGACGATCTCGACGACGTCATCGGCAAGACGCCAGGCGGCCCGCTGCCGGCGGACGGCCCGATCAACGTCCTCTTCGTCGGCGTCGACAGCGCCAGCAACCGCGACCATGCCCTGACCGACACGATCATGCTGACCAGCTTCGACCGCGGGCGCGGCGAGGTCGTCCAGATCAGCTTCCCGCGTGACACGGGGCGGTTGCCGATGTACGACGGCACGACTTTCAACCCGCGCATCAACTCGCTGCTCTCGCGGGCGCGCAGCAACCCGGACCGCTTTCCCGACGGGCCGATCGGCACTCTCACGCGCGAGGTCGGCTACCTGCTCGGCGTCGACGTCCACTACTACGCCGTCGTCAACATGGAAGGCTTCAGGCAGCTGATTGATGCCGTCGGCGGGGTGGAGGTCGAGGTCACCAAACCGATCGCAGACCCGCTGCACAAGCTCTACCTCGAGCCCGGCCGAATCCACCTGGACGGCGAGGCGGCGCTCACCTACGTGCGCTCGCGCTTTGGGCCGAACAACAGCGACTACGAGCGCGCCCGCCGGCAGCAACAGGTCATCCGGGCGCTCGGCCAGCGGGTGCGCGATCCATTCGTCATCGCGCGCATGCCCGACATCGTCCGTGTCGCTGCCGAGCTGGTGCGCACCAATGTGCCGCTCGACGAGCTCGATGACCTGCTCGCCCTCGTCGATGCCGCCAACCGCGCCGACACGCGCCAGATCGTGCTGGCCCCGCAGCGCTATGCCCGGCGTGTGCCGCCCGCCGAGGTCGGCGGGCGCTTCATGACCGAGCTGAAGATGGACGCCGTCGCCGAGCTGTCGATCGAGCTGTTCGGTAGCCACAGCCGCTATGCCGCCGCCGGGCGGCCCTGACGGACCGTTTGTCGCCGCTATGATTCGCCCGTGACGAACCGCTACGCCGGCCCGGGCCAGGGGACGTCGTTCATGTCGATGGTGGTCGCCGCGCTGCTGGCGGTCGCGTTCATGGCGGCGCTGTTCGCCCTGCTCCTGGCCATGGGCATCCTCCAGTTCCGGCCGCCCGGCGACGGCCAGGCGGTGGTCAGCCCCAGCCCGTCCCCGGGCACGGAGTCGCCGCCCGCCGACTCGCCGTCACCCGCGCTCGAGCCGACGGCCTCCGCGCCGGCGTCGCCCGAGCCGACCGCCGATGGCAGCCCGCAGCCGACGGCGCAGGCGAGCCCCGGCGGCGTCCACATCGTCCAGCCGGGCGAGTCGCTCTTCAGCATCGGGCTGCTTTATGGCGTGCCGTATCTCGAGATCGCCGCCGCGAACAACCTCGAGAACCCGGACCTCCTTTTCGTCGGGCAGGAGCTGATCATCCCCATCCCGTCGTCCGTCTCACCGCCGCCTGGCATCCACATCGTCCAGTCAGGCGAGTCCATCTCGAGCATCGCCGAGCTGTATGGCGTCGAACCGACTGCGCTGGCCGACGCCAACGACATCGAGGACTGGGACAAGATCTTCATCGGCCAGCAGTTGATCATCCCCGGCCAGGGCGCCGAGACCCCCGCTCCCTCGCCCTAGCCCCGATCCGCGGGGCCGCCTCCTCGACGGGCGGCAGGCACTCCGACCAACCGGCAACGGGGTAGCGTGGGTATTTCCCACAACCCAGCCCGGCTTGCGCTCCCGCCCGCCCGAGTTGTGGCCATGCCCCACAGGGCGCACGGTTGTATTCCGGGACGGGTCCGGACTGTGGGTATGTCCCACATTCCATCCGGTGGTTGCGAGACCCCGTCGCGCTCGTGGAGATAGCCCACAAATGCCCGGGCACACCGCGGACAAGCGGCCGGCCTCGGCATCGCGAGCAGGGCGATCAGCGTTACGGCGGAGGCGCTGGTGGATCCACGGTTCACCTCGCGGTCGGGCCGATGTGGGCCCTGCCACGGCGCGGTAGCGGCAGTGGCTCAGGTCAGGGCGAAGAGGTGCCAGGCGCCGTCCACTCCCTTGAGCTCATGCGCGCCGCGATCCTCGAAGCGCAGCCCGGATCCCGCCACCAGATCCTTGACCGTGCTCGAGACGAGGATCTCGCCGTCTCCGGCAAGTCCCGAGATCCGCGCACCAATCGAGACCGCAATCCCCGTTGCCTTGCCCTCGTGCAGCTCGCACTCGCCGGCGTGGAGGCCTGCGCGCACCTCAATCCCCAGCACGCGGACCGCATCGCGGATGGCGGCAGCGGCCTGCACTGCGCGGGCCGGTCCGTCGAACGTTGCGAAGAAACCATCGCCGGCGGTATCGAGCTCGCGCCCATCGAAGCGGGCCAGCTCGCGCCTGACCAGGGCGTGGTGGCGACCCAGCAGCTCGCGCCACGCTGCGTCGCCGATTCGCGCCGCGGTCTCTGTCGACCTGACGATGTCGGTGAACAGGATTGTGGCGAGCACGCGGCTGGGTTTGGCGGGCTGAGCCAGCGAGGCGATGAACCGGCTGGACGCCTCCATGGTCGCCCGGTGCGGCTCGTCCTGTGTCCAGGTGAAGATGCCCTCGAACCATGGCAGCTCGATGACCTGCGCGTCGCGGATGCGCTTCGCAGCGTAGCGCGCCCGGTCGGGCTCCGTCGGTCGCGGCAGGATGAGCGTCGGCACCCGGACCGCGGCGAGCACGTCGGTCACATCGACCTCCATCGCCATGCGATAGGCCGTCAGCGCGGCGCCGGGACTGAGGCTGCGCCGAATGTGCCAAACCAGCCAGTCGATGAAGACCGCGTCGCCGGCCATGTCCGGCGCCCACTCGCGCGCCACGGCCTCGAGAAAGCCTCGCTCACCCCATCCGGCGCGGATGGCGCGGAGCCGCTCGCGCCACTCTTCGGCGCTCGGCGCCCACGGATAGTCGTCGCTGCGCGTGCCCCTGACCTGCGGATCGAGCAGCATCAGGCCGGCGCATCGGTCGGGATACGTCGCCGCGAACAGGACACCGATGCCGGTGCTGTGTAACCCGGTCCACAGCACGGCGCGCTCAGAGCGGGCGTGGTCCATGACGGCGCGGATGTCGTCCATCGTTGTCTCCAGCGACTGGACTTCTCGCACGCGGTCCGAGAGCCCCGTCCCGCGCCGGTCGATCAACAACAGGCGGCCGTTCGCGGCCAGTCCCTCCACGTGGCGCACGAGCCGCGGCTGCTCCCAGGTGGACAGCAGGTCGCCGCTCATGTGGCGCACGAAGACAACATCGGTTCCGCCCGATCCCACTACCTGGTAGGCGATGGCCACGTCGCCGCTGCGCGCGTAGCTCACTTCAGGCGGCTGCACGGCTGCAGTGTCACTCACAGGCGCAACCGGTCAGTGGCCGCTTTGCTGTTGGTCCGTGAACCGGCCCGTATGACCCCCCGTGTGGGAATGTCCCACGACTCCGCCGGGCGAGGACCAAGAGCCGGACTTCCGGGGTATTTCCCACGACCGGGCCCAGTCTGGTGCTCCAGCCTGGCCCGGTTGTGGCCGTATCCCACAAAGCGCCCGGTTGCGTTCCGGACCGGTACCGATTGTGGGTATGTCCCACGTTCGAACCCGTCATGGCGAGCCGCCCGTCGCGCTCGTGGAAATAGTCCACAAGTGCCCGGGCACACGGCAGATAAGCGGCAGGTGAGCGCTGGCCGCCAGACTCCGGTGATGCCGCCCCTGGAACGACCCCACGACCGCGGCTCGCGTCGCGCGACAGAGGCACTGGCCAATCTCGGCAAGGAGTTTCGGACGGCCCGCCTGGCGCTCGGGCTGAGCCAGCGCGAGGTTGCGGCCGCGGCCCGGATCGATCGCGCCGACTACAGCCGGATCGAAGGCGGGAAGCTGGCCAGGGTGCCGGTGGTCGTGATCTATCGCGTCGGGGCGGTACTCGGCCTCGACATCGCGGCCACGGCCTTTCCGGGTGGTCGACCGATCCGTGATGCTGGCCAGGCGCCGAGAATGCAGGCGCTGCTGGGCTGCGTCGGCCGGCCATTGACCTACCGGACCGAGGTGCCACTGCCGCGCCACCCCGACCGGCCCGAGCTGCGCGCCTGGGATGCGGTCATCTACGGGCTTGGCGAACGTACGGCGGTCGAGCACGAGCATCGGCTGTACGACATCCAAGCGCAGACCCGGCGCCACAAACTCAAGCTGCGCGACGACCCGGTCGAGCACTTCCTGCTGGTTGTCGCCGACACGAGGCTCAATCGCCGCGTCCTCGCCGAGTACGCCGACCTGCTCGTCGACCTGCCTCTGCTCAGGACGAGCAGGGTGCTGGCCACGCTGCGCGCCGGTCAGCACCCACCGACCGGCACCGTCCTGATCAAGGCTCCGCGCGCCAGGTCCTCCCCGCGTTCTTCCTCGAGTCGCTCGCCCGAGTCGCTCGCCCGAGTGATCCCGAGTGATGTGGGCATATCCCACAACTGAACCGCAAAAGAGGGACCACCGAGCGCCCGACACACCGGCTCTCGCGCACTTTGTGGCTATCGCCCACAACGCAGCCAGAAAGCCGGCCGGCGGCCGCCTTCAAACCGGTTTCCACGGCCGGCTCGTGGGTATCCTCCACAAACGGCCGACTTTGGGCCGACGAGGGCCATCCAGCTCGCCAGGTATCAGCCGAGTTGTGGGCATATCCCAC
>CAYRMQ010000133.1:0-6574 GCA_964425305.1 uncultured Anaerolineaceae bacterium | reverse complement strand
CACGTCCTGCTGCACCAGACGGTCATCGGCCAGGAGGCGCTCGAGCAGCTGGCGCTCGCCGGCGACGAGCCCGACGTCATCGTCGGCTGCATCGGCGGAGGCTCGAACTTCGCCGGCCTGGCGTTCCCGTTCATCGGCCGCCAGCTGCGCGGCGAGGGGAGCTACCGGGTCATCGCCGTCGAGCCGCAGGCCGCGCCGAGCCTGACCCGCGGCGAGTACCGCTACGACTTCGGTGACACCGGCCAGATGACGCCGCTGGTCAAGATGCACACCCTCGGCCACGACTTCGTGCCCGAGCCGATCCACGCCGGCGGCCTGCGCTACCACGGCATGGCGCCGCTGGTCAGCCTGCTCAAGGAGCGGGGCCTGATCGAGGCGCGCGCCGCGTACCAGCGCGCGACGTTCGAGGCCGGTGTCAGGTTCGCGCGCAGCGAGGCCATCGTACCGGCGCCCGAGACCAACCACGCCATCAAGGCCGTCATCGACGAGGCCGAGCAGGCGCGGACGGAGGGCGTGCCGCGCGTCATCCTCTTCAACCTGTCGGGCCACGGCCACTTCGACCTGACCGCCTACGAGCGCCACCTCGCCGGCCAGCTCGAGGACTACGAGTACCCGAGCGACGCCGTCGAGCGCGCGCTGGAGGCCGTCCCGGCCCTCGATGGCTGAGCCGGGCGAGCTGGTGCTCGGGCTGCCGCGCGCCAGCGTGCCCGGCGGCCTTGGCTGGCGCGGCGTGCGCCCGGTCGCGCTCGAGCCGTACCTCTCCGCAGTGACCCGGGCCGGCGCATTCCGCCCGCGCGACGAGGTCGAGGACGACCCGGCGTGGAAGCAGGTCATCCCGTACCTCGCCCTCTTCGACGGCGAGCGCATCTTCCTCATGCGGCGGACGCGCGCCGGCGGTGACGCTCGGCTGCACGAGCGCTACTCGATCGGCATCGGCGGCCACATCAATCCCGGCGACGGCGACCCGCTCGGCGGCCTGCGCCGCGAGTGGCGCGAGGAGGTCGCCGCCGACTTCGAGCCCGAGTTCCGCCCGCTGGGCGTGCTCAACGACGACGACGATCCGGTAGGCGCGGTCCATCTCGGGCTCGTCTTCGCCGCCGACGCCGCCGGCAGGCCGGTAGCGGTGCGTGAGACGCACAAGCTCGAGGGCCGCTTCGCCGGCTTCACCGAGGTGGCCGAGGTGAGCGACCGCCTGGAGACCTGGAGCCGCCTGCTGTACGACTTCCTGGCGCGTCGGAGGGCATCAGCGGCGCCTTAGGCGATAATTCGGTCAAATGTTCGGTCAAATGTATGGAAAGCGGACCCGGCTGAGACTGGCACGCCTGGCCCGCCTGCTCTTCGCCATGGGCCTGGCGATGGTCGTCGTGGGGTCGGTCTACGGCGCCCAGCCCGAGCGACGCGTCTACGTCCTGCCCACCACCGGCATCGTCGACCAGGTCATGGCCGGCTACCTCCGCGAGGGGCTGGCCAAGGCCGCGCGCGAGGGTGCCACGGCGGCGATCGTCCGCATCAACACGCCCGGCGGCGCGCTCGACGCCACGCGCAACATCGTCGGCACGCTGCTCGACGCGCCGCTGCCGACGATCGTGTGGGTCGCGCCGCCCGGCGCGCATGCCGCCAGCGCGGGCACGTTCATCACGATGGCCGGCCACATCGCGCTGATGGCGCCCGGCACGAACATCGGCGCCGCCACGCCGGTGACCGGCAGCGGCGAGGACATCCCCGAGGACCTGCGCCGGAAAGTGATGGAGGACACCCAGGCACTCCTGCGCGGCATCCGCGAGCTTCGCCCGGAGCGCAACGCCGACTGGGCGCTGACGACGGTCGTCGACGCGCGCTCCTACACCGCCGGCGAGGCGGTCGAGGAAGGCGGCGTGGACGGTGTGGCGGCCAGCCTCGAAGAGGTGCTCGCCTTCGCCGACGGGCGAACGGTCGACGTCCAGGGCGAGCCGGTGACGCTCGATCTGGCCGGGGCCGAGCCGGTCGAGCTGCCGATGAACCCGCTGCAGGCCTTCCTGCACCTGCTGTCCGATCCCAACATCGCCTTCATCCTCTTCACGATCGGCTTCTACGGGCTGATCTTCGAGCTGCAGAACCCGAACTTCGTGACCGGCATCCTGGGCGGCATCTCGATCATCCTCGCCTTCATCGGCTTCGGCAGCCTGCCGCTCAACGTCGCCGGCCTGCTCCTCATCGCGCTGGCCGTGGTGCTGTTCATCCTCGAGTTCACGATCACCAGCCACGGCCTGCTGACGATCGCCGGCATCGTCTGCTTCGCGCTGGGCGCCGCGGCGCTGTACACCGAGCCGGGCACGCCGGCGGCGCCGGACATCCGCGTCGCGATCCCGGTCATCGTGACGATGACCATCCTGACCGGCATGTTCATGGTCTTCGTCGCCTACGCCGTCGTGCGCAACCGCCGGCTGGCGACGGCGCCCGGGCTGATCGGCAGCGACATGCCAGGGGACGTGCTGGGCGAGGTGCGCCGGCCGCTGATGCCCGTCGGCTCCGTCTATGCCGCCGGCGAGGAGTGGAGCGCGCGCACCGCTGACGAAAGTCCGCTCCAGCGCGGCACGTCGGTTAGGATCGTGCGCAAGGAGGGGTTGATGCTGATCGTCGAGCCGGTCGAACCGCCGGCCACGCCGGCCTAGAACCGCCGGCCACGCCGGCCTAGAACCGCCGGCCACGCCGGCCCAGTAGAAAGGAAGCCCGATGCCCGAACTCGATACCGTGCTCCTGTCGGTCGTCGTCGCGATCATCGTCTTCGCGCTGGTCGTGCTGTACCTGTCGGTGCGGGTCGTGCAGCAGTACGAACGAATGGTGATCTTCCGCCTGGGACGCACCGATCCGAGCCTGGTGCGCGACCCCGGCCTGCGCTTCCTGATCCCTGTCATCGACCGGCCGGTGAAGGTCGACATCCGCGAGAAGTTCATCGAGGTCCCCAGCCAGACGACGATCACCAAGGACAACGCGCCGATCAACATCGACTTCCTGATCTATTGGTACATCGTCGACCCGCTGCGCAGCGAGGTCAACGTGCAGAACTTCGCCGGCGCGCTGCAGGGCATCGCCACGACCACCCTTCGCGCCGTCATCGGCGACATCCTGCTCGACGACGTGCTGTCCAAGCGCGACCAGATCAACGAGGTCCTGCGCGCCAAGCTAGACGAGCAGACCGAGCGCTGGGGCGGCAAGGTCACGACCGTCGAGATCCGCGAGATCATCCCGCCGCGTGACGTGCAGGAGGCGATGAACCGGATGCTCTCGGCCGAGCGCAACCGGCGCGCCGTCATCACCGAGTCGGAGGGCACGCGGCAGGCCAACATCAACGTCGCCGAGGGCGAGAAGCAGGCCGCCATCCTGCGCTCGGAGGGCCGACGCCAGGCGCAGATCCTCGAGGCGGAGGGCTTCAGCCAGGCGCTCGAGCGCATCTTCGCCGCGGCCCGGCTGGTCGACGAGAAGACGATGACGCTGCAGTACCTTGAGGCGCTCAAGGCGCTGGGCACCGGCCCGGCGACCAAGTTCGTCATCCCGGTCGAATTCGTCGAGCTGGCCAACCGCATCACGTACTACGCCGAGCGCGGCCTCAAGACCGAGTAAGAGCGTAGGGCGCCGGCTCGCTGCCGGGCCAGCTCACAGGCTGCCTGCTCATGTCGTGAGCGCAGCGAGAAACCGCCGGCTCGCGCACCGCGCACGACCCTTGGAGGCGGCTTTGGCGGGGATACAGGGCACTGGCGGGCCCTGGCCGGGTGCCGGCGGGCCGGTGGCCGGGTGCCGTCGGGCCCTGGCAGCGTGGTCTACGTTCCTGCCAGAAGTGCGCAGGCCGGCACACGAAGACGGGGCATAACGCGCTGATACGGTCAAAAACCCTCATTTCGGCGCCCGGCGGCACATCTGAGGACTGACGCGCCCATCTGCCGGTCGCCATGTTCCTGGAAATGCACTTTTGGCGGGAGCATCGGGTGCTGGCCGGAGCATCGGGTGCCAGCGGCGGCTCCCCACCGGCCGGGTGCATCGCGTCCCTGCCCGCCTGCATGCCGATGGTCCTTACGGATGGGTTAGGAGCGGTACCACTGCGGCCTGTGCGCGTCGGCCGGGTGGGCATAGCATCGCGTCAGCGAGGGGACATCCATCCCCCGTGCGCTGTGGAGTGCGAATGCCTGCCCGAATCCTGGTCGTCGGTGATGAAGCGGTCCAGCAGGCCGTCGCCGATGTCCTCGCTGCCGAGGGCCAACAGCTGTCCTTCTGCGCCGACGGTCGCGAGGCGCTCGAGCGCTGGGTCAGCGATCGGCCCGACCTGATCATCCTCGACACCGCCCCGCCGGGCCTGACTGGTGACGAGGTCGTGCGCCGCATCCGCGAGGCCGAGCCGCGCGGCAGCCACGTGCCAATGGTGCTCATCGGCGAGGTCGCCGACCGCGACGCGAAGGTGCGCGGCCTGCGCCTGGGCGCCGACGACTACGTCGCCAAGCCGGTCCACCCGATCGAGCTGTCGGCGCGCGTGCGCGGGCTGCTCGTGCGCTACGCGCCGGTCGCCCAGAAGGCCGCCGACGAGCAGAGCCTCGGCCGGCTGTTCGCCTTCTACGGTGCCAAGGGCGGCGTCGGCACGACGACGCTCGCGATCAACACCGCCATCGCCCTGCGCCGCGTCTCGCGCCGGTCGGTGGCGCTGGTCGACGCCAACCTCCAGTTCGGCGACCACCGGGTCTTCCTCGACCTCGGCACCGACCGCCGCTCGATCGTCGACGTGGTGAGCGCGCCCGAGTGGGACCAGGAGCTGATGCGGCGGGTGGTCGTCCGCCATGGCTCGGGCGTCGACCTGCTGCTCGCGCCGAACACGCCGGAGAGCGCCGAGCACGTCAGCCCTGATCACCACCACCTGCTGCGCGTGATCGACATCATGCGCACGATGTACGACTACGTGCTGGTCGACCTCGACAAGCGCCTCGACGACCACACGCTCGACGTGATCTCGAGCGCCGACCGCCTGTTCGTGATCATGACCGCCGACCTGTCGTGCCTCAAGAACGTCCGCCTCGTGCTCGACACGATGGCCCAGATCGGCCTGCCCGAGGAACGCATGGACCTCGTCCTCAACCGCGCCAACGCGTTCACCGGCATCAGCCGCAAGGCGGCCGAGAACGTGCTGCGCCGGCCGATCGTGCACCATGTCCTGAACGACTACCGCGTCTCGATCAGCGCGCTCAACAGCGGCACGCCGTTCATGATGCGCCGCGGCGAATCGCCAATTGCCGGCGGCATCATCGAGCTGGTCAAGGCGATGGACAGCCCGTCCATCGCGGCCGCGCCGGCACCTTCGCTCAAGCTGGTCGCCGCCGGCAGCTGACCTCGGCTCGGGGAGGGCCGTGCGAGCCGCGGACGGCCGCGGACGGGCAGTGCGGGTAAGCCGGCAGTAAGCCGCTGCCAATCGCCCGGCAAGCACCCGCGACTAACGTGGGCCGGTGCTCGCTACTGCTGTCACGGCGGTCGTCAACGGCCTGCGCGGCGAGATCGTCCGCGTCGAGGTCGACGTCGCGCCGGGGCTGCCCTCATGCCATATCGTCGGTCTGCCCGACGCCGCCCTGCTCGAGGCACGCGAGCGGGTTCGTGCCGCGATCAGGCACAGCGGCTTCGACTACCCGGCCAGCCGGATCACGGTCAACCTTGCGCCGGCTGACAGGCGTAAGCGCGGCGCCGCCTACGACGTCGCCATCGCCGTCGGCATCCTCGTCGCAGCGGGCCAGATCCGGCCCGGCGGCGGCAGCTGGGCGCTTCTCGGTGAGCTGTCACTGAGCGGCGCCATCGAGCCGGTGGCCGGCGTGCTGCCGATGGTCTTCACGCTCGCCCGCGCTGGCTACCGGCGCGTCGGCGTGCCGGCGCCGAACGTCGGCGAGGCGCGGCTGGTGACGGGCGTCGAAGCGATCGGCCTGGAGGGACTCGACGATGCCGCCAGGCTTGTCGCCGGGCCGCGCGGTCGAAACGCGCTGCGCGCGGCCCGCCGGCCGGCGGTGGTGCTTTCCGATCCGGCGCCCACCGCCGTCGCCGCTTCCATCCGGCGCGAGCCGCTGGCGCCTCTGACCGGCCAGATCGAGCCGGTCGACCTGGCCGAGATCCGCGGCCAGAAGCACGCCCGCTGGGCGCTTGAGGTGGCCCTCGCCGGTGCGCACAACCTGCTGCTCATCGGCCCGCCGGGAGCGGGCAAGACGCTGCTCGCGCGCTCGATCCCCGGCCTGCTGCCGCCGCTCGGTGGCGACGAGGCGATGGAGGTGACCGTCATCGAGAGCGTCGCCGGCCTGCTGCGCGAGGGCAGCCTCAACCGCCAGCGGCCGTTTCGCGCGCCGCACCACACCAGCTCGTACGCTGCGATCGTCGGCGGCGGGCCGGCGCTGCTGCCCGGCGAGGCGACGCTCGCTCACCGCGGTGTGCTGTTCCTCGACGAGCTGGCCGAGTTCGACCGGCAGGCCCTCGACGCGCTGCGCCAGCCGCTGGAGGAAGGCGTGCTGACCATCGCCCGCGCCCGCGGCCACGTGCGCTACCCGGCGCGCTTCCAGCTGGTCGCGGCGATGAACCCATG
>CAYRMQ010000132.1:2467-6819 GCA_964425305.1 uncultured Anaerolineaceae bacterium | reverse complement strand
CCCGCGCCGCCCGCCGCGGGCCGGCGCTACATCGCTGGAGATGGGACAGGCTGGCCGGCCATCAGCGCGGCGCGCAGGTCCTCGTCCTGCGCCGCGTCGATCGCCGTCCAGGCCAGCGCGACGGACCCGTCGAGGACGGCCCGGTCGGCCGACTCCGAGGCCGCGGCGGCAGCGAACTCTGGCTGGTGGTTGACCGCGCCAGCCGAGTCGACGCCGAGGATCGGATGGATCGTCGGGATGACGCGCGAGACGTTGCCGGCGTCGGTCGAGAAGTGGCGGAACTCGACGCGCCCGTCGCCGTCGAACGAGCGGCCGAGTGCCTCGGCGTTGCGCCGGTAGAGAGCGGTCAGGCGGGCGTCGTGGCGCATCTCAGCGTAGCGCGGCTGCTCGACGATCTCGAGCCGCGCACCGCTCGCCGTGGCGCCGGCCTCGAAGCAGCGCAGCACCTTCGGCCGCAACTCCTCGACCTCCTCGAGAGTCGTGCCGCGGACCATGAAGCGCCCCGCCGTGCGGGCGGGGATGACGTTCGGCGCCTCGCCGCCGTCGGTGACGATGCCGTGGACGCGCGCCGTGGCGGGCAATCCCTGGCGCAGCAGGCCGATGGCGACCTGCGCGATGACCATCGCGTCGGCGGCGTTGATGCCCCGCTCGGGAAAAGCGGCCGCGTGGGCGCTGCGGCCGTGGTACGTCACGTCGAGCGTCTGGACGGCGAGGGCCTCCGGCTCGAGCAGGTCGCTCGGCCCGGGGTGGACCATCAGTGACAGGTGCGCCCCCTCGAAGACACCGGCGTCGAGCAGCGCGATCTTGCCGCCGCCGCCCTCCTCCGCCGGCGTGCCGATGACCGACACGCGCAGGCCGACGTGCTGGGCGACGCCGGCCAGCGCAACCGCGGCGCCCACCGCCGTGGCGGCGATGACGTTGTGGCCGCAGGCGTGGCCGACCTCGGGCAGCGCGTCGTACTCGGCCATCAGGACGACGCTGAGCGGGCCCGGCCCGAAGTGGGCGGCGACCGCCGTGGTCAGCCCACCGGCGCCGCGCTCGACGGTGAAGCCGGCCTTCTCCAGGAAGTCGGCGACCCATCCACTGGCCTTCACCTCGTCATAGCCCAGCTCCGGATTGGCGTGGATCCAGTGGCTCAGCCCGACCAGCGACTCGCGCGCCCGCTCGGCGCGCTGGCGGGCGATCTTCTTCGGCTCGATCCGCTCCATGCGCCGTAGTATGCGGCGCGGTCAGTCGGCCGGTGGCTCGCCCAGGTCGTTGACGTCGTAGAAGCGGCGTGGATCGTCGAGCAGCCTGTGCGCCATCAGCGGCAGCGTCTGGCGCAGGCGGTGGCGCGGTCGCCAGCCGAGCAGCTCCCGTGCCCGGCTGACGTCGAGGTCGTAATGGTCGTCGGCCAGGTCGATCATCCACGGCTTGATGAAAGGATCGGCCACCGGCGCCACGTCCTGCGCCCAGGCGCCGATCTTGGCCGCGGCGGCCGGCACGCGGATCGTGGGCCAGTCGCGCCCGTGGAGCGCCTCGCCCATCGCGTCCTGTAGCTCCTCGTACGAGATCGTCTCGGGCTCACCGATCAGCAGCTCGACCTCGGCGGGCAGCTCATGGCGCTTCTCGATGGTCAGCCGGATGGCCTCGGCCACGTCGTCGAGGTGGACGAAGGCCTGACCGTGGCTGGGGTCACCGGGGAAGACGAAGCTTTCCAGCTGACGCTCGTAGATGCGCTGCAACTGGCGCGTCAGCGGGATCGAGTGACCTTCCTCGCTGTAGACGCCCGCGATGCGCAGCAATACCACCGGGATGTCGCCACGCTCCTCGCGCAGGACGCGCTCGGTCTCGATCTTCGAGGCGGGGTAGTCCCACTTAGCCTCGAGCGGGCTCTCCTCGGCTATCTCCTCGCTCGGCTCGACCGGCTGGTGGACGAGCATCGTGCTCGAGAAGACGAACTGCTCCGGCTCGTACTCGCGCAGGCTGCGGATCAGGCGCGCCGTGCCCTTGACCGTCACCTCTTCGTAGAGCGGGCTGGGCTCGCCCTTGAAGTCGTAGTAGGCGGCAAGGTGGACGACCGACGCGATTTCGCGGCCGTGCCGCTCGGCCAGCTCGTGCAGCGCCCGGCGGACGCTCTCGTCTGAGGAGACGTCGAGCTCGAGCCAGTCGACACCCGGCGGGCCGCTCGGCGCCTCGCCGCGGTACGTGCCGACCAGGCGGTAGTCGCCTTGCAGACGGCGGATGGCCGCCTCGCCGATGAGCCCGGTGGCGCCTGTGATCAGGACGAGGGGGGCTTGTCTCTGCATCGGCGGAGCGTCGCAGACCCACCGTCGCGCCCAGACAAGGGGCAGCGCGAAGCCTCTATCAGGCGCGCGTCAGCTGGTACCGAACCCATCGGCCGCCGCTCGGCGCCGGCTGGGGCACCGGCGCGACGGCCAGGCAACCACGGCGGACTCTTCCATCCGGCGCAACGAACCACCGGCTCGTTGCAGCAGCTGCAACCAACAGCCGGCCAGGGCAGGCGGACGACCGGTTCGGCGCTCGCTCCCGGCCATTCGTTGCCTGCGACGCAACGATCAACCGGCCGGCGTGGGTCTGGCGGCCAGCGCTTGCAACGGCGGCAACACACCACCGCCGGCGGAGGCGGCCCGGCGTCCCGCGTGGCGGTTGGTTGCACGGCATGCAACGGCTGCCGCCCTTGGGCAGGAGCTCGGCGTCCGATCCAGTGGCGAGTGCATGAGCCGCCGTACCCGCGCGATATGGCTGCAACGTCCGGCCGCCTACCGTCCCGCCATGACCGCCCCCAAGTTCATCGCCGACTTCGACTCGGCCTCGGCCATGACGCGCGCCCTGGCCGCCTTCCTCGACGGCCGCGACTTCCCGCGCCTGGGGATGGCGCACAGCCTCGGTCCGCTGATCCCGGTGGCCAACCTGATGCCGCCGTGGGTGCGCGACCAGATCTACATCTGGAGCGGCTGGAGCGAGGCCGTGCCGGCGGACAGCCTGGCCGGCATCGACCTCTTCGAGATCAACGATTACGTCACGCGTGGGTACCCCGAGCGTCAGTTCCGCGCCGTCGCAGTCGGCTCCTCCAACGGCGCGGCGGTCCACCTGCTCGGCGCGCTCGGCGTGCCGTGGCTGGGCCAGACGTGGCTGGTTCCGGTCCAGCGCTCGGGCATCCATCCCGACGAGCCGTCCGACGACCTCGAGTGGGGCCGCCCGCCGGGACGCGAGCTGCTCGACGCCAACCCCGCCTGGCAGCTGCACCACATGCACGACCCAAACCAGGACCGGCTGATGGTCCAGCAGATGACATACTTCCGCGTCAAGCAGCGCGAGCTGGGGCCGCACTACCGGCGCTTCCTCGACGAGCGGCTCGAGCCGGGCGGGACGATCATGCTCATCGAGTGCGAGCGGCGCTGGCCGGTGACGCGTGTCGGCGAGCGGCATTACTTCCAGCCCGGCGCGATGGGCGGCGCCACGCCGGAGGAGTACATCGAGGGCAGCGAGCGCGTCGCCGACTACCTCCGCCGTTACGACTCACATCGCCGCGACTGGGGCCACGACCAGCCCGACGAGGAGCAGCCGGAGGCCGAGTGGGGCTTCGAGCCCGCGCTGCGCGAGGACGTCGAGCGCTTCGCCCACGAGCACGGCTTCCGCGTCCGGCGCATCGTCTTCACCGAGCCGGAGGACCTCAGCCGGCCGGTGGCCGACCTCCATCGGTGGTGGCTGCGCGATCGGGGGCTGCCCGCGGATCGGCTGATCGCCGAGTCGTTCATCCTGATGGAGCCGTGGTGGATCCTGCGCACAGGCTCGGTGCCGTGGTGGGGTCTGTTCAGCGTCGAGGACTCCGCCGGGCGGCTGGAGGCGTACCTCGGCGAGGAGGCCTACGACGAGGTCTTCGTGATGCTCTTCCCGCACGGTATCGAGGGCGTCGGCTTCGCGCCGGTCGAGCGCTGGCGCAAGGTCCTCAACCTGGCCCGCCGGCGGGGCGGCTTCATCGGCCTTGACGCCGACGAGTATCCCAAGGACTTCGCCGGCCTGGTGCGCTACCACGACGACGTGCGCGAGCGCATCCGCGAGCGCCACCCGATCCCGACTTCGCTGACGTTCGAGGAGCTCGACGACTTCCTGGCCCGCTCTGCCGGCCGCTACGAAGTGCGCGTCGAGGACGGGGTGCCGGCGGCCGGCTGACCGGGCGGTGCTGGCTCCATGCGCCACCGCCGCCGCGAGCGCGAGCCTCTCATACTCAACGCCCCGTAGCGTATCGCGACTATGGACGGCTCGCGCGGCTGAGGAGGGGGCCTGCTGATCGCGGAGCGACGCTCGGCGAGCGTGGGATGGGCCGTGGGTCAGCGCGGTACCTGCGC
>CAYRMQ010000132.1:0-2367 GCA_964425305.1 uncultured Anaerolineaceae bacterium | reverse complement strand
GCTCGGCGCGTAACGCTACCCCGGGTTCGAGTATAAGAAGAAGGCCGCCGGTCCCACTCATCGCGCTCAGCGGCGGGCCCACGGCGGGCTGTCGAGACGGTGGTTCTGGCGGTCGTAGCGGCCCTCGAGGTCGTCGATGACCGACTGTTCCCAGAGCGCGACGCCGACGAAGTAGGCCGCTCGCGCGATCATGTGGGCAGAAATCGGCGCGGTCAGAAAGATGAACGCGATGGCCAGCAGGGCGCGCACGACGACGCTCAACTCGGCGAAGTGGAGGGCCACCGCCAGCAGCGCCGTGCCGGAGCCGAGCGACGCCGCCTTCGTCGACGTCTGCATCCGCGTGAACAGGTCGGGCATGCGGTAGATGCCGATGGCGGCGAGCAGCATCAGCACCGCTCCGATCAGGATCAGCAGCGCGGCCAGCAGGTCGTTCATCTAGTCCGCCTGCTCCTCAGCGCTCGCTGCCTCGCGTTCGGCGCGCTCGCCGCGTTCCATGTAGCGGGCAAAGGCGACCGCGCCGAGAAAGCCGACGAGCGTGAGCGTGATCGCGACGTCGATCAGGATCGGTTGCTCGCCGACGATGCTGACGATGGCGATGACGCCGACCATCAGGCTGGCAATGAGCTCGAGCGCGACCACGCGATCGGCCAGCGTCGGCCCGCGGAAGAGGCGCAAAGCGGCGACGAAGAGGGCGACGCTGACGAGCAGCAGCGCGACGGTACCGCTGAGCGCGAGGATCAGCGCCGTGTCGATCATCGCAGTATCTCCAGCACGCGCCGCTCGAAGCTGCCCTTCAGCCGGCGGCGAACCGCGTCCGGATCCTCGACGAACATCGAGTGCACGTAGAGCACCTTGCGGTCATCCGACACGTCGAGCGTCAGGCTGCCCGGCGTCATCGTGATCAGGTTTGCCAGCAGCGTGATCTCGGCGTCGGTGCGCGCGTCGAGCGGCACCGCCACGACGCCCGGCCGGGCGCGCGTGCGCGGCGTCACCACGTCGATCGCGACGCGGACGTTGGACATGATCAGCTCCCACAGGTAGAAGCCGAGGAAGGCGATAACCCGGCCGACGCGCAGGACGTAGCGCGACGGCCCGAGAACACGCTGGGACGCATACAGGGCGACGAAGCTCAAACAGAAACCGACGGCCAGGTTGGCCAGCGAGAAGTCGGCCGTCATCGCGCCCCACACCAGCGCCAGCAGCAGGTTGGCCAGCAGCGAGGTCATCGGCGCGACCCGAGCACGGCCTCGATGTACGCAGCTGGCTCGAGCAGCTGCGTCGCCGCCTCCTGCGCGAGCAGGTACAGTGGCTCGGCGAGCAGGCCCACGGCGACCGTTAGCAGGGCCAACATGACGATCGGCGCCTGGAGCGCGCGCAGCGCCCAGCGGCCTGGCCGCTCGACCTCGGTCGCGCTGCCTTCGGGCGACGGCTTCCAGAACGCCTCCTGCCAGATGCGCACGATCGAGAAAAAGGTCAGCAGGCTGACCGCCAGCGCCACTGCGACGATGAGGTATTGGCCCGCCTCGACGCCCGCTTCAACCAAACCGAGCTTGGCCATAAAGCCCGAGAAGGGGGGCACGCCCGACAGTGATAGAGCTGGCACCAGGAAGAACAGCGAGAGCACCGGGAAGGCAGCGTACAACCCGCCACTGGCGGTGAGCTCATAGCTGCCGCTCAGCCGGCGGATGACGCCCGAGATCAGGAACAGGTTGGTCTTGACCACTATCTCGTGGGCGATGTAGAAGATCGCCGCGCTGATGGCCAGCACGCTGAACAGCCCGAGCCCCATCAGCATGAAGCCGACGCCGCTGATGATCAGGAACGACAGGATGCGCCTGATCTCCTGCTGCGCCAGCGCACCCAGCACGCCCGTGATCATCGTCAGGCCGGCGAGGACGAGGATCAGCGTGTGCGTGAAGCCCACGTCGTTGTCGAAAATCAGCGTGAACACGCGCAGCATGGAGTAGACGCCGACCTTCGTCAGCAGCCCGGCGAACAGCGCCGACACCGCCGCCGGCGGGGTGTGGTACGAGGCCGGTAACCAGAAGAACAGCGGGAAGATCGCCGCCTTGATGCCGAAGGCGACGAGGAAGAGCATGGCCAGCGCGGTCTGCAGCCCGGGCGCCGGCAGGCCGTCCAGGCGGAGGGCGAGGTCGGCCATGTTGAGCGTGCCGGCGACGCCGTAGAGAATGCCCACCGCCGCCAGGAAGACGATCGACGCGATCAGGTTGAGCGTGACGTATTTGAGCGCGCCCTCGATCTGGCTGCGCCGGCCGCCCAGCGCGAGCAGCACGAACGAGGCGATGAGCATCACCTCGAACCAGACGTAGAGGTTGAAGATATCGCCGGTCAGGAAGGCGCCGCACA
>CAYRMQ010000131.1:0-6944 GCA_964425305.1 uncultured Anaerolineaceae bacterium | reverse complement strand
CCCGACCTCGCCGAGCGCATCCAGGTCGGCCTGCTCAACATCCTCGAGGAACGCGACGTGCAGGTGCGCGGCTACACCCTGCGCCTGCCGCTCGACATGTTCGTGGTGGCCAGCGCCAATCCGGAGGACTACACCAGCCGCGGGCGGATCATCACGCCGCTCAAGGACCGCCTCGGCTCGCAGGTCAGGACGCACTACCCGCGCACGATCGACGACGAGATCGCGATCATGCGCCAGGAGCGGACGCGCTTCGCCGACGGCGACGGACCGCCGGTCGAGGAGCCGCCGTTCATGCTCGAGCTGGTGGCCGAGGTGTCACAGCTGGCGCGCCGCTCACCCGAGATCAGCCAGCGCTCTGGTGTCAGCGTCCGCGTCAGCGTCGCCAACCTCGAGGCGCTGCTGGCCAGCGCCGTCAAGCGGGCCGTGCGCCTCGGCGAGGACAGCGCCGCGCCGCGCATCAGTGACCTGCCCGCAATGGTCGCCACGACGGCCGGCAAGATCGAGCTCGAGACGCTCGGCGACGAAGCGCCCGAGGAGCGCGTCGTCGAGCGCCTGCTCAGCCGCGCGGTCCACAACGTCTTCGGCCGGCGGATCGATATCGACGACCTCGACGAACTCGTCGAGGCATTCGAGTCCGGCCTCGTCTTCCAGACCGGCGATCGGGTGCCGCTGGAGGATTACCGCCGGCGGATGGCCGACGCCGCCGGCCTGGCCGACGCCGTCCGGCGCCTCGGCGCGACGAGCCCGGCGGCCACCGCCTCGGCGGTCGAGTTCGTCCTCGAGGGCCTGCACCTGAACCGCCGCCTCAACAAGGAGCGGGCGACCGAGGGCAGCGCCCGCTACCGCGCCTGATGGCGCTCGGGCCCACGCCGCCTCCCGACGGCGAGGCGGGCGAGGGACGGCCGGCGGCCGGCCTGACCGGCCGTGGCCCGTACCGCTACGCGCGCTGGGACGGCAGCCAGCGGCTGCCCCGGCTGTCGGCCGACGACGTGCTCGGCCAGATGTCGGACGAGCTGCTCGCGACGGGCGATCTCGCGACGGCCCTCGCGCGCCTGATGGCGCGCGGCGTGCGCGGCCACGAGCCGGATAGTGGCCTGACCGGGTTGCGCGAGCTGCTCTCGCGGCTGGCACGCGCGCGGCAGGAGTTGCTCCAGCGCTATCAGCTGGACGACGTGCTGGGCGACGTCCGGCGCGAGCTCGACGAGATCGTCTCGATCGAGCGGCGCGGGCTCGAGCGACGCCTCGCCGAGGCGCCGCCCGCTGGCCGCCAGCCCGCCAAGGGCCAGCCCCCGGACGGACAACCCGCCAAGGGCCAACCCCCGGACGGACAACCCGCCGAGGGTGCGCCGGCGCAGGCAGGCTCACCGCCCGATGAGGCGCCGCTGCGCGACGTCGCCGCCGATCTGGCGGCGCGCCGCCAACGGGCACTCGACGACCTGCCGCCCGACGTCGGCGGGCGCATACGCGCGCTGCAGGACTACGACTTCATGGAGCCCGACGCGCGCGCCCGCTTCGACGCCCTGCTCGATCAGCTGCGCCGGCAGGTGCTCGACTCGTACTTCTCGGGGCTGTCCGATGCGATCCGCGGCATGACGCCCGAGCAGCTCAGCGGCAACCGCGAGATGGTCCGCGACCTCAACGCGCTGCTGCAGGAGCGGCTGGCCGGCGGCAACCCGGACGTCAGCGAGTTCCTCGCCCGCCACGGCGCCTTCTTCCCGGGCGCCCGTACGCTCGACGACATCATCGCCCAGCTCGCCCAGCGCATGGCGGCCATGCAATCGCTGATGGCGTCGCTTGCACCCGAGCAGCGCCAGGAGCTGCAGCAGATGATGGACGCGCTGCTGCGCGACGACCGGTTGCGCTGGGATCTCGCCCAGCTGGCGGCGACCCTCGACCAGCTGCTGCCCGAGGGTCTGGGTGAGCGCTTCGACTTCCACGGCGCCGAGAACCTCAGCCTGTCGAGCGCCCTGCAGCAGCTGGGTCAGCTGCAGCGCCTCGACCAGCTGGCCGAGCAGATCGAGGACGTACGCTCGCCCGACGCGCTCGAGCTGATCGACCCCGACGAGCTGGCCGACCTCCTCGACGAGGGTTCGACCGACGACATGCGCCGGCTGCAGGCGCTGGCCCGCGAGCTGGAGGAGGCCGGCTATGCCGAGCGCCGCGGCTCGGCGCTCGAGCTGACGCCGCGCGGCATGCGCGCGATCGGCCAGAAGGTGCTCGACGAGTTGTTCGCCAGGCTCCAGCGTGACGTGCTCGGCGGTCACCCGAGCGGCGCCGCCGGGGCGCTGGGCGAGCGCGGCGAGGGCAGCCGGCCGTACGAATTCGGGCGACCCTTCGAGCTCGACCTGCGCCGGACGCTGGGTAACGCGCTGGCGCGCGAAGAGAACGCGTCCCGCCTGCGCTCCGCGTCACCGGCGGGCAACCCGGCGCGGCTTGAGCTGCAACTGGCGCCGGAGGACTTCGAGGTGCACGACATCGAGACCGTAACGCGGGCGGCGACGGTGCTGCTCGTCGACATGAGCCGCTCGATGCTGCTGCGCGGCTGCTTCCTGGCGGCCAAGAAGGTGGCCATCGCGCTCGACATGCTGATCCGTACGCGCTATCCGCGCGACGAGTTGCACGTCGTCGGCTTCGCGTACTACGCTCGCGAGATCCGCGCCGGCGGGCTGACCGGGCTGGCCTGGCAGGGCTACGAGTACGGCACGAATCTGCAGCACGGGCTGATGTTGGCGCGGCAGCTGCTGGCGCGCAGCCACGCCGCCAATCGCGAGATCGTCGTGATCACCGACGGCGAGCCGACCGCCCACTTCGAGAGCGGCCAGGTCGAGTTCAGCTACCCGCCCACGCGGCGCACGATCGTCGAGACGCTGCGCGAGGTCGGTCGCTGCACGCGCGCCGGCATCACCATCAACACCTTCATGCTCGAGCGCTCGCGCGCATTGGCCGACTTCGTCGACCACATGACGCGGCTCAACCGTGGGCGGGCGTTCTATGCCACGCCGGAACGGTTGGGCGAGTACGTCCTCGTCGATTACGTCGACCGCCGCCGGCGAACCGTCTAGCGGCGACGGGTCGGGACCCGGCGGCGGCCGAAGTCGATCAGCGGCGGGCGCGCGTGGTGTAGAAGCGAGAGGTGTAGTCGCTCCAGCGCCGCTGCACCTGGTCCATCGTCCCGACGAACCCGCCCAGGACGGCGGACGCCAGCGCCAGCACGATCGCGAAGGTGGTCTGCCAGGCGGCCGTCTGGAGGGCCTCGGTCAGCTGCTGTGGATCGACGTTCGGATCGGGCACGGCGCCCGGACCGAGGCCGGCAAAGATCTGGCCGGCCGTCCCGAAGATCTGGCCGATCCCGAGCGCCGCGAAGAGCAGCAGCAGGACCATCGCCAGCGCCCACACGAGGAAGCCGTGGAAGATGCCCCGACCTTCGTCGACCAGGCCGCCTGACCACGAGGCGGCGAACCCACCGGCGAAAAAGGCAACGACCAGGAACAGCCCCGTCACGATCGAGCCGATCAGATCGACCGGTAAGTCCTGCGCCGGCTGGCCAGCGCCGTTGACCTCTACCAGGGCCAGGCCGCCGGCGAGAGCCACGAGGCTCAGCAGCAGGAAGAGCCCGAAGGCGGTCAGGACACCGGCCCAGATCGGCCCCCAGGTGATGGGGTCACGGGCTATAGCACCTGCCGCGGCCGCGTGGACGTCCATGCCGCGATCGACGTCGCGGTACTCCTCCCGAACGACCGTCTCGGTCGCCGGTTCGTCGCGCACCGTCCGGCTGGTGGTCACCGGTTCTCGTTCCATGTCAATTCCTCGGCCGCGCTCTACAGGAGCCGCAGCAGCAGGATGACCAGGATGATCACCACCAGTAAGCCGATGATGCCCATGAGACTTCCTCCCTTCGTAATGCGTGCAGCACGGGGCCGCTGCAGCACGAAAGGTCGCACGGGCCACATTTCAGCGGCGCGTACATCGCAGTCCCAAAACCTGACGGTGGCGGAATGCGCGGTCGCGGGACGGCGAGCCGCCGCCGCTGGTTGTGGACTGTCCGGCGGACGCACTCCTCGGCGCGCCCGCGTACCATGCTATGCGCCCGTTCTGGCCCACCCACGCGCAGGAGGCAGCGATGGCTCATCCAACCGCCGTCGGCTCGATCGGCGAGCTACTCCGCTCACTCGAAGGCTCGCTGCACGTCGACGGGGAGCAGCTCGTCGTCGACGACGAGGCTCGCCTGCGCGAAGAGGGCATCCGGGCGGCGGTGTGGTCGGCCACGTTCAGCGACGATCGCGAGGTCGTCGACGCCGCGCGCTGGATCGTGTGGGAGGCGTCGCAGCAGCTGGGCGCCCTCTCGTGGAGCATCCAGGACCTGTACATGGCCCGCGGCCGCGGCGAGGTCGGCCGTTTCACCGTGCCGGCGGTCAACCTGCGCACGCAGGTCTTCGACATGGCCGCCGCGATGTGCCGCGCGGCGCAGTCGATCGACGCCGGCGCGATCATCTTCGAGCTGGCGCGCAGCGAGCAGGAGTACACCTACCAGCGGCCCGGCGAGTACATCACCAGCGTCCTCGCCGGCTGCGTCGCGGCCGGCTGGCGGGGTCCCGTCTTCGTGCAGGGCGACCACTACCAGTTCAACGCCAAGAAGTACGCTGCGGACCCGCAGACGACGACCGAGGGCCTGCACCGGCTGGCGCGCGAGGCGCTCGAGGTGGGCTACGGCAACATCGATATCGACAGCTCGACGCTGGTCGACCTGTCCAGGCCGACCGTCGACGAGCAGCAGCGCATCAACTACCAGCGCGCGGCCGAGCTGGCGGCGCTGATCCGCCAGCACGAGCCGTCCGGCATGACGGTCAGTATCGGCGGCGAGATCGGCGAAGTGGGCAAGCAGAACTCGACCGAGGAGGAGCTGCGCGCCTACCTCGACGGCTTCCGGCGCGAGCTCGACCGGCTGGCCGGGCCCGATGCGGCGGGCATCTCGAAGGTCAGCGTCCAGACCGGCACCAGCCACGGCGGCGTGCCGCTGCCTGGCGGCGGCGTGGCCGAGGTCAAGCTCGACTTCGGCACGCTCGAGCTGCTGTCGGCGGTAGCCCGCGAGTACGGGCTCGCCGGCGCCGTCCAGCACGGCGCGTCGACGCTGCCGGAGGAGCTGTTCGACCGCTTCCCGCAGGTCGAGACGGCGGAGATCCATCTGGCCACCGGCTTCCAGAACCTGCTCTACGAGCACCCCGCCTTCCCGGCCGAGCTGCGCCGCGACATCGAGGGCTGGTGCTTCGCCAACACCGCCGACGAGCGCACGGAAGGCGAGACCGAGGACCAGTTCCTGTACAAGACGCGCAAGAAGGCGCTCGGGCCGTACAAGCGCGAGCTGTGGGAGCTGCCGACGAAGGACGAGATCATCGCCGCGCAGGAGGACAAGTTCCGCTTCCTCTTCGAGCGCCTCGGCGTGGCCGGCTCGCGCGCGATGGTCGAGCGCTACGTCCAGCCCGAGCGACGCCAGCGGCCGATCCCCGACGGGCTGCTGGCGTCTGCCGCCCGCGGCTGACCGGCCGACGACCGGTCGATCGCAGACGCCGCAGCCGCCGACGACCGGCCGCCGACGGCGCTCACGGCGCCGCCTCGGTACACTGGAACACGTAGCCGTAGCCGACTGACGAGGTGTCATCCGTGGAACGGGGTGCCCGGAGCCCAGCGCCGGGCCAGCTCAGGCTGGTTCAGGCCTTCCTGAACAGCGCCGATCGCGAGACCGGCGACGACGCGCTGGCCACGCCGGCGTCGATGCGCGACTGGCTCGCCGGCCAGCGCCTGATCTCGCCGCATCTCGAGTTCGACGAGTCCGACCGCCGGCGCCTGGTCGAGGTTCGCCGGGCGCTGCACGACCTGCTAGCGACGGACGACGGCCTCGCTGCCCGGCGCGCGGTGACGACGCTCAACGAGGCCGCCCGCCGCATCGGGCTCGGCATCCGCCTCCACCCGCGCGACGGCTACCGCCTGATGAGCGAGGGGATGGGCCTCGACCGGGTCATCGGCGACCTGCTCGTGCCCGTCCTCGGCGCCATGGCCGCCGGCAGCTGGCCGCGCCTGAAGGTGTGCGCCAGCGACACCTGCGCCAGGGCGTTCTACGATGGATCGCGCAACCGGTCGGGCCGCTGGTGCTCGATGGCGACCTGCGGCAATCGCAGCAAGGGCCGGACGTACCGCGCCCGGCGCACCTCGGCCCGCGACGGCGCCGACGAGCGGCGCTTTGCCGCCGCGGCCGGATGAGGAGACCGACGAGGAGAACCAACGACCGCCAATGAACAACCGCAACCGATGATCAGCGAGGCAGCCGTCTACGACGCCCTGCGTGCCGTCCAGGAGCCGGAGCTCGGGCGCGACATCGTCACGCTCAACATGGTCAAGGACGTGACGATCGGCGACGACAGCTCGATCGCGCTCAAGATCGAGCTGACCACGCCGGCCTGCCCGCTGAAGGACGAGATCGAGCGCAACGTCCACAGCGTGCTGGCGGGACTTGGCGCCAGCCAGGTCACGGTCACGTGGGGGGCGATGGTCCGCCGCGCCCAGCCGGCGCAGGCGCAGCAGCTGCTGCCCGGCGTCAAGAACATCATTGCCGTCGCGTCGGGCAAGGGCGGCGTGGGCAAGACCACCGTCGCCGCCAACCTCGCCGTCGCGCTGGCCATCGAGGGCGCCAGTGTCGGGCTGCTCGACGCCGACATCACCGGTCCGAACGTCCCGCTGATGCTCGGCGTGGAGGGTGCGCCGGCGGCAAACGCGCAGGGCAAGATCACGCCGCTCGAGCGCTACGGCGTGAAGGTCATCAGCATCCAGTTCTTCGTGCCCGAGGGCCAGCCCATCGTCTGGCGCGGGCCGCTCGTCGGCGGCGCCATCCAGCAGTTCCTGCGCGACGTCGACTGGGGCGAGCTCGACTACCTCGTCATCGACCTGCCGCC
>CAYRMQ010000130.1:0-6995 GCA_964425305.1 uncultured Anaerolineaceae bacterium | reverse complement strand
GCTCCTCGTGGCTGTTGTTGCCGCCGCGCGCCTTGCCCAGCGCGTCGAATTCGTCGATGAAGATGACGCCCTTGCCCAGCCGCCGCGCCTGGGCGAACAGGTCGCGCACGCGGCGCGCCCCCATCCCTACGTACTTCTCGACGAAGTCCGAGCCCGACGCATGGTGGAACGGCACCCCGGCCTCGGTGGCGACGGCGCGGGCGAGCATCGTCTTGCCCGTGCCCGGCGGGCCGTAGAGCATGATGCCGCGCGGCACGCGCGCGCCCAGGCTGCGGAAGTGGTCGGGGTTGCGCAGGAACTCGATCGCCTCGGAGAGTTCGAGCTTGGCCTCGTCGCAGCCGGCGACGTCGGCGAGGAAGACGTCACGGCTCGAGCCGGCGGGCGTCTTCACGGCTGCCTGGGACTGGTGCCCCGTTGCCGCGCCCGGGCGGTGGTTGGTGACGGGCATGATCGTGGCGAAGCGCCCGTCGCGCCGGTCGAGACCCGACACGCCGGCGGCCCGGTAGCGCACGAAGAGCATCACGACCAGCCCGGCGAGCAGCAGCAGAAACGCGATGTTGATGAGCATGCGCAGCGGATCTCCGCCGGTTTCTGCCGCGGGCTGGGCAGTGACTGCCGCCCGCGCCTCGGCGCTCAACAGGTCGCCGTAGCCGAGGGCGGCCAGCGCCGCCGCGGCCTGGCTGATGCTGCCGGCGACGTTGATCGCGACGAAGTGGTCGTTGCCCGTCTCGGCGAGCAACACGCGCGCACCCGCCTCCGAGCGCCCGATCGTGATCGCGCTGACATCACCGGCATCGATGCGCGCCTGCAGCTCGCGCAGCGTCCAGCGGGCGCTGTACGTGATCGGCTCCTCGGCAGGTGCCGCGCGGCGCGGGATGCTGCTCGATAGGTAGCCGGTGCCGGCGACCACGATGATGCCGACGAGCAGGAGGATCAGCCACCTTCGCCGGTGGCGGCTGAGGCTCGTGCGTAGGGACTGCCAGAGATCACCCATCGTCAACCATCCAAAGACCGTGTGCCTCGGGACCGTGACGAGCTTCGCAGTTCCCTGCCCCCTCCACCGCGCCCCGGCGGTACTGGCGTGCAATGTTACAGCCCCGGACCGATATGTGAATGCAACATTGGTACGGCTCGCGTCGGTAAGGCGACGCGACCTCAGGCGCCCTCGCCCGAGAGGAGCAGCCGCATCAGCTCGGCCTGCTCACGCGCGTCGTCGAGGGCGTTGTGGGTATGGCTCGTCGCGATGCCGTAACGGCGCTTGACGTGGGCGCCGGTGGTCGCGGCCCAGCGCTTGACGTGATGGCGGCCCATGTAGTACGCCTTCATGTCGAGGGCCGAGGCGCCGAACGGGTTGTGACCTGCGAAGCGCTGGAAGTAGTCGTTCACGAACATCCAGTCGAACGGCGCGTTGAAGGCGACGAAGACGGGCTGACGGTCGTGGCCAACCTCGCCCAGCCACGCTGCAACGCGCTCCATCGCGGCGCGCGGTTCGAGCCCCTCGCGCTCGAGCCGGCCGCGATCCAGCCGGTGGATGCGCGCCGCCTGGTCGCTCCACGGCATCTCGGGCAGCGGAACGAGCTCGACGTACAACGCGGTCGCCGGGTCGACGATGAGGCAGGCACCGATGGACAGCAGGCTGCCCGTCGACGGGCTCGGGCCGGAGGCCTCGACATCGACGCTGACCAGCAGCTCGGTGGTGGGCATCGGCCCATGTTGCCCGATCGGGCGCCGGCTCGGCGCCGAGCGAATGCAACGAGCGGTATAGCCGGCCGCCGCTCACCGAGAGCCGCTCACAACGCCGGCAGGCCGACGCTCCGCGCATGCCAGCCAGGAAGGACCTGCCCGACACGCTCAAGCGCTCGCCGGCGAAGGCGCAGCGAACGTGGAGCAAGGCCCACGACAGCGCCGTCGAGACGTACGGCGAGGGTCAGGCCGCCCATCGCGCCGCCTACGCCGCGCTCAAGCACTCGTTCGAGAAGCGTGGCGATCACTGGGAGGCGAAGGACGAGAAGGGCCCATCGGACCCGCGTGCCAGGAAGAGCGGCCGGGCCGCCATCGAGGGCCGCGGCGAGACGTTCGGTGGCGTCGACTACGCCGGCTCGACGAAGGACGAGCTCTACGAGCGCGCCCGCGATCTCGACATCGCTGGCCGCTCGAAGATGGATAAGAAGGAGCTCGCCCGCGCCATCGCGCGCCGCCAGTAGGCCGCCGGCCGTTAATCCACAGCGGTTGTCCGCATAGTCAGGCCCGGTCGTGGATAAGTCGGCGGCGCCCGCTGAAACTCGTGGATGGCAGGCCTTGTGCCGCAGATGCCCCGGCGCTTATCTTTCGGTCAGCCCGAAGGGGCCACGGAAACCGGGATCAGCGACCTGGGCCTAGCCCGGATCGAAGGTCTCGGCCCCGGGAGAATGGAGCGAGGGGCTTGCCTCTCGGAACCGCTCTCGACTCCGAGGTTCCTTCGGGTGTTTCGTTGCCCGCTTGCCGTCAGGCGCCCGCTACACCGGCCGGAACGGGAAGAAGATCGGCACCAGCAGGATGACCACCAGCCCCGCCAGCAGAGTTACCGGCGTGCCCATCCGGGTGAAGTCGAGGAAGCGGTAGTTACCCAGGCTGTAGACCATCAGGTTGGTCTGGTAGCCGACCGGTGTCAGGAAGGCGAGGCTGGCGCCGAAGAGGACGGCGATGACGAACGGCCGGGCGTCGACGCCGAGGCCGGCGGCCGTCGCGACCGCGACCGGGAAGAGCAGCACGGCGGCGGCGTTGTTCGAGATCAACTCGGTCAGCATCACCGTCGCGACGTAGATGCCGCCCAGCGTCGCCACCAGCCCGAACGGCGCGATGACGGTGACGATCGCCTCCGCGGCCACGCCCCCCAGCCCGCTCGTTTCGACCGCCGCGCCCAGGCCGAAGGCGGCCGCCACGAGGACGACGAGGTTTAGGTCGATCGCCCTCCGCGCCTCGGTCACGGTGAGGGTGCGCGTGCCGATCAGCGCCAGTACGACGAGCAGCGCGCCCTGCAACAGCGAGACGATGCCGAGGCCGGTCAGCGCGACGAAACCGACGACGATGCCGGCGACCAGCGGCGCCCGGCGCGATCTCGTCGGCGCGATGCCGCTCAGCGGCGCGATCAGCAGGAAGTCGCGCGAGTCACGCCAGCGCTCGCGGAAGCCGGCGTCGGCCAGCACGAGCAGCGTATCGCCGAGGTGGAGCGGCACCTCGCCCAGTTTGGCCTCGATGCGCTGGCCCTGGCGGTGGATGGCCAGCACGGCGGCGTTGTAGCGCGCCCGGAAGCCGACGCCCTTGAGCGTGCGGCCGGCGAGGTCGCCGCCCACTACGACCTCGTAGAAGACGTGGCTGCGCCCGCCCAGCTGGTCGAGCTGCGTGCTCTCGCTCGAGGCCAGGCCGCGCAGGCGCTGGAGGTCGACGATATCGTCGACGCGGCCGACGAACGTCAGCAGGTCACCGCCGCGCAGGACCTCCTCCGGCGTGACCGGTGTCATCGCGCGCCCTTCCCGCTCGACCTCGACGAGGAACACACCATGGAGGTGGCGCAGACCGCCGGCCTCGACCGTCTGCCCGTCGAGCGGGCCGCCCTCGAGGACGCGCATCGAGACCGTGAACTCGCGCGTCGCGTTGGCGCCGGTCGGTCCACGCTCGCCGCGGACGGGCAGCAGCCGCGGGGCGAGGGCGATGATCGCCAGCAGGCCGGCCGCCGCGACCGGCACGCCGACCGGCGTGATCTCGAACAGGCCCAGCGGCTCCATCCCCGGCTGGCGGCTGAGCAGGCCGGAGATGGTCAGGTTGGTGGAGGTGCCGATCGTCGTCATCACGCCGCCGAGCACGGCGGCGTAACTGACCGGGATCAGGAAGCGCGACGGCGGCAGGCCGCGCCGGCGCGACAGCTCGATGACCGACGGAACGGTCATCGCCACGACCGTCGTGTTGGTCAGGAAGCCCGACGAGCCGGTCACCGGCAGCAGCAGGCGCGTCAGCAACGCGCGACTGTTCCTGGCGCCGCCGAAGAGCGCTCCGACCAGCGGCTGAAGGATGCCCGAGTAGTCGACCGCTCGCGCCAGCACGAGCAGTGACGCGATGATGATGGGGGCCTCGTTGGAGAAGCCGCTGAAGGCTTGCTCCGGCGTCGTCACGCCGAGCAGCAGCAGGACGACGCTGCCGCCCAGCACGGCCGCCGCCGGCTGGACCATCTCACGCACCAGAACGAAGATGACGGCGGCGACGACCGCCAGCGTCAGCCAGGCCTCGAGGGTCACGGAACGCAAGTATGGCGGACGGCCACCGCCGGAGTTGGCCCGGCCGGTCCGTTCAGTCGCTGCGCGACGTCGACGGTCGCCAGGACCGCTGGCTCGTCCCGCCAAAAGTGCATCTACCGGAACATGAGAACCGGCGCAACCTCCCAAGGGGGGATCCGCGGCCATCCGTGGCCATCAGCGGTCACCGGCTGTCCCGATGTGCTCAGATGTGCACATGTGGTGGGAACCAGAGCCAAGCAGCGCCGCAGGCGGCCGGCCGGCGTCAGTCGATGATGTCGAGGATGTAGCGGAAGACGTCGCCGGCCGAGACGACTGCCGTGGCGTGGCCGTTCTCGACGAGCGGCACGTGGCGGAAGCCGCCGACGGCCATCTTGTGGATGGCGACGGCGATGCTGTCGTCGGGCCGAAGAACGACCGGATCGGCGGTCATCAGCTCGGCGACCGTGCGGCCGTCGAGGTCGGGCCCGCTGCGCAGAAGCAGGTCGCGCTCGGTCAGGATGCCGCGCACCTGGCCGCCCTGCTCGACGACGACCACGCCCACGCCCGCCTGCTGCATCCGCGCGATGGTGGCCGCCAGCCCGTCATCGGGCGCGACAACGAGCGGAGGCGTCGCGGCCAGCGTCGAAAGCGGCTGCTCGACGAGACGACTCTCGACGCCGGATCCGGGTGCCGGTATGTCAGCCGTTCGCAGGTCCGAGCCGCAGTTCTCGCACTCGTCGGCGCCCTGGATGTTGTCGTAGCCGCAGACCGGACAGATCATCGCCGTTCAGCCCGCCGCCGACGGTCTCATTCGACGGTCCAGGTCTCGCCGCTGACGAGCAGCTTCTGGAGGTCACCCTCGCCCTGGCGGGCGATGGCGTCGTCGACCTGCGCCTGCATCAGCTGGTCGTGCGTCGGCCGCTGGACGCGACGCAGCACGCCGACCGGCACGGGGAATTGCGGCCACCACATGCGCGACAGCATGTAGGCCAGATAGGGGTCCTCGACCTCCTCGTCGTGAACCAGCAGATCCTCCTCACCGACCCCGTTGCCCAGCTCGACGACCTCCGGCTGCAGGCCGCGCAGGCGGATGCCCTTGTCGCGCTCCTTGCCGAAGATCATCGGCTTGCCGTGCTCGAGCACCAGCATGCGGTCCTCGCGCACGTCGCGCTCGGTGAAGTCGCGGAAGGCGCCGTCGTTGAAGATGTTGCAGTTCTGGAGGACCTCGACGAAGGCCGAACCACGGTGGAAGCCGGCGCGGTTGAGCGTCTCCTGCAGGTGCTCCGTATGGGTGTCGACCGAGCGCGCCACGAAGCTGGCCTCGGCGGCGAGGGCGACCGACAGCGGCTGGACCGGGTAGTCGACGGTCCCCGCCGGCGACGACTTGGTCTTTTTGCCCAGCTCTGACGTCGGCGAGGCCTGGCCCTTGGTCAGCCCGTAGATACGGTTGTTGAACATGACCATCTTGATGTCGACGTTGCGCCGCATCGAGTGGAGGACGTGGTTGCCGCCGATCGACAGCGCGTCGCCGTCGCCGGTGATGACCCACACCATCAGCTCGGGGCGGGCGGCCTTCAGGCCGGTGGCCAGCGTGGGCGCGCGGCCGTGGATGGTGTGGAAGCCGTAGGTGTTCATGTAGTACGGCAGCCGGCCGGAGCAGCCGATGCCCGAGATGAAGACGATGTTCTCCTTGGGCACGCCGAAGTCGGGCATCGTCTTCTGCGTCTGGGCCAGGATCGAGTAGTCGCCGCAGCCGGGGCACCAGCGGACCTCCTGGTCGCTGACGAAGTCCTTGCGCGTCAGCTGCAGGACCTGCTCGTTCTCGGGGCTCAGCGGCGCGTCGCCGTTGGCGCTCGTCCGGACGTTGGCGTCTGTCACTTCACACCCCCCTTGTCACCGAGCAGCTCCTCCGCCGCCTGCCGGATCTCGGCGATGCGGAAAGGCTTGCCGCGGACCTTGTTGTAGCCGATGGCGTCGACGAGGTAGCGCGCGCGGACGAGCAGCGACAGCTGGCCCAGATTGACCTCCGGGATGAGCACCCGGCGGTAGCGGCGGAGCACGTCGCGCGTGTTCGCCGGGAACGGGTTGAGGTAGCGCAGGTGCGCGTGCGCAACGCTCCAGCCTTCAGCCTGCAGCCGCTCGACGGCGCTGCGGATGGCGCCGTAGGTCGAGCCCCAGCCGAGGATCAGCAGGTCGCCCTCCTCCGGCCCGAAGACCTCCAGCGGCGGGATGTCGCGCGCGATGCCGGCGACCTTCTCGGCACGCAGCGTCTGCATCCTGTGGTGGTTCTCCGGGTCGTAGCTGACGTTGCCCGTGACGTCGGCCTTCTCGAGACCGCCGATGCGGTGCTCGAGGCCGGGTGTGCCGGGCACCGCCCACGGCCGGGCGAGCGTCCGCGGGTCGCGGTCGTAGGGCTGGAAGCCGGCGCGCTCGGTGCGGTTGGCGACCGCGATGTCGGGCAGATCGTCAGGCGAGGGGATGGCCCACGGCTCGGCGCCGGTGGCCAGGAAGGCGTCGGACATGTAGACGACCGGCGTCATGTACTTGAGCGCGAGGCGCCAGGCCTCGATGGCGTAGTCGAAGCACTCGGCCGGTGTCGCCGGCGCGACGATCGGCACGGGCGAGTCGCTGTTGCGCCCGAACATCGCCATCAGCAGGTCGGCCTGCTCGGTCTTGGTCGGCATGCCCGTCGAGGGCCCGGCGCGCTGGACGTCGACGACGACCAGCGGCAGCTCAACCATGACG
>CAYRMQ010000129.1:0-7011 GCA_964425305.1 uncultured Anaerolineaceae bacterium | reverse complement strand
GTCGCCTTCCTGCACGGCACCGGCGAGATCGTCGCGCCCGAAACAGATGCCATCCACGACCTCGAGCCCCTTGCGCAGAAGCAGCTGGGTGTGGCCGCCGTTCGCCTGCCGCACGCGCGCCACGCCGAGCCCCGCGATGCCGACGAGCGGCAGCGGGTTGCCCACGCCGGCCGGCTCGAGCACGCTCAGCTCGCGCAGCAGGCCGTAGTCGGCGTCGAGGGCCGGCACGATCAGGTCGAGCATGAGCTCCGGCTCGATCGGCTGGAGGCCCCTGGCGAGGGCGGCCATCCGCGCACGGAACTCGGGCAGCCGCTCGGTGTCGAGGCTGCAGCCGGCCGCGGCGGCATGCCCGCCGCTGCGCTCGAAGAGCTCGGCCATCGACGCGAACGCCGCCGCCAGGTCGAAGCCGCCGGCGCTGCGCGCCGAGCCGCGCCACGGCTCGGTGGCCGTGCTGAAGACGACCGCCGGCCGGCCGCGCTCGTCGGCCAGCCGCCCGGCGATGAGCCCGATGATCCCCACCGGCCACTCGCCGGCGACGATGATCAACGGCCCGTGCTCCGCGGCGGCGACCTGGCGCGCCTCGTCGAGCGCGGTCGCGAGCAGCTCGCGGCGCAGGACGTTGGCCGCCTCCAGCTCGTCGGCCAGAGCGCCTGCCTCGGCCGGGTCCTCGGCCAGCAACAGGTGCACGGCGCGCGTCGCGTCGCCGACACGCCCGACCGCGTTGAGCCGCGGCACGACGGCGAAGGCGAGGCGGTCGAGATCGAGCCGCTCGCCGCTGACGCCGGCACGCGCGAGGAGCGCGGCGAGGCCCGGCCGCGGCGCGTCGCGCAGCCGCTCGAGCCCGAGGCGGACGATGGCCCGGTTCTCACCGGCGATGGGCGCCACGTCGGCGACCGTCCCGATTGCCGCAAGGTCGGCCAACTCCAGCGCCGGCTCACCGAGCAGCAGCTGGGCCAGCTTGAAACAGACGCCGCTGCCGGCCAGTCGGTTGTCGGGGTAGACAGAGTCCGGGCGGTGCGGATTGACGAGCGCCGCCGCACGCGGTAGACCGACAGGGAGCCGGTGATGGTCCGTCACCAGGACGTCGACGCCGGCAGCGTTGGCCGCCGCGACCTCCGCCGCGCTGGACGTGCCGCAGTCGACGGTGACGATCACGCTTCGCCCATCGGTGACCGCCTGGTCGACGGCGGCGAGGCTGAGACCGTGGCCCTCCTCGCTGCGACTCGGCACGTACGGCTCGGCGTCGAGCCCCAACCGGCGCAGCGCCAGGACCATGATCGCCAGGCCGGTCAGGCCGTCGGCGTCGAAATCGCCGAAGACGAGCACGCGCTCGCCACGGTCCATCGCGGCGGCGATGCGACCGGCGAAGGGGCGCGCGTCGGGCAGCAGCGACGGATCGTGCAGGCCGGCCTCCGGCGCATCAAGAAAGGCCGCCAGCGCGTGCGCGTCGGCGTGCCCGCGCGCGGCCAGCACGCCGAGCAGACGCTCGCTCATCCCGCGCTCGGCGCCGGCCGCCAGGAAAGAGGGCTCAAGGATGGGTCGCCGGCGCAACTGCCAGCGATAACGGGGCTCCGGGCGATCCATCGGTGGCAGTGTGCCACCGGCCGATTACCCGCCGCTTATCGAATCCGCGTCAGCGCGCCCGCGCCTCGGCGAATTGCTGCTGGCGCCGGTGCTCGTCGCGCTCGTGCCAGTCGACGAGCAGCGCGCTGGCGTTGAAGATCGACGAGTAGACGCCGGCGCCGATGCCAACGATCATCGCGAAGACGAAGGCGTTGATCGCGTCGCTGCCGAAGAGCAGCAGCGCGAGGAGGACGATGATCGTCGTCAGCGACGTGTTGATCGACCGCCCGAGTGTCTGCATCAGGCTGTGGTTGACGATGGCGGCGAACGGCTCGCCGGCGTGGCGCACACGGTTCTCGCGGATGCGGTCGAAGACGACGATCGTGTCGTGCACCGAGAAGCCGATGACGGTCAGCATCGCGGTCACGAAGAGGGCGTCGATCTGGAGGCCGATCAGCGTGCCGAGGATGGCGAAGACGCCGACCACCACCAGGACGTCGTGGACGAGGGCGGCGATGGCCACCGCGCCCATCCGGAAGTCACTGAAGCGGAACGTCATCCAGCCGAGGATGCCGGCCGAGCCGAGGACGATCAGGACCAGCGCCTGCTGGCCCAGCTCGGCGCTGATGACCGGCCCGATGGTCGCCTGCTGGCGCACCTCATCGATCGGCCCGAAGCGCGCCTCGAGGGCCGACGCAAGCTCGGCCAGCGGCCCCTCGCTCGGGATGTCGATCGCAGGCGCAGCGTCCGGGCTGGGCGAGGGCGAGGCGTCGGGCGTCGGTGAGGCTGCCGGGCTGGCGTCGGGGCTGGCTGGCGGACTTTCGCCGGGGCTCGGGCTGGGGCTGGTCACGGGCTCCGGGAACTCGATAAGGCCGATCGGCTCGGTCCGGATGAGGACGTACTGCCGCTCGCCCGACGTGGTCAGCGCCACGTTGCCGGTGAGGCCCTGCTCGGTCAGCACCTCGCGCACCTCGGCCGGCGTCGGCGTGCCGT
Organism: uncultured Anaerolineaceae bacterium; assembly: GCA_964425305.1. Classification (GTDB taxonomy): domain Bacteria; phylum Chloroflexota; class Limnocylindria; order Limnocylindrales; family CSP1-4; genus JALYGJ01. The sequence goes on along the minus strand of CAYRMQ010000129.1, from coordinate 4,455 downwards.
CGCGGAAGTGGATCTCCCACACCGTGCCGCCGGTGAAGTCGATCGAGAACTGCAGCCCGACCTGGCCGTTGGTGAACGGCGTCATCAGCGCCACGACGAGACCCGGGACGATGATCAGCGCGCTGAAGATGTAGTACCAGCGGCGCTTGCCGACGATGTCAAACACGGGCGTCGGCGCCTCGCGTGCGCGCCCGCGGCGGGCTCGCGATGGTGAACTCGTCCTCGTTCACGCCGAAGAGCCAGGCACGGCGCGCCCACGGCTGGCGCACCACCCAGCGCAGCAGCTCCCGGCTGAGCGTGATCGCCGTGAACATCGACAGCAGGACGCCGATGATCAGCACCAGCGCGAAGCCACGGATGACCGCCGAGCCGAAGTAGAACAGGATGGCGGCGGTGATGATGCTCGACATGTTCGAGTCGAAGATCGAGTTCCAGGCGCGGTTGAAGCCGGCCTCGATCGCGCTGACCAGCGTCTTGCCCGAGCGCAGCTCCTCCTTCGTCCGCTCGAAGATCAGGATGTTGGCGTCGACGGCCATGCCCACCGACAGGATGAAGGCGGCCACGCCGGCGAGGGTCAGCGTCACCGGGATGAGCCGGAAGATGGCAAAGATGACGATGCCGTAGTAGATCAGCGCGACCACCGCGATCGTGCCGGGCAGCCGGTAGTGGAGCAGCATGAACAGCATCACCAGCACGATGCCGATCGCGCCGGCGAGCACGCTCTGGCGCAGGAAGTCGAGGCCGAGCGTCGGGCTGATGCTGCTGAAGCTGACCTCCTGGATCTCGAGCGGCAGCGCACCGAAGCGCAGGACCGTCACCAGCGAGTTGATCTCGGCCGAGGTGAAGGATCCCTGGATGATGCCGCGCCCACCGGTGATCGCCGTCTGAACGACCGGCGCAGACATGATCTCGCCGTCGAGGACGATGGCGAACTGGCGGCCGACGTTCACGCGCGTCCAGTCGCCGAACAGTCGTGCGCCGCGCTGGTGCAGCTCGAACTCGACGGCGCGGCGGCCGGTCTCGTCGAAGCCGGGCCGCGCCGCCGCCAGCTCCTCGCCGCCGAAGAGCGGCTCCAGACCCTCGGGGATGCGCTGGCCCTGCCCGACGGTCATCTCGGGCGGGATCGGTACGAACTCGAGCCGGCCGGTCGAGCCGATCAGGTTGCGCACCTGCTGCTGGTCGGTGACGCCCGGGATCTCGACGACGATGCGGTCTGCGCCCTGGGTCTGGACGATGGGCTCGGCCACGCCGTACTGGTTGATGCGGTTCTCGATGATGGTCCGGATGTCGCCCAGCGCTTCGTGGTCGACCGGCCGGTCCTCGGTGCCGATGGCGCGATACTCGCCGCGCAGCCCGCCCTGCAGGTCGAGGCCGAGGCGCGTGTCGATCATCCCCTCGCCGAACGGCCGCGGGATCTGGAGCGTGTTGATGGCGAGCGCGGCAAGGCCGATCGCCACGATGAACAGGGGAAGGAGTCGCCGCATCGGGACGGGACTCTAACACGGAAGTTGCGCGCTGCGTGCGCACGCGAGCATGGGCGCGGGGACAACTGCCGCCCCCATGGACCGGGGGCACGCCCCTCTCCAGAGGCCGTAATCCGGGTCGTTCCAGGCATGCGCAACGATCGTGCCCATATGGACCGATAAGCGACAGGTAATCGCGGCTCACCACGATCGCGCTCGCAGATGCCCCAGCGCAATGGCAGCGGAATCGAGCTACTGGCCGACCCGACCGCCGACGCATCGTCGCCCTGCTCGCGCTCGCCCAGCGCCGGCCGTCCAAGCTGGCCGTCGAGATCGGCCTCAGCCGGCCGGCCAGCAGCCGCCAGCTGCGGCTGCTCGAGCGCGCAGGCCTGGTCTCGGCCTGGCGGCTACGTCGATCGCCGGACGGTCGTCTACCACATCGAGCCGGCGCGCCTCGGCCAGATCGCTGCCTGGCTGGCCGGTACCGAGGTCGGTCGAGCGTTTCCGGCGTCGCCGCCCGAGGTAGCCGATAGCGTCGATCGTTCCGCTTGAGCGGAAGCATCTGGATCACGGGGGTGGGCGGGCGTCGTACGCTCCGGCGGTCGCTGCGGAAAGTGGTCCTGATCAACCAATTCAGGCGGCCCGACGGCAAGGCCTGGCGGCTTGCCCCGGCGGATACTCCGCGGTTAGGCTCCGGAGGGAGGCTGACAGGTGCGTAAGCGTGATGTCGTAGTAGTCGGCGGCAGCCAGGCCGGACTGGCGATCAGCTACCTGTTGACAGAGCGCGATGTCGAGCACGTCGTGCTCGAGCGCGAGGCGATCGGGGCGCGCTGGCGCCAGCGCTGGGACTCGTTCACGCTCGTCACGCCGAACTGGATGACGCGGTTGCCGGGCGCGGAGTACGCCGGCCCCGAACCCGACGGCTTCATGCCGCGCGACGAGGTCGTCGTTTATATCGAGCGCTACGCGGACTCGTTCGGCGCACCGCTCGAGATCGGGGTGGAGGCCAACGACGTCGTCGCGCGCGACGCCCAGTTCCGCGTCGAAACGACCGCTGGGCCGATCGACGCCCGCGCGGTCGTCATCGCGACGGGCAGCTTCCAGCGCCCGCGCCGACCGGCGGTCGGGGCGCTCCCGGACGACGTGCTCGAGCTGCACTCGAACGACTATCGCAACCCCGAGCAGCTGCCGGACGGAGCGGTGCTCGTCGTCGGCAGCGCCCAATCGGGCGGCCAGATCGCCGAGGAGCTGCTCGAGGCCGGCCATCGCGTGTTCCTGTCGGTCAGCCGCGCACCGCGCCTGCCGCGACGTTACCGCGGCCGGGATATCACGCGGTGGCTGTTCGACATGGGCGTCGTTGGCAGGCCGGCCGACCAATTGGACGACCCGCGCGAGCGGTTCGCAGCCAACGCCCACGCCTCGGGCAAGCGGGGTGGCCACACGATCAACCTCCATCGCTTTGCGCATGACGGCATGAGACTCGTCGGGCGGGTCGAATCGATCAGCGACGGCGTCATCCGCCTGGCGCCGGACCTGCACGAGAACCTTGCCCGTGCCGACAAGACGGCCGACGCGATGCGCCGCGCCATCGACGAGCACATCATCGCGCGGGGCATTGATGCGCCGCCGGCCGACGATCAAAACTCCGACGACTACGCCGGCGACGATGGCTTCCGACAGCCGGCCATCGACAGCCTCGACCTGGCAGCCGAAGGCATCGCGACGGTGATCTGGTCGGCCGGTTATGGCTTCGATTACTCATGGGTCCGGCTGGCCGACCTGGACGAGTTCGGCTATCCCGTCCAGCACCGTGGCGTGACTGCCTCCGCCGGGCTGTACTTCCTCGGCCTCAACTACCTCTACCTGCCGACGTCGGGGCTGCTCTACGGCGTCGGCGACGATGCCCGCCACGTGAACGAGCACATCGGGCAGCATCTCGGAGCTGGGTCGTAACCCGCCGCTCGGTAGCTTCGCGGCCGTCGGCAGATCAGGCGTTCAGGCCCGCGTGAATGCGCTCGGCGAGGGCGCGGCTGATACCGGGTACGGCGGCGATCTCGTCGACGGTCGCCTTCTTCAGCTGGCGCGTCGACCCGAAGACGCGCAGCAGCGCCCGCTTGCGCGCCGGCCCCACGCCGGGCAGCTCGTCCAGCGCGGATCGCGTCTGGGCCCTGCCGCGCAGCTTGCGGTGGTAGGTGATCGCGAAGCGGTGAGCCTCGTCGCGCAGCCGCTGGACGAGGTAGAGCGCCTGCGACGTCGGCGGCAGCACGATCGGGGCACGCGTGCCGGGCAGCCACAGCTCCTCGCGCTCCTTGGCCAGCCCGACGACCGGCATGTCATGCAACCCCAGCTCGTCGAGCACTGCCCGCCCCACGTTCGCCTGGGCCACCCCGCCGTCGATGACGACCAGGTCGGGCAACCGCCAGCGCAGCTCCTCGGCGCTCCCCTCCTCGCCCTCCAGCGCCCGATGGAAACGCCGGCGCAGCACCTCGCGATGGCTGGCGTAGTCGTCGGACCGGCCCACGCCGCCGCCGACACGCACCCGGAAGCGGCGGTACTCGCCGCTGCGCGGCCGGCCCTCCTCGAAGACGACCATGCTACCGACCGTGTTCGTGCCCTGGATCGTAGAGATGTCGTAGCACTCGATGCGCAGCGGCGGCGCGGCGAGCACGAGCGCCGCGGCCAGCTCCTCCAGCGCGGCCAGCGTCTTGCCCTGGTCGGCCAGCCAGCGCGCCTGCTCACGGGCGAGCGTCTCGGCGGCGTTGCGCCCGGCCAGCTCCATCAGCGCGCGGCCGTCGCCGCGCTGCGGCACACTCAGCTCGACGCGCCGCAGGCGGCCCTCGGCGAGCGCCGTCCGGCGCTCTTCGAGGAACGCCCGCAGCTCGCCACCGTCGGGCAGCGCCAGCGGCACCAGCACGCGCGGCGGGATCGAGCTGGCGGCGGCGTAGTACTGCCGGATGAACGCCGACAGCGCCTCCTCGTCGGAACCCTCGCC
>CAYRMQ010000128.1:0-7045 GCA_964425305.1 uncultured Anaerolineaceae bacterium | reverse complement strand
CTCGGCGAGGTGCGCCAGCTCGCTGTCGAGCGCCGCGTCGTACAGCGAGCTGAAGTGCGTCGCCCACATCACGCCGGCGAAGAAGATCCACGTCACGACCGGGAACGACAAGATGCGCAGTGGCCGCGAGTGGAGGATCGGCAGCAGCACGCGCTGGCGCGTGCGGGCGGACGAGACGCGCAGGAGCAGCGTGATCGGCGCGCCCAGCGCGAGCAGCGGCGCGGCGACCATTGCCATCAGCAGGTGCTGGACCATGTGCACCCAGAAGAGCGTCGTGTCGTAGGTCGCGATGGGTGACTGGAGCGCGACGAGCAGGACGGCCAGGCCGGCGTACCAGGCCCAGGCGCGCCAGCGCGGCACCGGGTTGGCCGGGTGCTCGCGCGCCACCTTCCGCTCGGCCCGGCGGTAGAGCAGCCACGCCGCCGCCAGCGGCAGCAGGATGTGCGGCTCGATCGACCAGGCCAGGGCCACGTCCAGCCACGAGCCGGGGTCTGGCCCAGCGCCGTGGGCGAGCACCGTCGCGGGCAGCGCGAGAAGAACGATTGACCAGCCGGCCACGGCGGCCACGAGCAGGCGCGCAGAAGGCCCGATACGAACGGCGAGCGGCATCACGCCGTATTATGTGAGCCTCCCGTCCGAAGCCAGCTTAGGGAGCGTTCGCGCCGTTGGTCGGACTCCGACATAAGCCCAGCCGAAAAGTCGTGCTCCGGTTAGTGCTCACGGCGCTCGTCGTAGCCGCCTGCGCGGGCGCGGGCGAGATCCCGCCGGGTGAGATCACGGACCGCCCGCCGCCCGGTGTCTTCCCCGTCCAACCGGCGACAGAGCAAGGCCAGCGGATCTTTGATCTCTATCCCATCGTCTTCTGGATCGCCGTCGGCGTCTTCGTGCTGGTCGAGGGCGTGCTGCTGTGGGCCGTCCTGCGCTATCGCCGCCGCCCGCACACCGATGCCGGTGACCTGCCACCGCAGGTCCACGGCAACAACCTGCTCGAGATGACCTGGACGTTGATCCCGGCGGCGATCGTCACGCTGCTGTTTATCGCCACACTCGACACGCTGGCCGAGATCGAGACGATGGAGGACGAGCCGCAGGGCGTCATCGTCGACGTGACCGGCTTCCAATGGCAGTGGACGTTCGACTATCCGAATGAGGGGCTGAGCTTCACCGGCGTCGGTCGCGAGGGGCCGGTGATGGGCATCCCGGTCGACGAGACCGTTCGCATCCGCCTTCACGCGCAGGACGTCATCCACTCCTTCTACGTGCCGCAGTTCCTGTACAAGAAGGACGTCATCCCGGGACGAGTCAACGAGTTCGACATCCGTGTCCGTGATCCGGGCACTTACCGCGGCCAATGCGCCGAGTTCTGCGGGCTGGCCCACACCGACATGTACTTCACCGTGCTGGCCATGGCCCGCGCCGACTACGATAGGTGGGTCGAGGAGTCCCGCGCGGAGCCGACGGCGCCGCCTTCGCCGCCGCCCGACGGGGTCGAGATCACGCTCGAGACGCCTGACCAGTTCACGTTCATCCCGGCCGACATCAGCGCGCCCGCCGACACGCCGATAACCTTCGTCCTCAACAACACCGACGGCGACCAGCCGCACAACGTCGCCATCGAAGGCGCGATGGAGGACGGCTCCGACTGGATCGGGCTGCCGATCGCGCAGGCCACAGAGACGGCGACGTACGTCGCGCCGGCGCTCGCCGCCGGCAGCTACGAGTTCTACTGCAGCGTCCACCCGACCACGATGCGCGGCACACTGACCGTCGGCGACTAGAGCCAGGAGGCAGACGAGACAGCAGATGGCGACCACGACGCTCGCACCGCGCGCCGGCGCGTACCAGCGCTCGCGCCTCTACGAGTGGCTGACGACGACCGACCACAAGAAGATCGGCGTGCTCTACATCAGCACCGCCTTCCTGATGTTCATCGTCGGCGGCATCTACGCGTTGCTCATCCGCAGCGAGCTGGCCCTCCCCGGCGTCCAGCTGCTCGAGTTCGAGACATACAACCAGATCTTCACCCTCCACGGGACGGTGATGATCTTCCTCTTCGTCATGCCGATGTGGACGGGCCTGGCCAATTACGTCGTGCCGCTCCAGATCGGCGCCGCCGACATGGCCTTCCCGCGCATCAACGCGCTGTCGTACTGGATGATCCCGCTCGGCGCGCTGCTGCTCTTCTCCGGCTACGGGCTGGGCGGCGCAGCCAACGCCGGCTGGACCGGCTACGCGCCGCTGTCGGCCGTCGAGGGCGTCGGCATCGACCTGTGGGTCGCCTCGCTGGTGCTGCTGGGCACGAGCTCGATCCTCGGTGCGATCAACTTCATCGCCACGATCTTCAAGATGCGCGCGCCGGGCCTGACGCTGATGCGCATGCCGCTGTTCGTCTGGAACACGCTGGTGACGAGCGTGCTGCTGCTCTTCGCGGTGCCCGTCCTGACGGCCGGCCTGATGATGCTCTTCATCGACCGCAACTACGGCGGCGGCTTCTTCGATCCGGCCCTCGGCGGCAACCCCATCCTGTGGCAGCACATCTTCTGGTTCTTCGGTCATCCCGAGGTGTACATCCTCATCCTGCCCGCCTTTGGCGTGGTCAGCGAGGTGCTGCCCGTCTTCTCGCGCAAGCCGCTCTTCGGCTACAAGGCATTCGTCTTCGCGACGGCGTCGATCGGCGCGCTGGGCTTCTCGGTGTGGGCCCACCACATGTTCACCACCGGCGCGGTTTACCTGCCCTTCTTCAGCTTCTTCACGTTCCTCATCGCGGTACCGACAGGCATCAAGTTCTTCAACTGGCTGGCCACCATGTGGGGCGGCCAGATCCGGCTGACGACGCCGATGCTCTTCGCCATCGGCTTCATCGCGCTGTTTCTGATCGGCGGGCTGGACGGCGCCTTCCTGGCGGTCGTGCCCTTCGACTTCCATGTACAGGACACGTACTGGGTGGTGTCGCACATCCACTACGTCCTTGTCGCCGGCGCCGTCTTCGCCGTCTTCGCCGGCTTGTACTACTGGTTCCCCAAGATCAGCGGCCGAATGCTCGACGAGCGCTTGGGCAAGCTGCAGTGGCTGCTGCTCTTCGTGGGCACGAATCTCGCCTTCTTCCCGCAGCACCTGCTCGGGCTCGACGGCATGATCCGCCGCATCGTCGACTACGCGCCCAACCCGGGCTGGACCGAGCTGAACTTCCTGTCGACGATCGGCGCCTTCCTGATCGGCATCAGCACCCTGCCCTTCATGTGGAACGTCTTCGTCACGCTGCGCCGGCCGCCCGACGCGCCCGACGACCCGTGGGACGCCAACACCCTCGAGTGGGCGACGACCAGCCCGCCGCCGCCGTACAACTTCGACGCCTTGCCGCCGATCCGCTCCGAGCGGCCGCTCTTCGACCTGAAGTACGGCGCGGTCGAGCCGCATGCCGCGGCGCTGCCGGCGGCCGCCGGCGAGACGCACGAGGAGACGCGCGCCGACGCGCCGGAAGAGGTTCTCGGCGAGCCCGTCGAGGGCCACCGCGACGAGGCCGGTGAGGTGCGGCCCGAGGCCGCCCCGCAGGTATCGGAGGAGGCGCCCGACGCCGTCCCGCGCGAGGAGCGACCGACGACCGACGAAGCTCCGCCACCGCCGGAGGAACGCAGATGACGGCCGGCAGCGAAGTCGTTCGCGCTCCCCACGTGCAGGAGGACCCGCACGGCGCGGTCGGCCACGCCGAGCAAGGCATCAACACCGCCCTGCTCGGGATGCTGCTCTTCATCGGCAGCGAGCTGATGTTCTTCGCCGGCCTGTTCGCGGCCTACTTCAATGCGCGCGCGGCGGCGCCGGCTTGGCCGCCGGGCGGTATGGAGCACATCGTCGAGCCGAACCTGATCGTGATCACGGCGACGATCATCCTGGTCCTCAGCTCGTTCACGATGCAGTGGGGCATTTGGCGCATCCGGAAGGGCGACCGGACGGGCATGAACCGGGCGATCGCGGTGACGCTGATCCTCGGCGTCACCTTCCTGGCCATGCAGGCTTACGACTACTGGGAGCTGCTCGATCACCACGGCTTCGGCATCAACAGCGGCATCTACGGCACGCTCTTCTACACGATGACCGGCTTCCACGGCGCGCACGTCTTCGGTGGCGTCGTCGGCATCTCGGTGCTGCTGCTGCGCGGCATGGCCGGCCAGTTCTCGGCGCGCCACCACATCGCCGTCGAGGCGGTCAGCGCGTACTGGCACTTCGTCGACGTCGTCTGGATCGCGCTCTTCTTCACGCTGTACTTCCTGAAGTAGGAGCCGGAGCAGGTGTTCATCTGGCGCAACGCGCTGATCCTCGGTTTCGGCTTCATCATCGTCGGCGTCGCCTACTGGTTCCTGCAGGGCGAGGGTGACTTCCTCGATCGGACCGGCGCGACGCTGCTGATCGTCCTGGGCGCGGCGATGGCGTTCACCTTCGCCATCCTGCTCAGGGGCTCGCGGGGTCTGTAGCAGCCGGCCGGCTGAGAGTCATGCCTGAGGAGCAGCAGCCCACCTTCATCGAGCAGGTGCTCCAACTCATCGAGCAGCTGATCAGGCCGGACTGGCCGAGCCTCATCGCGCTCGTGCCGCTGCTGTTCCTGGGCATGATCGCCGTCTTCCTCGTGCTGACCGCGTGGGAGTACCGCCGCGCTGGCCGGCGCAACGCCCCGCGCGTGGCGCCCCGCCTGCGTGGCGGCGCCCCGCCGCCGGGCATCCACCTGCCGGGACCGTCGCGCTGGCCGTTCGTGCTGCCGATCGGCGGCGCGCTGATCCTCTTCGCGCTCGCCGTGCCGCCGCGCGATGAGGCGGGCCAGGTGGTGGCCCCGGCCAACCTGCCGCTGCTCGGCCTCGGGCTGCTGATTACGCTGGTGGCGGTCGGCGGCTGGCTGTTCGACGCCATGCGCGAGTGGCGCTCCGCAGCCCACGCTGGCGAGGCAGTCGCCGGCACGCTGCCCGCCGCCCGTGCTCCGGGCACGCTGCACGCCGGGCCGCGACCGGCCGATGCTCTGCCGGCCGGCGCGGTGCTGACCGGCGCCGAGGCGGCCCGCCGCGAGCCGGTGCGCGAGCCGCCGCCGGGCGTCCACATGCCCGGCCCCAGCCCGTGGCCGTTCTTCGCCCCGCTGGGCATCGCGTTGATCTTCTTCGGGCTGATCCTCAGCTGGGCGTTGGTCGTCGGCGGCCTGATCCTCGCCGTCATCGCCGCCGTCGGCTGGTACCGCGACGCGGGCCACGAGTACCGCACCACCGAGCGGGTCGGCCACGCCGTCCCGCGGACGCGTGACCCGGAGCAGGCGTGGCCGCGCCGGCTGGTGCCGATCTTTGTCGCCGTCGCCGCGCTGAGCGTGCTCATCGCGCTGGCGCCACTCGGCCTGCAGTGGCTGGGCGGCCTGGCGCCGCCGCCGCCGGGCGAGGAGACACCAGCGGCCGTGCCGGAGGTACCCGAGATCGTGGCCCGGACGGCAGTCTCCTTCGAGACGAACCTGCTCGTCGTGCCCTGCTGTCGCGACTTCGAGCTGATCTTCCGCAACGAGCACGCCGGCGTGCCGCACGACGTGGCGATCCTGACCGAGGCCGGCGGCGAGGCGCTCTTCGACGGCGAGATCATCACCGGCCCCGATCAGATCACCTACGAGGTGCCGGCGCTCGACGAGGGCGACTACTACTTCCTCTGCACCGTCCACCCGAACATGAACGGGACGGTCGAGGCTCGGCCGGAGGAGTAGGCGCCCGAACGACTCCCGGCCGTCAGCCGCGGACGGCGGGCAGGCCCTCCAGCCGGCGCCTGTTCAGGCCGATCAGGGCGGCCGGCACCAGCGCCAGCAGGATGCCGACGAGCACCAGCATCGGCAGGCCCAGCGTGCTGAGGATCAGCCCGGCCACGACCGACAGTGCCGCCGCCGCGCACAGCGCGATGAAGTCGCTGAAGCCGAGCAGCCGCCCACGCTCGCTGGCCAGCGCCGCGTCGGCAAGGATCGTCGTCGACGCGACGAAGGCGATGTTCCAGCCGACGCCGACGGCGAACATGCCCGGTATAAAGTTGACCAGCTCGGGCCCTGGCAGCAGCGCCAGCACACCGGCGGCCAGGACGAGCAGGCCGGCCAGCACGGCGCGCAGCCGGCCGATGCGCTCGACCAGCGGGCCGACGATCAGCACCAGCCCGAACATGCCCAGAAAGTGCAGGCTGACGGTCAGCGAGATCGCGCCGAGGTCGTGCCCGTGATCGGCCATCACCAGGCCGGCGAGGGCCATGACCGCCGTCATGACGGCCTGCGCGACGACCGCCGCCAGCAGCGCCAGCGGGACCATCGGCAGGCCGACCAGCTCCGACAGCGGTCGGGCCGGGGCGGCAGGTTGTGCGGCATTTCCGTCGGTGGCGACGCCCTCGGCGGCGAGCTGTTCGGCGATCGTGCGCGGATCGACGCGGATCGCCAGCAGCACGATCGCGCCGAGGAGCAGCAGGCCAGCTGCGATCAGCCACGGCGCAGCGAGCGCCGCCGGGTCATGCGACTGCGCACCGGCGAGCACCGGCGCGAAGATGATCGGCGCACCGATAGCGCCGAAGGCCGCCCCGACGAGCACGAGCGAGATGCCGCGCGCGCGTCTGTCTGGCCGGCGCATGTCGGCGCCGGCGACGCGGGCGAGGTTGGCGCCGCCGGTGCCCAGGCCGATGGCCAGCAGGCCAACGAGCGCCAGCGGCACCGAACCGGCGTCGACTCCGAAGTAGAGCACCACCGCCGCGCCGGCGCCGACGACGAAGGCCAGCAGCAGGCCGTTACGCCGGCCCCACGCGTCCATCGCCCGCCCGAATACGAGCCCGCCGGCGGCGTAGACGAGGAGGAACAGCCCGAAGCCCAGGCCGGCCAGGTGGGGCAGCCGGAAGAGGTGGGCGATCGTCAGCGTCGTCAGCGAGGCGAGCAGGACGATGACGCCCCAGTTGAGCGCCGTCGCCAGCGCCAGGATGAACGTATTGCGCCGGACAGTGCGCTCGGGGGCCTGCATCCATGAGAGTCTGCACCACGGCCGCCAGCCGCCGCCGCACGTCCGCC
>CAYRMQ010000127.1:5081-7506 GCA_964425305.1 uncultured Anaerolineaceae bacterium | reverse complement strand
GGGCGATCTCGCGCGTCGGGAAGAGCAGCGTCGCGCGCATGCCCAGGTCGCGCGTCGCCGGGCTCTTCGGCGTTGCGTGCTTGACCGCGGTGAGGTTGCCGCTCGGCGATCCCGTGCTGTCGCTCGGTGATCCCGTGCTGCCGCTTGGCGCTGCCGTGTCGCCACTCGGTGGCGCGGTGGGTTGGACGGTCATACGCCGCCTAGATTACGCGCTCGCAGACCCCGCCGTGGCTCAACTGTGCCGCTCGCGATGCCCGGTGCCGGTCGTTGCTCGTCCCGCCTCGCTCAGCCGGTAACGCCGACGCCGATGTTTGCCTGGATCGGGAAGGCCAGCCGGCCGTCCTTCTGGTAGCCGGCGAGCTCCCGTCGGACCTCTGCCGTCAACGCCGCGACGCTTGCCTCATCCATGCTCGCCGCAGCGGGGACGATCGCCGCGACCAGGGGCAGCGTGGCGGCGAGGAACTCGTCTGCCGAGGCAAAGCGGCTCTCGAGATCGACTGCCCTGACGTCGACCTCGCCGAACCCGCCGGCCGCGAGGATCGAGGCCAGCTCCGCCGGCTCGTGCAGCGAGAACGGCGCCTGCCGAACGGCGTCGCCGGCCTCCGGGCGTATGTGGTGGGCGAGAGCGGCGCTCAAGGCGAGGTAGCCGGGGCTGCGCTCCACGGGTCCCCAGACGACAATGCCGAGCTTCCCGCCCGGCGTCAGGACGCGCCTCATCTCCTTCACGGCCATAAGACGATCGGGCACGAACTGGAGCGTGTGCTGGCAGTAGACGAGCTCCATCGATGCGTCGGCATAGGGCAGCCGCTGCGCGTCGCCCTGCCGCCACTCAACGCGATCTGCACCGGGCAGCCGGCGCGCAACCTCGAGCATGCCGGGGTTGATGTCGACGCCGTGGACGCTGCCGGCAGGCCCGACGCGGGCCGCGGCCATCAGCGCAACGACGCCCGTGCCGCATCCGACGTCGAGCACGCGGTCGTGCGGACTCGGTGGCGCCACCTCGATGAGCGCTTCCGCGGATGGCCTGCCGAGCCCGGGCACGAGGTAGCGCTCATACGCCTCGGCTGCGTTGCCGGCGCTGCCCACCATCTGGCGGTCCCATTCGATCCCTCCGCTCGTCGGCCGGGTGGACTCGGTACGCGAGCTCAAAGTCATCTCTGACCTCCTATCTGCTCCTGCGGCTGCTGGCGACGCCCGGCCACGACGGGTGGCCGGGAAGGCTCACGGCTACGCTCGCCTTCCTGCCCCGCCGTACGGCCATAGCTGCCGATGGCGAGCGCGTTGCCCTCCGAGTCCTTGAGCCAGGCGACGCGGTGGGCCTGCGGCCCGTGGAGCTGGAGGACGCCACGCTCGGTCTTGAGGCCGGGGAGGTCGTACTCCTCGAAGACGACGCCCCTCTCGCGCAGGCCTTCGATCACGGCGTCGAAGTCGTCGCCGACCGCGAACTCCGCGACCGTGTGGCCCGCGCCCGCGCCCATGCGCGTCGGGTACAGGTAGAAACGGGTCCCCTCGCCGGCGTCGAAGAAGATCCCCTCGTCACCATTGGGCAGCGGCGGATCGTCGGCTGGCGTGAAGCCGAGCTTCTCGGCGTACCAGGCGACGGCGCGCTGGAGATCGTTGACCGGGATCGAGACGTAGACCGGGTAGTCGTTCAACATCGCCCAACTCCTCATCGCTCTCGCCTGGCTTCGAGCCCAGGCTAGGACCGCGCCGCGGCTCGATCTTCCCGCGAAAGCATCAATTTGCCGTCGCTGCTCAGTGGTCAGAATTGACCACCGCCGGCCGGGCTAGACGAGACGGCGCTGGACGGCGAAGGCGGTTGCCGCAGCTCGGGACGAGACGCCGAGCTTGTTGAAGATAATCTGCAGGTGGCGGGCAACCGTGTGTTCGCTGAGTGAGAGCGAGTGCGCAACCTCCCGATTGCTCTTTCCCTCGGCGACCAGCCGAAGCACCTCTATCTCGCGCTCGGTCAGGCCGGCCGGCCGCGCGGCACGCTCACCCAGCAGGCGCTCCACCATGTGCGCGTCAGCCTCCGCGCCGGCGCTGACGAACAGGCTCCGGGCCGCCTCCAGCTCGCGGACGGAACCCTCGGCGTCGCCGGCCCGCAGGACCGCCAGACCGAGCAGCACGAGGACCTGTGCCTCTTCGTATGGTGCCGCTGCCTCGCGCCAGAAGTGGGCTGCCTGGCGGAGGTGGCGAACCGCCGTTGCGATGTCGTTGGTCTCCAGGAGCACGGCTCCGCGGGCGCGTCCGGCGAGGGCCCGCGCGACCGAGCCGGCGTATACCTGCGCGCTGTCCTCCAGCTCGGCGGTGGCGGCCTCGGCGGTCGGTAGGTCGTTCGCTGCCAGCGCGACCTCGACCTGCGCCGCCAGCAAGCGCAGCCGCGGGATGCCCTTCCCGGTACCGTCGAGGGCGAGTCGAAGAG
>CAYRMQ010000127.1:0-4981 GCA_964425305.1 uncultured Anaerolineaceae bacterium | reverse complement strand
GTTCGGCCTCCCGGACGGCCTGTTGCAGGTTGCCGCGCATGGTTGCCAGCTCTGCGCGGTTGATGCGGCAGAGGGCCGGGTAGGGCGCGTCGGTGGGGACCTGCTCGCACCATCGCGCGGCGGCTAGCGTCCATTCGCTGGCGCGGCGCAGATCGCCGACGGCCAGGCAGGCGGCGACTACCTGGCAGTAGACCCAGCCGGTGAAGAACGCGCCGAGGTCTCCCGCGATCACGGATGTCATCGCCTCGTCGAGCAGGCGCGTACCCTCTGCGACCTCGCCGCGGTCGATCTGGATCCGGCCCTGGGTCTCGGTTGCCACGGCGATCAGCTCCTGGTCTGCACACCGCCGGCCGATCCCCAATGCAGCCGCTGCAAGCTCCCATGCCTCCGCCAGCCGGCCTTCCTGCTGCGCCATGTCGGCTTCGAGGATGGCCAGGAATCCCTGCTCCGGGCACTCCTCGTCGTCGGCGACGTGGCGCTTCGCCCGCTGAAGCCAGCCGGCCGCGACGGCGCGCTGGCCGAGATAAAGCAGGTTGTTGGCCAGGTGGAACGCGGCCCACGCCGCCCGGCGATGATCCTGCGCCGCTGCATGCGCGCTATAGGCCCGGCGTCTTGCTGCAAGGGACTCGTCCAGCTGGCACAGCCACCAGGCGCTGTCGGCAAGCTCGTCCAGCTCGGCGGCGGAAAGCTCGCCCGGCTTCCGCGCGCGGAGCGTCGCGTACCTCAGTTCGAGCGACTGGCGCGGGAGTGCCGCTCTGACGACGCGGCTCACGCGCAGGTCTCCATCCATTGGCGTCTTCGGGGGCTAGGATACGCCCTCGCCATCTGCCCTTTGGACGACTCGTCGACCCGATTGGTACACGGCTCGGATGCGGCCCTCGAGGCCGTCGAAGTCGTGGGCATGGCCGTCGACGACCACGACGTCGGCCAGCTTGCCAACCTCGAGCGTCCCCAGCTCGTCGTCGACACCCATGAGCTGCGCTGCCGACAGCGTGCTGGCGACGAGCGCCTGCACCGGCGTCATCCCACCCTCGACCATCAGCTCGAGCTCGCGCAGGTTGCGGCCGTGGGGCGTCACACCGCTGTCTGTGCCCATCGCCACGCGCACGCCGGCGGCGACAGCGCGGCTGAACGATTGGCCGTGAATCTCGACCACGTCGCGCGCCTTGGCCAGCGATGCGGTGGGGATCGCTGCGCCGGCGTCGGCGGCCTCGATGACGCCGCGCGGGGCGACGAGCGTTGGCACCAGCCAGGTGCCGCGCTCGAGGATCAGCTCGATCGCCTCGTCGTCGAGGTAGATGCCGTGCTCGATCGAGCGGATGCCGGCGCGGACAGCGCTCTTGATGCCCTCCGCCGCCTGGGCATGGGCCATCACGCCGATGCCGGCGGCGTCGGCCTCGGCGACGAGGACGGCGAGCTCGTCGGGACGGAAGTGCGCGTGATGCGGCTTGTCGCGCGGCGAGAGCACGCCACCCGACGTGGCGACCTTGATCACGTCGGCGCCGTGGCGGACCATCAGCCTGACTGCGCGACGGACCTCCTCCGGACCGTCGACCAGAACGTCGGGCGCTCCGGGATGAGCGCGCATCAGCGGAACCGCTACGCCCGAGGGGAACCAATCGTCGCCGTGGCCGCCGGTCTGGCTGATCATGCGAATCGAGATCTGCAGCCGCGGGCCGCTGATCAGGCCGTCCGAGAGCGCCTGCTTGACGCCCAGGTCGGCGCCGCCCGCGTCGCGCGCGCTGGTTATACCCACGCGCAGCGTCGCGGCGAGGTTGCGTGCAGCCTCGTAGAACTGGTACGAGAACGGCTGCTGCACGATGCGCCACTGGTCGACGTGGCTGATCACGACGTGCGTGTGACAATCGAACAGCCCGGGCAGCAGCGTCGCGCCCGCTACGTCGACCGATTCGTCGCCGTCGAGCCCACTGCCGATGTCGACGATGCGCCCGTCCTCGATGGCGAGATCGGCCAGAGCCGGGTCCGCGCCGCGGCCGTCGAACAGCCGGCCGCCGGTCAGAACGACACGGCGGCTGCTCGAGGCGCTGGTCATGCCGCCAAGTATGACGGCCGCGCCTCAGCGGATGCCGGTGTCGTACGCCAGCTCGAGCTGGAGCTCGCCGCCGGGGAGGACAGAGAAGGCAACCGGCTCGGGTGCCAGCATTAGGCCCTCGACCGGCAACGCCTCGACGTAGTACGCGCCGCCGGCCAGCGGCAGGCCGACGATCCCATCATCGTCCGACACCCCGCGCACCGCCTCGCGACCGTCGGGCGAGCGGATGACGAGCTCGGCGCCGGCGACAGGCCGGGGCGCGCAGTTGGGGTCGGGCGGCTCCGTCTCGACCGGGCACACGGGCCCGGCAACGATCCTCATGACGAATCGAGCCGGCGCGTCGCCACCTTCCGGCGGCGGCAACGTATCGACGTCGGAGCCGCGCTCGTCGACGAGCGTCAGGCTGCCGTCTCTGCTGACGGCGTACAGCCAGCGATGGCGATCGATGCAGCCGGCCGGGCAATCGCCCCAGCCCAGCTCGACGGTCACCTCGTAGCCGTCGGCCGTCTCGACTGCCTCGTACCAGCAGCACTGGCCGATCAGCCCCGGATTGCGCGGCCCGACGCCCGCGAAGTGCGGGTCAGAGGCGAGGACGATCGCTGCTGCGTGGGCGGTCGAGATGACCTCTTCGGCCGCAGGCGGTGACGGCGACGGCGTCGAGCCGGGACCGGTACATGCGATCACGCCGATGGCCGTCAGGGCGAGCAGCACGACCAGCGTGCGCCTGTGAGGCATCGTAGGCATGAGCGCTCGACGGCCGAGCCCGAGATCAGGTTCCGCCGGTTGCCGGGTATGGCATCCTCGGACGATGGACCTGCGCCGCTTCCTCGGTCTGGGCACGACCCGGCCGACCGTCGCGCCTGAAGCCGACGCCGCCGAGACGGCGACCGTCCGGCGCATCGTCGCCGAGCTCGAGGCGCTCGAGCCCGCCCAGCGCCGTCACATCGCCGGTTTCGCCTACGTGCTTTCGCGGGCGGCCCACGCCGACCTGCACATCTCGGACGACGAGACCGAGCTGATGGCGCAGGTAGTGATGGAGATCGGCAAGCTACCTCGGCCGCAGGCGATTCTCGTCGTCCAGATCGCCAAGCACCAGACGCAGCTCTACGGCGCCACCGAGGACTATCTCGTCACGCGCGAGTTCGCCAAGCGCGCGACCGAGGAGCAGCGGATCGCGCTAGTCGAGGCTTGCTTCGCCGTCGTCGCCGCCGATCACGCGATCTCGGCCGAGGAATACCACGAGCTGACGCAGATTGCACGCGAGCTCGACCTGGACCGGCAGCAGCTGAACGTGATTCGGCGCGAGTACCGCGAGCACCTGGAGGCGATTCAGGCGATGCGCGGCATGGGTGGTGGCGGCTGACTGATCCTCCTCAGCCGGCCGGATTGGACGGAGTCGATATCGCCGGGCGGCGAAGGCGGCGACCGACGACGAGGCCTCCTGGGCCAGTCTGAGGCGCCGCGGACTACTGAGTCAGAGCCTTCCTGGAGCTATTCAGCGGCTAGAGCGAGCGCCGGCTTGCGCTCGAGCGCTTCATCGAGTACTACATCGAGGTGCGCCCTCACCCGGGCATCCATGAGCCGACGCCCGCGTCAGCGGCTCGAGGCCAAGCTGGCTGCCTGAGGTTGTGACCAACGTCGCGGACACAACGCCTAGCGCTCGCCACCGGTAGCAAGTGCGCTAGCGAAAAACCGAGAGATTCCACGCCAAACCGTTGCGAAGGTTGTGACCAACGAACGTCGAGAGCAACCATGCACCAGGAAGGAACTGTGAGAGAGGAGAGCGGACTGAGGTGACTGAGAGCATCAGCGAAAGCGAGAACCCAGCAATACCATCCCCGACTCCGAAGGCGACTCGGCCGAGGACGAACCGGGACTGGTGGCCGAATCAGCTGGATCTGCAGGTTCTCCACCGGCACTCGCCCCTCTCGAATCCGATGGGCGAGGACTTCGACTACGCGGAGGAGTTCGCGACCCTCGACCTCGACGGGCTGAAGCGCGACCTCATCGAGGTGATGACGACGTCGCAGGACTGGTGGCCGGCCGACTACGGCCACTACGGGCCGCTCTTCATCCGGATGACGTGGCATGCGGCGGGTACGTACCGCATCGCCGATGGGCGGGGAGGCGGCGGCACCGGCGCCCAGCGTTTCGCCCCGCTCAATAGCTGGCCCGATAACGCAAACCTCGACAAGGCACGCCGATTGCTCTGGCCGATCAAGCAGAAGTACGGCCGGAGGATCTCCTGGGCCGACCTGCTGGTCTACGCCGGCAACGTTGCCATGGAATCGATGGGATTCAAGACGTTCGGCTTCGGCTTCGGCCGACCGGACACCTGGGAGCCCGAGGAGATCTTCTGGGGCCCTGAGGACACGTGGCTCGGCGATGAGCGCTACAGCGGCGACCGGGAGTTGGCCGGACCGCTCGGCGCCGTGCAGATGGGCCTGATCTACGTCAACCCGGAGGGCCCCAACGGCAACCCGGATCCGCTGGCTGCCGCCAGGGACATCCGCGACATCTTCGCTCGCATGGCGATGAACGACGAGGAGACGGCTGCGCTCATCATCGGCGGGCACACGTTCGGCAAGACGCACGGCGCGGCCTCCGCGGTCGAGCATGTCGGTCCCGAACCCGAGGCCGTCTCGATAGAGGAGCAGGGCTTTGGCTGGAGGAACAGCTTCGGCAGCGGCACGTCTGCCGACACGATTACGAGCGGGCTCGAGGGCGCCTGGACGCCCACCCCGATCCAGTGGGACAACAGCTTCCTGGAGACCCTGTTCAAGTACGACTGGGAGCTGACGACCAGCCCGGCCGGTGCGAAGCAGTGGACGCCCAAGAACCCCGAGGCCCAGGGCACGGTGCCGGATGCGCACGATCCGTCGAAGCGGCACGCGCCCATGATGCTGACGACGGACCTGGCGCTGAAGC
>CAYRMQ010000126.1:0-7580 GCA_964425305.1 uncultured Anaerolineaceae bacterium | reverse complement strand
AACGGCGCTGTGATGTCGAACGCGCCGGCGAGCAGCCCGCCGAGCGGGGCGCCGATGACCAGCCCGCCGACGGAGGCGACGCGGTACACGCCACCGACCCGGCCCAGCAGCTCGTTGGGCACGGCGCGCTGGCGCACGACAGTCGACGTAGTGCCCCACACGAAGGCATGGATCCCGAAGACGACGAGCGTGGCCAGGGCGACCGCCTGTGACGTCGTCAGCGCCAGCGCGAGGTGCGTGCCGGTCTCGATGAGCAGGCCGATGCGCATCAGGTCGGCCAGGCTGAAGCGCAGCTCGAGCGAGCCGTACATGACGGCGCCGATGACGCCGCCGGCGGCGATCGCCGTCGTCAGCAGGCCGAAGCCGACCTCGTTCATGCCCAGCCGCTCGGTCGCGTACAGGACGAGCACGCCCCACGCCGCGCCGAACGTCACGTTGAAGGTGAAGATCGTCAGCGCCAGCGTGCGCATCGGCGGATGGCCGATGAGCCAGCGGATCCCCTCCCCCATGTCGGCCCACACGCCGGCGATCGCGACGCGCTCGGTGCGCAAGCTGCCGACGATGCGCGAGATCAGCACGGCGCTCAGCGCGAGAGCAGCGGCGTTGGCGGCGAACGGCAGCGCCACGCCGGCCGCGAACATGAAAGCGCCGATCGGTGGCGCGACGAGCTGGTTGGTCAGCAGGAAGGCGCCCTGCATCCGCGCATTGGCGACGCCGAGGTCCCTGCGCGCAACCAGGCTGGGCAGCAGCGTGCTGCTGGCCGAGTCGGCGAACGTCTCGGCCGTGCCCAGCAGGAACAGCGCGAGCAGCGCCAGACCGACGTCGATGTTGCCGCTGACGATGACCGCGACAACTGCTGCGAGCACCGCTGCCCGGCCGAGGTTGACGACGGCGACCATCCGCCGGCGGTCGACACGGTCGGCGATCACGCCGCCGTAGACGCCGAAGATGAGCATCGGCAGCCACTGGCTCATCAGCGCCATCGAGACGAGGAACGGATCGCGCGTCAGCGAGGCGATGAGCAGCGGACCGGCGGCCAGCAGCACGCCGTCGGAGGCGTTGCTCAGCACGGACGACGAGAGCAGCCAGCGAAAGTTCGTGCCCAGCCTGCCGGGCAGGGCGATGTCGATCAGCCGAACGGTGATGAGCCGGGCGGGGACGGGGCGCACGCGCGGGAGAGTAACTGGAAGCGCAGGCAGTCACCCGTCGTCCCCTGTCCGCTGGCCGGCGGTGCTCCTGACGCGGTCCGATTCCAGCGCCATCGGTACGAGCGACCACTGGCCGCGGCTACCGGGATCGGATTCCATTGCCATCGGTGAAAGCGACAGCGTGAGTGGTGCTCTCGGTCGCCCTCTCCGGGCACCTTGGGGCTTTCGATCCATCCGGCGGAAGATCCCCACGCTGCGGCCGGCAATTCGGTCAAGACCTCCAGCCGCTCTGAAGGTTTCGCCACGCCCCGGTCGATTTCACCAATGACGCTGGAGCGTGGCCGGCCTCGGGACGTCATCGCCATTCTGGACGCGCGAAGATTCCAGCGATGACGAGACGCAAGACGGCGCAGCCCAAGGATGCCCTTGCGCGCATCTTCGATGGAACCAGCGCCAGCCACGGCAGCCTCGCCCTCTTTTCTCACTTCGGCGAGGCACTGGTCGCCTGGGCGCGGTTGCGCAAGGGCGATCGCGTGCTCGACGTCGGCGCCGGCACCGGAGCGTCGCTGATCCCGGCGGCGCGCGTGGTCGGTCCGACGGGCCACGTCGTCGGCGTCGACATCGCGCCGGGCATGGTTGATCGCCTGGCCGCGACGATCGCCGAGCGCGATATCAGGAACGCGACGGCGCGGGTGGCGGATGCCGAGAACCTCCCCTTCCCGAGCCGGAGCTTCGATGCCGCGCTGTGCGGCTTCGGCCTGTTCTTCTTTCCCGAGCCGCAACGAGCACTGTCCGAGTTCCGCCGCATCCTCCGGCCGGGCGGCATGGTCGCCCTGAGCACGTTCACCAGGCGCGGCTCCGATTCGATGGACTGGATGTGGGCGCTGATCGGTCGGCATGTCCCCGCCCCGCCGCCCGCCGAGCGGCGGCGCCGCTTCGACGACGCGGACCTGCTGCGCGCCACACTCGAGGCGGCCGGCTTCAGGGACGTCGAAGTGGAGGAATCGCCCTACGAGGTCGTCCTGCCGGGGTTCGACGCCTGGTGGGACTGGCTGCGCTCAATGGAGTTTCGAGCGCTCATCGACCGCATGGACCGAAGCACACGCGAGCGCTTCCGTGCGGCGGCCCGCGCCGAGATGGCGGGTCGACCAGACGCTCCGCAGGTCCGCTTCCCGATGGACACCCTGCTCGCTCGCGCCCGCCGGTGAGGCGGACGTTCAGTGCACGCTCGCCTCGACGGTCGCCTCGGCGATCCTTTCCGGCTGGTGCGACAGCGAGTTGAGGGCGAGGTTGATCCGCCAGGCGCCGTCTGTCTCGCGGCGCAAAAAGTAGATCGCCCGACCGCGCAGCAGCACGGCTTCCCCGCCGTCACGCGGCTGGGCAACTTCGGTGTACGTGCACAGTGCGTATGCCCGGTCGCCATGCACGTCGACCAGCGGGTAGTCGGGGTCGTAGGAAGTGGTGGCGAAGCGGGCGAAGATCTGTGCCCAGTGCCGCCGGATTGCCTGCCGGCCGGCAACGGCGTCGGTCATCGCCGCCAGCAGCTGGGCATCGTCGGTGAAAACCTCCGCCATCGCGTCGGCGTCCGCCTCGGCCATTGCCCGGTCGAAAGCGGCCAGCGCCGCGCGTGCACCGTCGCCTCGGTCGGAGGCTGCGTCTCGGCGCAGCAGGATGCCGAGATATGCCTTCCACTGGCCGACGTCCTCATCGCGGCTGGCCGCGAGCGACGAGAAGACCTGCGCGACGTGGTCGAGATCATGCACCGCCCACGTGGCGAGCAACTGGCCGAGCGTCACCTCGCCCAGCTCCGGATGACGGCCACGGCGCTCGAGATCGGCGTCGCTCCTGACCAGCTGGCGCAGCCGGCTGAGACTCTGAGCGCGCAACTCCGCAAATCGCTCGACCAGGCCGGCCAGCGGGACGCCGCGGTCACGCTCGATGTGCGCGAAGCGGTCGAAGGGGTCGAACGGCCGCGCCGTTCCGTGGTTGATGATGATCTCGGCGCGCGGGATCCAGTCGTCGAGCTCGGCCGAGATCAAATGGCCGACCACGTCGCGCGCCGTCCAGCCGTCGACGGTATCGGGCACGTCGAGCCAGCCGTCGGGCAGCCCGAGCAACAGCTGGCGCAGGACTTCCGGCGTACGCTCGAGCAGCGCGGTCGTGTCCTCCAGCGCGGTTGTTCCGGTCACCGTGCTGATTGTCGGGCGCCCGTCGAGCCCACCGACAGCTCGACCGTCTCGCGGATCAGCTGCTTGACCTCGAGTCCGGCCAGCAGCCGGCGGTAGATCCGCTCGTAGTCGTCTGCCATGCGCGCCGCCGAAAAGCGCTCGAGCGCGCGACGGCGGATCAGCGACCGGTCGAGCCGGTCGACGAGCCGGACGGCGAGCTCGGCCTCGTACAGGTCGTCGACCAGGAAGCCGTCGACGCCATGCTCGACGATCTCGGTCAGCGCGCCTGCACGGCGAGCGATGACCGGCGTGCCGCAGGCGAGCGATTCGATCGCAACCAGCCCGAACGGCTCGGGCCAGGCACCGAGCATCAGCGTCGCATGCGCACTGGCGTAGAGCGGATCGCGCGCACTCGGTGGCAGCTCGCCGAGGAACGCCACGTCGCCTGCTTCGGCTGCCGGCGCGACGATCTGCTCGTACCGTTCGTGCTCCGCAGGATCGTGGACCTTGGCCGCCATCTTCAGTGGCCGGCGTACGCGCCGAGCAAGCTCGATCGCCTCTGCGACGCCCTTCTCGACGGCCACTCGCCCGACGAACATGAGGTAGCCGTCGGGCGCCGGCGAGTAAGGCATGTGCGCGAGGGGCAGGCCGTTGTGGACGACGCCGAGCCAGTTGGCATCGGGCGCCCACCGCCGCTGGCTGTGGCTGATGGCGACGAGCGGGATATCGCTGAACTCTTCGAGCAGGTCGGGCATGCCACAGACGTCGAGGCGGCCATGGAGCGTCGACAGGACGGGCACGGGCGCGTGGCGGGCGAGCACGAAGCCGAATGCCTCGACGTGCGAGTGGATCAGATCGAAGCGCTCGGCCTGCGCCCAGCAGCGAGCGACTGCCCTGTGCATGTAGGCCGTCACGTCGCCGCGGTAACCCTGCCGCCAGAGGGCCCGATCGATGATCGGCTCGAGCTCGCCGTCGACCATCGAGTCGCCCGACGCGAAGACCGTCACATGGTGCCCGCGCCGGTGCAGCTCCCCGGCGAGCGCGGCCACGATTCGCTCCGTCCCGCCGTACGCGACGGGCGGCACGGGCTCCATCGGAGTCGCCAGCAGCGCTATCCGCAACGGCCGCGTGCCATCGGACCCATCGATCGCGCGCTCTTCGATGGCTTCGCGCTCCCCGATCATGCCCAGTCCCACCTTCCTTCACAGCCGTAGGCACGGCTCCCCGACTGGCGACCCGGGCCGGAAATGTAGTCACGGCTTCCCGGCCTCGGAAGGCTTCCAATCTTCCGCGATCTATCTACATCTCGCCCAGATCGTCTGTCAAGTTGAATCGCGGCGGGTCGGCGTCTGTTCGAGCTTGACGATGACCGGCCGTCGCCCCGCGCGGATGGCGCGCCTGAGCTGCTCCCGCTGGTCACCGCGAGTGATGCCCATCAGCCTGCCAAAGATGGGCCGGAGCTCGATCATCCGCTCGTGAAGAGCGAGCGCCTCTTCGTCGTCCTGCACCGCCTCGGCAAGCGCCGGCTGCTGGCGGCCGCGAACCCACACCCTCACCGGCGCGCCGCCGGCGAGATTGCGCCACCACCTGTCGCCGGTCGTCAGCAGCAGTCGGTCGCCGTCACGGACGTAGTTGACCGGCGTCACGAACTTCCGGCCGCTCCTGATGCCGGTGAACTCGATGACGACGGCGAGGGTGCTCCACGGCCAGTGCAGCGGGCTGCGCAGCAGGCGCTTGAGCAGCGGATTCAGCAGGCTCAGGAAGTTGCCCAGCCACGTGCCGCGCAGGGCGGGGCGGTCGGCGCGGCCCATCACTCGGTCACAGCGCTCGCTTGTCGAAGTACTGCAGCAGCCGGTGCGCGGCGAGCTCGATCTCCTTGTGGCGCCACTCGGCCGCGCGGTAGTGGCAGGCGATGATCCCGGATCGATGGATCCGTTCGAAGTCACCCAGGACGAACGCATAGCGGGACTTCGTCTCGTCGTTCGCTCTCTCGGTCAGGCCGAGGTGCCACAGCGCGTACTCGTTCCACGAGTGCGACTCGAGGAACGCGTTCTCGTCGTCCGCTCTCGGCTGTACCTCGCCCCAGTCGCTGTCGACGACATACTGCCCGGCGTCGATCAGCTGTCGCGCGTGCGACACCGCTCGCCTGTTGACCTTGTATTTCGCCATTCGTCCGTCCCAATGCTCGCTCAGGCATGGATTCGGCGCACGAGACGGACCGGCAGCAGCGGCACCGATGAGTTAGGCCGCAGGCGGCGGTCCAAACTGCAGACACCGATCAATCGCTGCTGCACAGGAGGACCCGATGGCCAGGATCACGCCGTGCCTATGGTTCGAGCGCGACGCCGAGGAGGCGGCGCAGTTCTACACCAGCCTGCTGCCCGACAGCCGGATCGACAACGTCTTCCGCTCCCCGGCCGACACGCCCAGCGGCCCGGCCGGCATGGTCCTGCTGGTCGACTTCACGCTGGCCGGCCAGCCGTTTCAGATCCTCGCCGGCGGTCCGGCCGACTTCCACTTCGACGAATCGATCTCGTTCGCCATCGAGTGCGAGGACCAGGCCGAGGTCGACCGGCTGTGGGACGCGCTCACTGCCGACGGCGGTGAGCCGGGACCGTGCGGCTGGCTGAAGGACCGCTACGGCCTGTCGTGGCAGATCGTGCCGCGCCGCCTCAACGAGCTGATGGCCGACCCGGACCCCGAGCGCGCGCGGCGCGCGACGGAGGCGATGCTCAAGATGGGCAAGATCGAGATCGCCCAGATCGAGCGCGCGGCCGACGCCGTCGAGGTCGCCTGAGGCAGGGAGAGCGAGCGATGGACTTCAACAGCATCCTCATCGGCTCGGATGACCCCGAGCGGCTGGTCGACTACTACCGGCGGATGTTCGGCGAGCCGATCATGTCGGACGGCGGCTACACCGGCTGGCTCATCGGGCGCGGCTTCGTGACCGTCGGGCCGCACGACCAGGTCCACGGCAAGAACGCTCACCCGGGGCGGCTCATCTGGAACATCGAGACGCCCGACGTGCGCGGCGAGTTCGAGCGGATGGTCGCCGCCGGCGCGATCGTCGTGCGAGAACCGTACGGCTTCGACGACTACCCCGATGCGCTGATCGCGACGCTGGCCGATCCCGACGACAACTACTTCCAGCTGATGAGCCCGCTGGGACCGCCGCCGGAGGGCTGATCGGGCTCCACGCCGGCTGCGGCGTGCCTTAGCCTTTGGGCATGGCAACGAGGCGAGTGGCGTGGCGACGCGCCGATGAAATCGAGACCGACGAGCACGCGACGCTGACGGTCCGCGACACCGGGCTGTCGCTGGTCGGAACTGTAATCGGCGCGGAGAACGGTGTGCCGCTGCGCGTCGAGTACCGCGTCATCACCGAGGGCTCCGGCCTGACCACTGGGGCACATGTGCGCGACCTGCGCGGCTTCGAGCAGCGCGCACTGACCGTCGAGCGCAGCGCCAAGGGCGCCTGGACGGTCAATGGCAAGGCCGACCGAAAACTCAAGGGCTGCACCGACGTAGACCTCGGCTGCACGCCGTCGACGAACACGCTACCCATCCGTCGGCTACGCCTTGGCGTCGGCGCGGCGCAGACCATCCAGGCGGCGTGGATCCGCTTTCCCGAGCTGACGGTAACCAAGTCAGCCCAGACGTATACCCGCCTCGACGAGTTCACCTACCGTTACGAGAGCGGGACCTTCTCCGCCGAGCTGGTGGTCGACGACGACGGCCTCGTCGCCTCGTACGCCGACCTTTGGCACCGGACTGGTGTCGCGATGGGACCCGACGAGACCGAGCCGCTCGACACCCACCGCTAGCGCCGATCAGGCGCGCTTCAGGATGAGCACGCCGGCAAGGATCACGACGCCGATCAGCAGGAGCTGCTCGACGGGCATGGCCATCACCTGGTGGACGGTGTTGTTGATGAAATCCATCGCCCCGCCGCCAAAGTCGATCGAACCCCCACCGCCGGATCCCCCCAGTCCGCCGGTCGTCTCGCCCACGGTTCGACCGTACTCGGCCACGAGCGTATGATCGCACCGCCTGTAAGCGCCGGCGCCCGTATCGCCACGTCGCCGCTGTGACTGCGCGATCCTTGTCCCGCATGGACACCGACCACGCGGCGCCCGAGGAACGCGGCCAGCCAGCCACGACCGAGACCGATCCGCCGGCGCCGGCCGAGACCGGCCAGGCCACGACCATGCCCTTCGCCCGCGCGGGACGAGGCGGCTTGCTGCTCGCCGCCGCTCCCCTGGCC
>CAYRMQ010000125.1:0-7623 GCA_964425305.1 uncultured Anaerolineaceae bacterium | reverse complement strand
GGCCGACTCCCTCCACTCGATCGGCACCACCGCGCGGCGTCAGGCGGACGCGGAAGCGGAGCTCCCCGCTCAGCGGAGCAGCAGCAGGCGCATGATGATGCCGACGAGGATCAGCAGGATCAGCGGCGAGAAGTCGATCATGCCGGTCTGCGGCAGCACCCGCCGGATCGGCGCGAGGAGCGGCTCGGTCGTCTCGTAGATCCAGCGCGGGACCGAACCCTCGAAGCGCGGGTTGACCCAGCTGAGCAGGACGCGCGCCAGGATCAGCAGCCAGAGCGCGACGAAGAAGAACTGCAGGAAGACCTGGAAGAACTGAGCCACCGCGGCCGGAGTATAAACCGGCCCACCCGCCGGATCGAAGCCCGGCCCTCAGCCGGGTGGGCGCTCGCCGAAGATCGCGCGACCGATGCGCACCACCGTCGCCCCCTCCTCCACCGCCACCTCGAAGTCGTCGCTCATGCCCATCGACAGCCCGCCGCCCAGCCGATCGTCGGCTGCCCGCAATCGCTCGGACAGCCTGCGCAGTCGAACGAACGTCGGCCGGGCGAGCTCGGCGTCGGCGACCAGCCGGCCGACGGTCATCAACCCCAGCACGCGCAGCCGACCCAGCGACAGCAGCTCGCCGAGCTCACGCTCGAGGGCAAGCGGCATGAACCCCTCCTTCGCCTGGTCCTCGTCGACGTTGACCTGCAGGAAGATGTCGAGCGTGCGGCCGCCTGCGCCGGCGAGCCGATCCAGCCGCCGCGCGAGGGCCAGCGAGTCGACCGACTGGATCTCGGCGAACAGCTCGACGGCGCGGGCCGCCTTGTTGGATTGCAGGTGGCCGACCAGATGCCAGCGGACGCCCTCCACGTCGGCCGCCTTCGCCTGCGCCTCCTGCACGCGGTTCTCGGCCAGGTCGCGCATGCCGGCGGCGACGGCGAGGCGCAGCCGCTCGGGCGGCACGGCCTTGCTGACAGGCAGCAGGCGAACTTCGGCAAGGTCGCGGCCGGCGCGCGCGCAGGCGTCGGCGATGCGGGCGAGGACGGCGTCGCGGGCGCGGGCGAGTGCCCCGATCTGCGGTTGAGCGCGGGCTCCGTCGTTCAGCCGCGGCTCAGCTGCTCTTGCGCCGCAGGAAAGCCGGGATGTCGAGGTCCTCGAGCTCGGTCTGCGGCCCGCGCCGGCCACCGTCCAGGCGCTCGACGCGGCCGGGCGCCTCGGCGCCGACGGCGGCCGGTGTGTCGGCCTGCCGCTGCGGCTCGATCGGGATCGTCGCCTGGCGCTGCTCCTCCAGCTCGCGCATGTAGTCGCGCTGCTCGCGCCCGGCGCGCACGCCGACCGGCTGGTCGGCCGCGTGGACCGCGCGCATCGACTCGCGCTTGCGCGTGGAGTCGAAGCCGGTGGCGATGACGGTGATCGAGATGTCGTCGCCCATGCGCTCGTCGATGACCGTGCCGAAGATGATGTTCGCCTCCGGGTCGGCCGTCTCCTTGATGATCTCGGCCGCCTCGTCGATCTCGTAGAGCGACAGGTTCGAGCCGCCGGTGATGTTGAACAGCACGCCCTGCGCGCCGGCGATGTTGACCTCGAGCAGCGGGCTGGCGATCGCCTCGCGCGCCGCCGCCGCCGCGCGGCCCTCACCGCTGCCGCGGCCGATGCCCATCAGCGATGAGCCGGCTTCCTTCATCACCGCCCGCACGTCGGCGAAGTCGAGGTTGATCAGGCCCGGCACGGTGATCAGGTCGCTGATGCCCTGCACGCCCTGGCGCAGCACGTCGTCCACCACGCGGAACGCGTCGACGATGGTGGTGTCCTTCTGGACGACGTCCTTCAGCCGGTCGTTGGGGATGGTGATCAGCGTGTCGACCTTTTCGCGCAGCGCCTCGGTCGCGCGCTCGGCGTTGAGCCGGCGGCGGGCACCCTCGAACGAGAACGGCTTGGTCACGACGCCGATGGTCAGCGCGCCCAGGTCACGCCCGATCTCGGCGATGATCGGCGCCGCCCCGGAGCCGGTGCCACCGCCCATGCCGGCGGTGATGAAGACCATGTCCGAATCCTTGAGCGCCTCGTAGATGCGCTCGGCATCCTCCTCCGCCGCGCGCTGGCCGATGCCCGGATCGCCGCCCGCGCCGAGCCCGCGCGTGATCTTGTCGCCGATGCGGATCTTGTGCGGCGCATCCGACTGCAGCAGCGCCTGCGCGTCCGTGTTCACGGCGATGAACTCGACGCCCATCATCTCCGCCCGAATCATGCGGTTGACGGCATTGCTGCCGCCGCCACCGACGCCCAGCACTCTGATGAGAGCGAAGTTCTCCGAATCGGACCGAAGCGACATGAAAAATTCCCTCCCGGTGACTACACCGTCCAACCATTCGCGGGAGCCGCCACCGGGCGCTGGGCATTGGCGTGCCGGAGGGTCCGCATGGGTGGCCAGTATAGTCACCGACTCCCCCGACGGCGCTCCGAAGTTGGCCGCAGATCGGTCAAGTTTTGGGGACGGAATCCGGCGGCTGTGGAGGAGCTGTGGATAGCTCGGGCAGTCTGTCAACACCCGCCGCGTGGTGGTGCGCCGATGCACCACCTAGCAGGCGCCCGAGCGCGCTCCAGTCCCATTGGTGGAACCGGCGACCGCCAGGGCCGTCCTGGAGACAGCTTCGTGTCGCTTCTCCCAGCCCGGCTGGAGAAGGCGTCATCTCCAGGCTCGCGGCACCAGATCTCTGGTCGTAAACACCACGGTCATCGGAGCCGCGCACGGCCCCTGGGCGGCAAACGTCGGTTCCTCCAATCCCGCTGGAACGGCGCCGGCGGCGGCAAGACTGCGACGGCCCTCCCGCGCTGGCTGTGAGCGCTCATGCGCTCAGCCGGCGCGCATGAAGCTGAGACTGACCGTCCGGCGCGGGTTGTCGGGATTGGTGTCGAGCAGCGCGATCGACTGCCACGTGCCGAGCCCGAGGCGGCCGCCCTCAACGGGCACGCTCAGCGAGGGTGGCGCGAGGAGGGGCAGCACGTGGTCGGCGCCGTGGCCCTGTGAGCCGTGGCGGTGGACCCACCGATCGTCGCGCGGCAGCAGCCGGTCCAGCGCCTCCATCAGGTCGCGCTCGGTGCCGCTGCCCAGCTCGACGACGACGAGGCCCGCTGTCGCGTGCGGCACGAAGACGAGCAGCACGCCGTCGCCCTCGCCGGCGATGAAGCGCTCGCACTCGCCGGTGATGTCGTGCAGGCCGCGCCGGCCGCCGGTGTCGATCTGCAGGCGCGCTCGCTTCACCTGCGGCGCCAGGCCGATCTACGGCGCCAGGCCGCGCAGCCACTCGCGCATGCGCGCCATGACGCCCGGCGCGCCGGCCGACTCGTAGCGCAGCGGCTCGTAGCCGCGGACCGATCGCGCGCCCCACAGCAGCAGCCCGAGCGACGTGCTGAAGGCGGGTGTCAGCAGGTGGTCGGTCAGGCCCCCGACGCCCGTCGGGCCGGCCACGCGGACGGGCATCTGGAGCACTTCCCGGCCGAGCTGGGCGGTGCCCGCCAGCTGCGCCGCGCCGCCGGTCAGGACCAGCCCCGCCGGCAGCTTGCCGGTGCTGCCCGAGCGATCGATCTCCTCGCCGATCTTCTCGAAGACCTCGCGCATGCGCGCCTCGATGATCTCGGCCAGCTCCCGCCGCGAGGCCGTCCGGCCGCCCTCGCCGATCGTCTCGACCTCGACCTGCTGCTCGCCTTCGACGGTCGCCGGATCGGCCGTGCCGTGGACCATCTTGAGCTCCTCGGCCGCGTTGAGGCTCGTCTTGAGCCCGATCGCCACGTCGTTGGTGACGTTGTTGCCGCCGAGCGGCAGCACCGCCGTGTGGAAGGGCGAGCCGTCGAGGAAGAGCGCCAGGTCGATGGTCCCGGCGCCGAAGTCGGCCACCGCCACGCCCAGCTCGCGCTCGGTCTCGCTGAGCACCGCGTCGCCGGCGGCCAGCGCCGACGCGACCAGCTCGTCGATCTTGATGTCGGCGCGCTGGACGCACTTGGTCAGGTTCTGCACCGCCGTCGCCGACGCGTGGACGATGTGCGTCTCGACCTCGAGCCGCACGGCGCTCATGCCCAGCGGGTCCTTGACGCCCTCCTGCCCGTCGACGACGTAGCCGCGCGGGATGACGTGGAGGACCTCCCGGTTGGACGGGATCGTGACCGCCCGCGCGACCTCGGTGGCGCGCTCTATGTCCTCCGGGCTGACCTCGCGCCGCGGGCCGCTGACGGCCACCGCGCCGCGCGAGTTCTGGCTCTCGACGTGGTTGCCGCCGACGGCGACGATGGCCGACTCGAGGCGGTAGCCGGACAGCCGCTCGGCCTGCTCGCGCGCCGAGCGGATCGAGTTGACCGTCTGGTCGATGTTGATGACGACGCCCTTCTTCAGCCCCGACGATGCCGGCGCGCCCTTGCCGATGATCGTCACCGCACCGTCGTTGGTCACCTCGCCGATGAGCGTCACGACCTTGCTCGTGCCGACGTCGATGGCGACCAGGATCGCTTCCCGTTCCACGGCCTACATTCTGGTAGATGCGCGGCCGGCGCGCTGCTTCGTCGCGCCGCTCATTCGTCGTCCGGCGCGGCGGTGGGCCGCGCGACGAAGGTGCCGCAGCGATCGTCGGCCGGCGCCAGGTACACCGTCAGCAGCTGCTCCTCGTCGCCGAGCAGCGCGCGCAGGCACTGCACCTGCTGGTCGATGATGTCGGGCGGGCGCAGCGTCGGCGTGTAGTGGCCGAAGATCGCCCGCCACGAGCGCGGCGCGGCAGCGAGGACGTAGCCGTTCTCGTCGTCGGCGGAGAGGGTCAGCCACGCGGCGCCGCTGCCGAGGAGCGGCGGGTCGACGGCGGCCAGCTTGAGCACGGCCGCCAGGTCGACCGGCTCCATCGAGCCGCCGACGCCGGGCACGGGCACCCGCTCGCGCTCGTCGTTCAGCACGGGCAGGTCGGCGGCGAGCGGATCGCCGGCGGCCGCCGCGCGCAGCAGCACGCCTGAAGAGTCGACCAGGAAGTCGCCGTCGGCGGTGCGCCAGACGAAGACCGGCACGCGCTCGACGAGCTCGACGACGAGTCCGTCGGGGAGGACGGCCCGCACGCGGCTGTCGGCGACGGCCGGCAGGCCGGCCAGCGCGCGCTCGACCTCGGCGGCGGGCAGCGCGAAGAGATTGGGCGTGCCGGCCAGCCACGGCGCCATCGTCAGGCGCACGAGGTGGGGATCGGTGTAGCGCAGCTGGCTCAGGCGCACCGCGCCGGCGTCGACGGCGAAGTCGTCGGCCGATACCAGCCAGCCGAAGGCACCGCCGGCGGCCATCATCAGCATCGCCCCCAGCACGCGCCAGCGGTTGAGCGGCGAGCGGCGCCGGCGTACGCGGCGCGCTCCGCCGCGGCGGATGGGACGGCGCACGGGCAGCGGCACGTCAGGGCTCGTCCGCCTGCCTGGCGCCCGGCCGGCCGGCGGCCGGCCGGCCGGCGGCGCGCTCGAGGGCCAGCTCGACGAGCCGGCCGCACAGCTCGCCGAAAGGGATGCCGGCGACGCGCGCGGCCTTGGGCAGCAGGCTGTTGGCGGTCATGCCCGGGATGGTGTTCACCTCGAGCACCGCCAGGCGGCCGTCGGGCGTGGCGATCATGTCGGTCCGCGACAGGTCGCGGCAGCCCAGCGCCACGTGCGCCCGGCGGGCGAGGTCCTGCGCTCGGGCGGCCAGCTCGTCGGGGATGCGCGCCGGGCAGATCTCGTCGGTCAGCTCGGGGTCGTACTTGGCGCGGTAGTCGAAGAACTCGCGCTTGGGCACGATCTCGATGACAGGCAGCGCGGTCAGCCCGTCGCCGTTGCCGATGACGCCGACGGTCAGCTCCGTCCCGCGCAGCCGCTCCTCGATGAGGATGCGATCGTCGTAGCCGAGCGCCTCGGTTATCGCCGCGGGCAGGTCGTCCGGCCGCTCGACGATCATCACGCCGAAGCTCGAGCCCTGCGCCACGGGCTTGACGACGACGGGATAGCCGATCTCGGCGACAGCGCGCTCGACGCGGCGCCTGTCGGCGGCACGGCCGGCCGCGTCGAGCTCGACGCCGCGCGCCACGTCGATGCCGCTCGCCGCCAGCACGCGCTTGGCCATCACCTTGTCCATCGCCAGCGCCGAGGCCAGCACGCCCGAGCCGACGTAGGGGATGCCGAGCAGCTCGAGCATGCCCTGGATCGTGCCGTCCTCGCCCCACTTGCCGTGGATGGCGACGAAGACGACGTCGATCGGCTGGTTGCCCTCGGCCGGCACCAGTGCGCTGGTTGCCGGCACGAGCTCGGTGGCGGCCTGCTCGATCTGGCGCTGGAGCGCCTCGGGCAGCTCGCGCCGGTCGCGCTCGGGCAGCTCCTCGATGACGCCCGACCGCTCGGCCAGGGCGCGGGCGTGGGCGCGCTGCTCGGGCGACAGCTGGCGATTGTGCGACATCAGCGCCAGCGGGTCGATGAGCACAACGTCGTAGCGGTCCCTGGGCAGGTGCTCGGCGATCTCGATGCCGGTGGCCAGCGAGATCTGGCGCTCGGCCGACGCGCCGCCGGCCAGCACGCCGACCCGCACCCGGCGAGGCCCCCTCAAGCGGCCGGCTCCCAGTCCGACCAGTCGCCGGCGAAGACGACCTCGAACTCCAGCTCGATGCCCTTCTCGCGCACGACCGTCGCGCGCACCTGCTCGGCCAGGCGGCGCACGTCGGCGGCCGTGCCCGACTCATCGTTGACGATGAAGTTGGCGTGCTTCTCGCTGACGACGGCGCCGCCGACGCGCGCGCCCTTCAGCCCGAGCGTGTCGATCAGCGCCCCCGCCGAGGGGCCCGTGGGCGGGTTGCGGAAGACGCTGCCCGCCGACGGCAGCCCGAGCGGCTGGTGCGCCTGCCGCCAGCGGCGGATCTCGTCGAGTCGGCCGGCGATGACCGCCGGCTCGGCGGGCTGGAGCTGAAACGAGGCCCACGTGACGATCTCGGGCGTGGCCGCAGGGGCGTGCTTGAGCGCCGAATCGCGGTAGGCGAGCGCCAGCGCCTCGCCGTCGAGCGCCTCCTCCGTGCCGCCGGCGCGCATGACCGACGCCTCGACGAGCACCGCCCGCACGTCGGACTCGTGGGCGCCGGCGTTGGCCCACACCGCCCCGCCGACCGTCCCCGGGATGGCCAGCCCGAACTCGAGCCCGGACAGGCCCTCGTTCTTGCCGAGGGTCGCCGCCTTGGCCATGGGCAGCCCCGAATCGGCGACGAGGCGGCCGTCCTCGAAGCGATGGCCCTGGGCGCGGTTGTAGATGACGAGGCCGCCC
The DNA here is from genome assembly GCA_964425305.1 of uncultured Anaerolineaceae bacterium. Lineage (GTDB taxonomy): Bacteria > Chloroflexota > Limnocylindria > Limnocylindrales > CSP1-4 > JALYGJ01. Next base: position 350 of record CAYRMQ010000125.1, on the reverse strand, counting down.
ATGCCGGCGTCGCTGATGACCAGGTTCGAGCCGCGGCCGAGGACGAAGTAGGGCAGCTCGCGCGAGCGCGCGAAGCGGACCAGCGCGCGCAGCTCGAACAGGTTGTGGATCTCGGCGAAGAGGTCGGCCGGGCCGCCGACGCGCATCGTCGTCAGCCGCGCCAGCGGCTCGTGGCGCGCCGTCTTGACGCCGACGCGGCGCTGGATGTCGGTGCCGAGGCGGGTCAGCTCCTCGTCGGCGAGGCGGACGGCGGCGCTCATGCGACGGCCCTCGAGGCACGCTCGATGACGTCGGCAGAGGGTAGCTCGCCGCGCTCGGCGAGGGCGAGCACGAGCTTGGCCACGGCGGCC
>CAYRMQ010000124.1:0-7648 GCA_964425305.1 uncultured Anaerolineaceae bacterium | reverse complement strand
TCTCGCGCGGGTAGCGGACGAGGAACGGCATGCGCAGCGACTCCTCGTACATGAAACGCTTGTCGTACCAGCCGTGGTCACCCAGGAAGAAGCCCTGGTCGGAGGTGTAGACGACGATCGTGTCGTCGCCGACGCCGTCCGCCTCGAGCCAGTCGAGCACGCTCTCGACGTTCTCGTCGAGCGCGGCCACGCAGCGCAGGTAGTCGGTGATGAAGCGGCGGTACTTCCAGCGCAGCTCCTCGTCGTCGGTCAGGCCCTGCGGCACGAACTGCTTGAGGTCCTCGTCGCTGAGGTCGTTCTTGATTGACATCGTCGCCTCGCGCGCCGGCGTGGCGCGACCGGCATAGTCGTCGCGCAGCGTCGGCGGCTCGGCGATGTCGCGGTCGTCGAAGAGCGTCGCGTGGCGCTCGGCGGGGATCCACTCGCGATGCGGCGCCTTGTGCTGGATGAGCATGCAGAAGGGCCGCCCGCGGTCGCGTTCGGCGAGCCACTCGAGCGCCACGTCGGTGATGACGTCCGTCGTGTAGCCGGTGCGCCGGACGCGACCATGCGGCGTGAGGAACTCCGGATCGTTGTACGTGCCGTGCTCCTCGAGGACGGCCCAGCGGTCGAAGCCGCGCGGGTCGTGGATGCCGCCGTGGCCGAGGTGCCACTTGCCCGAGATGTAGGTCTGGTAGCCGGCCTGCTGGAGCAGCGACACGTAGGTTGGTCTGCGCGAGTCGAACCGGGACGAGTTGCTGGTCACGCCGTTGACGTGGTTGTAGGTGCCGGTCAGGATCGCCGCCCGCGAGGGCGAACACAGCGAGTTGGTGCAGAAGCAGCTGTCGAGGCGCGTGCCGTCAGCCGCCAACCGGTCGATGGCGGGTGTCTCGTTGACGCGGCTGCCGTAGGCGCCGATGGCGTGGGCGGCGTGGTCGTCGGCCATGATGAAGACGATGTTGGGACGCGGATCGCTCACGACAGCGTCAATTGTGCCGGTCGGGCGGCCGCTCCGTGCCAGCAACGTCGGCCGTCCTCATTGCAACGCCTCCGTAAGATTGATTGCGCGATCAAGTGTCGCAACGCTGCGAATGTGACAATCAATCTCGCCGCGCAGCCGGCCGTTACCCGCGCCGGCCATCAAGAGGAGGCACGGATGATTATCCCAGCTGCTTCTGCGCGTCTGCTCCCGCTGGCTGCTGCCACGCTGCTCGTTGTGGCGGCCTGTGCGGCGCCCGGCGAGAGCCCGGCGCCCGGCACGCCCGGTCAGCCGACGCCGGCCGGGACACCGGCCGAGACGCCCGCCGGGACGCCGGGCGAGACACCGGCCGGAACGCCCGGAGTAACGCCCGGTGAGACGCCGACCGGCGACGGCGAGGTCCCGAGCGGCGCCTCGGGCGACCTGTTCGCCTTCGGCGTGACGTACGCCGATGCCGACGAGATCGGCAAGGTCCGCATCGACTTCTTCAACGAGCGCAATCCTGACGTCAACCTGGAGGTCAGTGAGTCGGGCTTCGACGAGGCGGCCTTCCTGACGCAGCTGCAGACCGACCAGCCGCCCGACGTGGTGCGCATGGACACCCATCTGCTGGCGACGTACGTCGCCCGCGGCGTGCTGCAACCTCTGGACGATTGCCTGTCGCAGCACGGCATCGACGCCGGCAAGTTCTACGACGCGCCAATGAACCTGGCGACGATCGACGGCCAGCTCTACGGCGTGCCCGAGTTCATGACGACGATGAACTGGCTGGTCAACGAGAGCGCCTTCACCGACGCCAACCTCGACCCGGCCACCTTCGACTTCAGCGACTGGGACGCCATCCGCCAGGCCAATCAGGCGACGATGCAGGTCAACGGCGGCATCAGCGCCCTCGGCATCGACCCGAAGGTGCCCGAGTTCTTCCCGCTGTGGGCGAAGGCCAACGGCGTCGACCTGGTCACAGAGGACGGCATGACCGCGCAGCTCGACCAGCCCGGTGCCGTCGAGGCGCTGCAGCTGGCGGTGGACCTGATCGAGGCCCACGGCGGCCCGAACCCGTTCCTCGACTTCCGCACCACGTGGGACTTCTTCGGCGCCAACAACCAGTTCGCCAACGACCAGGTCGCGGCGCACCCGATGGAGCAGTGGTACCTCAACGTCCTGGCCGGCAACTCGCCCGAGGCGGACGTCATCGCGCGTCCGTTCGTCGACCGCCAGGGCAACGGCCTGACCTTTGCCACCGGCTCGTCGATCGCGATTCCGACGGCCGCCCGCAATTTCGACGCGGCGTGCATCTTCGCACTGACCGTGACTCACGAAGAGGCGTGGGTCGCGGCGGCGCAGGAGCGCAAGCGCATCCGCGACGAGAGCGGCGCCGCCAACACCGGTGTGTTCACGGCCAACGAGACGGCCAACGACCGCATCTTCAGCGAGGTCGTTCCGCCCGACCAGATGCCCGCCCCGTGGGGCGAAGCTGTCCAGGTCTATCTCGACAACTGGGCGAATGCCTTCGCGCTGCCGCCCTCGCCCGCCAACGCGCGCATCTTCCAGGGCAACGACTCGATCGTCGCCCAGGCCGTCGCGCGTGCCCTCGAGGGCGAGGATCCGCAGACGGTACTGACCGAGGCCAACGAGGAGGCCCAACAGGCCATCGACCAGGCAGCTGAGTAGGCTGAGCGGACAGTCGCTCGGGGCTTCCCGATGACCGCCCGATGACCGCGGCAGCAGGGACGACCACCGGCCGCCAACGCTGGTGGTCGTCCCGTGCCACACGCCGCGAGTTCGGCTGGGCACTCGTCTTCCTGCTGCCCTGGATCATCGGCTTCGTCATCTTCACGGCCGGGCCGATGATCTGGAGCCTGGCCATCTCGTTCACGAACTATGACCCGCTGCGCGGCGACCCCGACTTCATCGGGCTGCGCAACTACGAGCGGATGCTGTCCGACACCGTCGCGCGGCGGGCACTCAACAACACGCTCTTCTTCACCGCCCTGAACGTGCCGGGCACGGTCATCATTGGCCTCTTCCTGGCGCTGTTGCTGAACCGCGTCGGTCGCGCGGCGGGCCTTTTCCGGACGATCTTCTACCTGCCCAACGTGACGCCCGCCGTCGCCATTGGAACGCTGTTCCTGATGGTCCTCCACGGCTCTGGCCTGCTCAACACGGCGCTGCGCGCCATCGGCATCTCTAATCCGCCCTTCTGGCTGACCGACCCCAACTGGGTCATGCCGGCGATCGTGATCATGGCGCTGTGGACGACGGGCGCGTCGGTGATCATCCTCTTCGCCGCGCTCAAGAACGTGCCCGCCGAGATGTACGAGGCGGCGCGCATCGACGGCGCCAACGCCTGGCAGCAGTTCCGCAACATCACGATCCCGTTCATCAGCGGCCCGCTCTTCTTCGTAATCGTCGTCAACGTCATTGCCTCGCTCCAGATATTCGCCGAGGTATGGGCGATGTTCCAGGGCCGGCCCAGCGCCGGGCCGTCGGCGCAGCGCGCCTCGCTGATGTACGTGCCGTACCTCTTCCAGCGCGCTTTCCAGGACTTCCAGCTGGGCTATGCGTCGGCGCTCGCATGGGGCCTGTTCGTCATCGTCCTGGCCATCACGGCGATCCAGCTGTGGCTGAGCAAACGCTGGGTCTACTACGAGGGCGGCTAGATGGCGGTAAAGGAACAGGAACGCGCCGACCGCTCCTTCGTCCCGGGCATCGAGAAGCCGACTGCTGCGCTGCGCCCCGGCCGGCGGCGGATCCCGACGCCGATGCAGCTGCTGACCGGCGCGCTGCTGATCATCTTCTCGGTCATCTTCACCTATCCGATGCTGTGGCTGCTGGCGTCCTCGCTGAAGCCCGGCCACCTCGTCTTCACCGCCGACCTGATCCCCAGCCCGGTCATGTGGTCGAACTACACCGATCTGCTGGAGTCGGCGCCGAGGTTCCCCAACTGGTTCGTCAACTCGGGCATCGTCTCCGGGCTGGCCGCGCTGACCGTCACGCTAAGTTCCGCCTTCGTCGCCTTCGGCTTCGCCTACTTCCGCTTCCCCTACCGCAACCTGATCTTCGGCATCGTGCTGGCGACGATGATGCTGCCCGGCGCGGTGACGATGATTCCGACGTTCCTGATCTGGAACCAGCTGGGCTTCTACAACACACTGACGCCGCTGTGGGCGGGCAACCTCTTCGCGTCGGCGTTCTACATCTTCATGCTGCGCCAGTTCTTCCTTGGCCTGCCGCGCGAGCTGTTCGAGGCGGCCCGCGTCGACGGCGCCGGCTACATCCGGATGTGGCGATCGGTGGCGCTGCCGCTGACCGTGCCGGCGTTGATCGTGGTCTTCATCTTCGAGCTGAAGGCGTCGTGGACGGACCTCGTCAAGCCGCTGATCTTCCTGCGCGACGCCGAGCTCTTCACCCTGCCGCGCGGCCTGCTCGCCATCGTCGCCAGCGCCTCGATCACCGGCGAGGGCCACTTCGAGCTGCTGATGGCGGCGGCGGTGCTGACCACGCTACCGATGGTCGTGCTCTTCTTCATCGGCCAGCGCTACTTCGTCGAGGGCATCGCCACGGGCGGCGTCAAGGGCTGATCGGAGCCGCTCGGCCGGCCGGTGGCCGGCGTCGCGCCGCGCATCGCTAAACTCGCCAATCGTGACCAGCCGAGTTGCTGCTTGAGCCGGGGCTGGCTGCCGGCCGAGCACGGAACTGACAATCGGGACCTGCGCGGGCGGGTGGCGCGCGGGCTCATCTGGACGCTGGCCGACAGCTGGGGCCGCCAGCTGCTGGGCCTGGCCATCTTCGTCGTGCTGGCCAACCTGCTGCTGCAGGCCGACATCGGCCTCGTCGCGCTCGCCGCCGTCTTCGTCAACTTCGCCCAGCTCTTCGTCGACCAGGGCCTGAGCGACGCCCTTGTCCAGCGCCGGACGCTGGTCCGCGCGCACCTCGACACCGCCTTCTGGATCTCGATGGCGATCGGCGCAGCGATGACCGTCGCCGGCATCGTCCTCGCCATACCGATCGCCGCCCTGCTCGGCGAGCCCCAGCTCGAGCCGATCCTGCAGGTGCTCTCGTTCTCGTTCCCGCTCTTCGCGCTGAGCAGCGTCCAGGCGGCGATCCTGCGCCGCGAGCTCAACTTCCGGAGCCTGGCCATGCGCAGCGTGCTGGCGACGGCGGCCGGCGGCGTCGTCGGCATCGGGCTCGCCTACGCCGGCTTCGGGCCGTGGGCGCTCGTCGGCCAGGCGCTGTCGCAGGGCGCGGTGGCGGCGGCGACGCTGTGGCGCGTCAGCCCGTGGCGGCCGGGGCTGCGCTTCTCGATGGAGCACTTCCACGAGCTGTTCCGCTTCAGCCGCAACGTCATCGGCTCGGACATCGTCTCGTTCTTCAGCCGCAACAGCGACAACTTCCTGATCGGCTGGCTGCTGGGCACGGCGCCGCTGGGCATCTACGCCGTCGGCTTCCGCATCCTCGAGGCGACGGGCGCGTTGCTGATCGGCATCTCGCGCCGGATCGCTTTTCCGGCGCTGTCGCGCCTGCAGCACGAGCCGGAGCGGATGAAGCGTGGTTTCTTCCGAGTCACGCGCCTGAGCAGCCTGATCATCCTTCCCGGCTACATTGGGCTCGCCCTCGTCGCGCAGGAGCTGGTCGTCGTCTTCTTCGGCGTGCGCTGGCAGGAGAGCGGGCCGGTGGCCGCCGTCCTGTTCCTCGTCGGTCCCGTCCACGCGCTGAACACCTTCGGCGCGGCGCTGCTCAACGCGAGCGGCCACCCGGGCGTCGTCTTCCGCTTCCGCGTGCTGACGATGGCGACCAACGTGGCCGGCTTCGCCGTCGCGGTGATCGCCTTCGCCGACGTCCTCGCCGTGGCGGCGGCATACACGCTGCGCGGCTACCTGCTGCTGCCGCTGGCCCTCTACTGGCAGCGCCGCTACGCCGGCGTGCGGGTCACGGAATACCTGCTCCAGATGCGCGGCGTGGCGCTGGCCACGGCGGGCATGGCGGCCGCCGTCATCGGCGCGCGGGTCCTCCTGGCCGACCCGCTCGGTCCGGCGACGCTGCTCGCCAGCCAGGTCCTCATCGGCGTCCTCACCTTCGGCGTGATCCTGTGGCTGGCCGACCGGCGGATGGTGCGCGAGGCGATCGAGCTCAGCGGCCAGGCCATTCCCGGCGCCGGCCGGGTGCGCGGCCGGTTGCGGCGCCGAGACGTCGCCGATGACGAGTTCAGCGCCGTCGACGTGGACGTGGACGTGAGCGATGAGCGAGAAGCGATCTAGCCCCGGCCGAGAGCCAGCCGACAGCCGGCCTACCGACAGTCAGCCCGGCGGCAGGCAGGCGACCGACCGACAGCCAACCGCTTCGTCCAGCCAGCCTGCTCTCAGCGCGCTCGTCGGCGAGGGCATGCTCGACAGCGAGCTCGCCGCGCTGCTCTGGTTGCTGCTCGAGACAGGACTCCCGCTCGTCGTCAGCGGCCGCCCGCCGGCGGCGCGCGACGCGCTGGCCGTCGCGCTCGAGCAGCTCGCCGAGGCCGACGACACGGGCAACGGCGAGGCCCGGCGCCAGCTGTGGCTGCTCGACGAGGAGTCGCTCGCCGACGTCTTCGCCAGCCTGTCGGCGCCGCCGACCGCGTTCAGCGACGACCAGTTGCGCGGGCTGGGGCTGGTGCTCATCGTCGGTGCCCCGGAAGGCGCCGGCCGCCGCCTGCTGGCGGCGCACTACGTCCGGCCGCCGGAGCGCGACGCGGCCGGCCACGTCCAGCGCCGGCCGCCGGGCCTGCTGGCGGCATGGGACGGGAGCCAGGATCGGCTGGAGCATTACGCCTGGGGGATCATGCCTGAGCTGGCCGATCGGGCCGGCCGGCCGCCGGCCGACTTCGACGAGGACCACCACCGCCGCCGGCGCTTCCTCGACGAGCAGGTGAGCCTCGGCGTCGACGATGCGGCGGCTCTCCGCGCGGCGGCCAGCGAGTTCCGGCGAGGTGCGCGACACTGAGGGCGTGTCGCAGCACGACAGCCCGCCGCCGGCAGACGGCGCCGCGCGCCCGCAGCGCTCCACGCCGCCATCGCCGCCGGGGCTGCCGGCGACTCTCGCCGAGCTGCGCGCTGCCGGCTACCACCGGCGAACCGTCAAGGAGGAGCTGCGCGCCAACCTGCTCAGCCGGCTGGCGTCGGAGGAGCCCATCTTCCCGGGCATCGTCGGCTACGACGAGAGCGTCGTGCCGGCCGTCGAGAACGCCATCCTGGCCGGCCAGGACATCTGTTTCCTCGGCGAGCGCGGCCAGGCCAAGACGCGCCTGGCGCGCCTGCTCGTCGGTCTCCTCGACGAGCACATCCCGGTCGTCGCCGGCAGCGAGCTGAACGACGACCCCTTCGCGCCGATCAGCCCGGCCGCCCGCAGGCGGCTGGAAGAGGAGGGCGACGCGACCCCCATCGAGTGGCTCCCCCGCGACAGGCGCTACGGCGAGAAGCTGGCCACGCCCGACATCACGATCGCCGACCTGATCGGCGAGGTCGATCCCATCCGCGTCGCCGAGGGCCGCTACCTGGCCGACGCGACGACCATCCACTACGGCCTCATCCCGCGCCACAACCGCGGCATCTTCACGATCAATGAGCTGCCCGACCTGGCCGAGCGCATCCAGGTGGGCCTGCTCAACATCCTCGAGGAACGCGATGTGCAGGTGCGCGGCTACACGCTGCGCCTGCCGCT
>CAYRMQ010000123.1:0-7702 GCA_964425305.1 uncultured Anaerolineaceae bacterium | reverse complement strand
CGACAGTCTGCTTGCTTGACCGTCCCGGCTCACCGGCGCATGCTGCCAGGCGGTCGATCGTCACGCGCCCGAGGCGTCGAGCTTGGAACGCTGGATCCTGTACCTCCACCTACTGTCGGTGCTGCTCTTCATGCTCGCCCATGGAGTCCAGGTCCACGTGATGTGGCGCCTGCGGACGGTGGACGATCCCGAGCGGAGCCTGGGTGTCTTCGAGTCGCTGCCCAACCTGCTGGCCATGCGCCTGCTGCTGGCGGCCGTCATCGTGACCGGCTTCGCCTCGGCCATCCTCGTGCCGGCCTGGCTGAGCCGGGGCTGGCTGTGGGGCTCGCTGATGATCCTGCTCGGCATCACCTGGGCAATGCGGCGCTGGGGCGGCGGCTACTTCGACATCGTCGAAACGGCGGCGAACGAGGCGCTCGCCGCGCGTGGGGAAGCGGCCGATAACAAGGCCGAGATCAGCACCCGCTTCGGCGCCGCCCGGCGGACGTGGCACCTCGCCGGCGTGACCGTCATCGGGCTCGGCGGGTTAGCCGTGATCCTGTGGCTGATGATCTTCAAGCCGTTCTGAGCCACCCCCGGCCGCTGAGGCTGGATGAGGCACCGCGACCACGACAAGGTCGTCGATCCCTCTGAAGTCATCGGGATTGGTCGTGTACAGCGGCAGGTCGTTGGCGAGCGCTATGGCCGCGATCATCGCGTCGTAGGAACGGGCGCTCGTCTTTCGGCCCGAACGGCGAAGGGATGCGGCGACGCGGCCGAAGCTGCGTGCCGCCCCAGCGTCGAATGGCAGCGGGTCGAAGTCGGCTTCCGCCTGCTGCAGGTGCGCCTGACGTGAGGCGCGCTCCTCGTCGATGGTCGCGATCAGCGGACCGACGCTGAGCTCGGCCAGCGTTATCGCCGAGATGAGCGGCCGCTCGGGGAGCAGGAACGGGTCGGCCAGTCTGGGCGCGAGGAGCAGCGCGCTGGTGTCGAGTACGCCCGACGGATGCCGAGTCACACGCCCGATTCGAGGACCCGCTCGAGATCGCGGCGGAGCTCGTCGGGATCGACGCGTGGCAGCCGGCCCCACCGCTCGATGAGCACGGCTGCGTTCAAGCCCGGTGCGGGCAGCGGCCGTAGCTCCGCGACGGGCCTGCCCGATCGAGTGACGGTCAGGCGCTCCCCGCTGGCCACCCGATCGATTACCTGGCCGCCGCGGTTCCGCAGGTCCCGAATGGTGACACTGGCCATGGCTGGGCCAGTGTATCACGCGTGAGACAGCACTGCTCCGGTGCTGCTGACCGGCGCCTCGGGCCGGTTGCTCCGGCGCTCCTACGGCTGGTAGGCCGCCTCGCCGTGCAGCGCGATGTCGAGGCCGCTCTCCTCGACGTGCGGCTCGACGCGCAGGCCGAGCACGAAGCCGACGACCTTGACGATGACGAACGTCGCACCGGCGGCGAAGGCAGCCGCCGCGATGACGGCGACGGCCTGGATGCCGACCTGGCCGACGTTGCCCTCGATGGCGCCCGAGACGCCGCCGATGGCGCCCACCGCCAGCACACCGGTGGCCAGCGCGCCGAAGACGCCGCCGACGCCGTGGACGGCGAAGACGTCGAGCGCATCGTCGATGCGCAGTCGCTCGCGCAGCAGCGTGGCGGCGTAGCACAGCGCGCCCGCGCCGATGCCGATCAGCACCGCCCCGCCGGCGCCGACGAAGCCCGCCGCCGGCGTGATGCCGACCAGGCCGGCGACGGCGCCGATCGCCGCACCGACGACGCTGACCTTGCCCTTGTGGACGTAGCTGGCCAGCGCCCACGCCAGCACGCCCGCGCTGGCCGCGACGGTCGTGACCAGGAAGGCATTCGCCGCCAGCCCGTTGGCGGCGAGGGCGGAGCCGGCGTTGAAGCCGAACCAGCCGAACCACAGCAGACCCGCGCCGAGGACGGTCATCGGCACGTCGTGCGGCTCCATCCGGTCGCCGTTCGAAACGCGCCGGCCGATGAGCATGGCCGCCACCAGCGCCGACACGCCCGAGCTGATGTGGACGACGGTCCCGCCGGCGAAGTCGAGCGCGCCCAGCTCGCGCAGCCAGCCGCCCGGCGCCCACACCCAGTGAGCGAGCGGCGCGTAGACCAGGATCGACCACAGGATCGTGAACAGGACGAAGGCGCCGAAGCGCTTGCGCTCGGCGAAGGCGCCGCTGATGAGGGCGGCGGTGATGCACGCGAACATCATCTGGAAGGCGGCGAAGAGCACGAACGGCACGCCCGCGGCGTAGTCGGGATTGGCCTCCATGCCAACACCGCTGAGGCCGACAAACTCGAGCTCGCCGATCAGCCCGGCGCCGTTGAGGTCACGGCCGAAGGCCAGGCTGAAGCCGATGACGACCCACACGACGCTGACCAGCGCCAGCGCGAAGAAGCTGTGCATGATCGTCGAGAGGACGTTCTTGCGCCGGACCAGGCCGCCGTAGAAGAGCGCCAGGCCGGGCAGCATGATCATCACCAGCGCGGTCGAGACCAGCAGCCAGGCAGTGTCCCCCGCGTTCAGCTCGGACATCCCTCACTCCTCCTGTGTGCGCGATACACGGTTGAGCGAAGGCTATGCGCGCTGCCCGCGCAGGTCAGCGGCGCGACGGTGGGAAGTGGGTCGCCGGCTGGTTAGGCTTTGGTGGCGGCCGGGTTGCGGAGGCGGCCCATGAGGCCCTCGGCGCCGAGCGAAGCAAGCAGCCGCCGCGCCTCGGCAGCCGCCTGCTCGGCTGCCTCGCCGGCGGCGCCAAACGTCGCCAGCTCGAGATGCGCGAGGGCGAGCCCGAGGCGGTTCTCCAGCTCGTTCCAGCGTGCGATGGCGTCCGCGTAGTCGGCGGTTGCCGGATCTGCGCTGAGGGCGCGCTCGCCGGCAGTCAACGTGGCCCGCTGGGCCTGCCTGAGCCGCGACTGCACCGGCATTTCGGCGAACGCCTCGATCGCCGCGCGCAGCCCTTCTGCATTGCGCAACCACAGTGCCGAGCGCCCGGCCAGGAAGTGGCCGGCGTGGTGATAGGAGTTGCTGGCTGCGGCCAGGCGGCTCGCGGCAAAGGCGTCGTCGAGCCGGCCCTCGGCAAAGGCCACCATTGCCACGGCCATGTGGTGGGCAGCGTCGTGTTGTGTGACCGTCCGCTCGGGCGCAGACTTCCAGCGCCCGAGCAGCTGGTGGGCCAATTCGGCCTCGCCGCGGTAGGCGGCCACGACCGCCAGGTTGTCGTTGATGTGCTCCCACTCGTGGGCGACCATCGCATCCGGGTCAAGATCTTCGACCTCGCTCAACACTCGATCCCAATCGCCCTGCTCGAGCCTGAGCTCGAACAGGAGGTGGCGGAAGCGGCTGAGCCAACCTACCTCACCGGCGCGCTGTGCGAGCGCCAAGCCGGTGCGGGCGAGCTCCTCGGCGTGGATCGGCGATTCCTCGCTTTCGAGGACGGCCAGGTTGTTCGTGGCGCGAAGGGCCGCCTCCCACAGGCCGTAGCGCTCGGCCAGTACGAGCGTGCCCCGCAGGATGGCTTGCGCTTCGTGCGGACGTCCAAGCCCGGCGACGGCCGTGCCGCGGTTGACCAGCGCCTCCACGACGGCCGTGATCTGCTCGTAGCGCTCACCCTCGACAATTGCCTGCTCCGACCATTCGAGCGTCGCCGGCCACTCGGCTCGATTCAGATGCGCTCGGGCGAGACTGGCGAGGAGCGGCACGAGTTCGGGCCCGCCACCCTCCGAGCGAGCATCGTCGATGGCCGGCTTGAGCAGGTCGATCGCCTGCTCGATGTGTACGTCGTTGATCAGTGCGGTCGCCAGAATGCCGGTTGCGCGCAGCAACGCGGATCTGTTACCGGCGGACCGGTACCACTCGATCGCAGGCTCGAGGTAGCGCTCGGCGGCAGCGCGATCGCCGGCCGCCCGCGCGACCTCGCCCGCGCGCTCGAGAGTGCTCGCCCGCTCGCCCTCGTCCTCGGTCACCAGGAGGGCCTGCTCCAGGTAAGCCAGCGTCTGCTCGTAGGAGTGAAGACGACGCGCCCGTTCGGCGGCGGCGAGCAGGAACCGGCGCGCCTGATCGCGCACCGCCGTCGCATCTTCGTGATCGGGGGCCGCCTGGTAGGCGGCCAGGTAATGGCTCGCCACGACACCCACGATCTCGTCGTCGTCGAGGCCGGCCAGGTAGCGCGCCGCGGCGAGGTGGAGTGACCGACGCTCGGCGCGGCCGATCCCGGCGTAGGCAACCTCCCTGATCGCCGCCTGCACGAACGCGATGTGGCCACGTTCCGGCGAGCGCGGGTCGGCCTCCAGGCGCAGCAGCTCCTTTTCCATCAGCGAGCGCAGCGGCGGTTCGAGCTCGGCTGGCGTGACGTTGCTCACGGCGGAGATTGCTTGGTGCGTGAACGTCTGGCCCAGCACCGATGCCTCGCGCAGCAGCCGACGCTCGCCGACCGGCAGGCCATCGAGGCGGGCGGCGATGAGCGATTGGAGGGTCTCGGGGAGGGTCAACCGGTCCGGCTCGTGAGCCAGGCGATAGCCCCTGTCGCTGGCCACGAGCGCCTCCTGGTCGATGAGCATGCGGATCGTCTCGACTGCATACAGCGGCACGCCCTCGGCTCGCTCGAGGATCTGGCGCACGAGCGTTTCGGGCAGTCCCGCCACGAGCCCGTCGAGGAGCGCGCGCATCTCGACCTCGGCCAGCGGGTCGAGCCGGAGCGAGGTGAAGTTGCGCTGCCCGGCGCCCCAGTTCGGTCTCTTCTCGAGCAGCTCCGGTCGCGCGAGGGTGACGATGAGGACCGGCGCGCCGCGCGTCCACTGAAGGAGGTTCTCGATGAAGTCGAGGACGCCCGCATCGGCCCAGTGGAGATCCTCGAACACCAGCACCACCGGCGAATCCGCGGCCAGCCGCTCGAAGAAGGTGCGCCAGGCAGCGAACAGGTCGGCGCGTTCGCTCTCCGGCACCTCGTGGAGCGCGAGCAGCGAAGCGAGAGGACCCTCCAGCCAGCGTCGCTCTGCGTCGTCGGTCACGACGCGCCCTAGCAGCGCTTTCAGCTTGTCGCGTGCCGACGACGTTGCCTCGCCCTCGGCGATATCCGCTGCGCGGCGGACCATCTCACCGAGCGCCCAGTAGCTGAGACCCTCGTCATAGGAGGGCGATCGGCCCTGCAGCCATCGGCTCTCGTCGGCAAGGCCGCTGGCGTACTTCTCGAGCTCCCACGCCAGGCGCGTCTTACCCATGCCCGCCTGGCCCATGATCGAGACCGCTCGTATCCGGCGGTCACGTCCGGTGGCGTGGTAGAGCTCCTTGAGCAGCCACAGCTCGTCGTTGCGACCGACGAACGGTGGCTCGAGCGTCTCCCTGCGCGCTCCGCCACGCAGGGCCACGAGGTGCGTCGCCTGCCAGGCCGGCACGGCGATGCTCTTTCCCTTGAGGTGCTGGTCTGACAGCCGCCGGAAGGCGACGGCACGGCTCGCCGCCCGCTGCGTTGCTTCGCCGACGACGACTGTGCCAGGTTCGGCAACAGCCTCGAGGCGCGAGGCGGTGTTGACGATGTCGCCGACCACCATCCCTTGGCCCTCGGCGCCGATGTTGACGGCCGCCTCGCCGGTCTGTATTCCGGCGCGCAGGGCCAGCTCGGGCATAGCTCGCGAGTCGCCGAGCGCACGGACGCTGTGCACAAGATCGAGGGCGCAGCGCACGGCCCGCTCGGCGTCGTCCTCGTGCGCCAACGGCGCCCCCCACACGGCCATGACTGCGTCGCCGATGAACTTCTCGATCTGGCCCTGATAGCGGCCCACTACCTGGCGTGCGAGGTCGTAGTAGTCGCTCAGCAGCTCCCGGACGGCTTCGGGATCGCGCGACTCGGAGAGGCCGGTGAAGCCGACGAGGTCGGCGAACATGACCGACACGAGGCGCCGCTCGGTGAGTGGCGCCGGCGGCGTCTGCTCAGGCCGCGGCTCGAACACGGCCCGGTGCAGAGCGGGCCCCAGTGCGGCTCCGCACTCCCCACAGAACTTGCTCTCGCCGGTCTCCAGTGTGCCGCAGGCCGGGCAACTGATGCCCAGCCGCGCGCCGCACTCACGGCAGAACTTCCTGTCCGCCTCGTTCGCCGTGCCGCAGCGCGCGCAGTCGGTCACCTCGCCTCCCTCAGGTCCGCTATGCATCGAGCCGATAGCCGACGCCCCGGATGGCTGTCGGCCGGGGTGCGCCGAGGGCGTCGAGCTTGTCGCGCAGGCGGGCCAAGTGCGGTTTCAGCCACAGCGGATCGGGGTCAGGCACGCCGGGCCAACCGGCGTCGAGCAGCTGCTCGTGGGTGATGACCTCGCCGAGGTGCGCGATGAGCGTCGCCAGCAACCGGAACTCGATCGTCGTCGCGGGCACCAGCGCGCCTCGCCAGCGGATCTCGTGGCGCCGCAGGTCGAGCTCCCAGCCGGCGTCCGCGGCGGATTGCGCGCCGGGTCGGCGGGCAGCGGCGCGGCGGCGGGTCACGGCGCGGATGCGCGCCAGCAGCTCGTCCGCACGGAAGGGCTTGCGCACGTAGTCGTCGGCGCCCAGGTCAAGCAGCTGCGCGGTTGCGGCCCGGTCACGCTCGCCGGAGACGACGATGATCGGCGTGTCCGAGTGGGCACGCAGCTGGCGGCAGACATCGGCGCCGTCCAGGCCGGGCATGGCCAGATCGAGCAGAACGACGTCGACCGGATCGCTGCGGAAGCGACGCAGCGCCTCGTCGCCGTCGTATGCGGCGATGATGCGGTGGCCGGCCTGGCCGAGCAGCGCGCCGAGTGCGCCGACCATTGCCGGCTCGTCGTCGACGACGAGGATCGTCAGACCGCCGCGGTCATCGAACATGCCATCGCTCATGCTCATCGGAGGATAGCGACCGGCGATCAGCCGGCGGGCCGGATGCGGGTGCCGAACTCCCGATCTTCGAGCGCACGCCGCACGGCCTCCGGCTGTCCGCCATCGGCGATGACGACCTCGCTGCCGCCGGAACGCAGGACGGCCAGCGCGCCACGGACCTTGGGCACCATGCCGCCATGGATGGCACCCTCGCCGATCAGCCGCTCGGCGGTGGACTCGTCGAGCTGCGGGATGAGCGCCCCGTCCGCGTCGCGCACGCCATCGATGTCGGTCAGCAGGATCAGCCGGGCCTGGAGCGCGCCGGCGAGCCCGGCCGCGGCGTCGTCGGCGTTGACGTTGCAGATGACGTCCTTCTCGTCGAGCGCGAGAGGGGCGACGACGGGCAGCAGGTTCGCCGCCAGCAGGGCGTAGATCGCGGTTGGCCGCGCGCCGGTCACCGTCACGACTCGACCGAGCGCGGCGTTGCGCCGGCCCACCAGCAGGCCGCCGTCGACGCCGGTCAGCCCGACCGCGTCCGCCCCGAGCGCGCGCAGCGCCGCCACCAGCTCACCGTTGACCAGGCCGCCGAGCACGGCGAGTGCCGCTTCGAGGGCGCGATCGTCGGTCACGCGCAGGCCCTCGGCGAAGCGGCTCTCGATGCCGAGCCGCTCGAGCCAGTCGGTCAGCCGCCTGCCGCCACCATGGACGAGCAGCATCTTGCGCTCTTTGCTCAGCCCGGCGACCTCGGCGAGCGTGACCCGCTGCTCGGCCAGCGTCGTGCCGCCCAGTTTGACGACGATCAGCTCATCCGCACCGGCCATCGTCACGTGCTGTAGGCCGAGTTCTCGATCACGTACTCCTCGGTCAGGTCACAGCCGAA
>CAYRMQ010000122.1:0-7753 GCA_964425305.1 uncultured Anaerolineaceae bacterium | reverse complement strand
TCGGCGAGCCGATCGACTTTCTCGGCGTCAACTACTACTCGCCGCGGCGCGTGTCGGCGTCGGGCGAGGAGTTCGGCTGGCGCGTCCAGCCGGGCGCCGAGTCGGGCGCGCCGGTGACGGCCATCGGCGGTGAGATCTACCCGCAGGGCCTGACCGACCTGCTCGTCGGCCTGCGCCGCGACTACGGCTCGGTGCCGCTCTACGTCACCGAGAACGGCTGCGCGCTGGAGGACGCGCCCGCGCCCGACGGTGCCGTCCACGACCCGGCGCGGATCGACTTCCTGGAGCGTCACTTCGCCGCCGCGCTGGCCGCGGTCGAGCAGGGCGTCGACCTGCGCGGCTACTTCGTCTGGTCGCTGCTCGACAACTTCGAGTGGGCAATGGGCTACGCGCCGCGGATGGGCCTCGCCTACGTCGACTACGCCAGCCAGCGGCGCATCCCGAAGGACAGCTACGCCTTCTACCGCGACTTCATCGCCGCCCGGCGACCGGCAGCTGGCGGGTGACCACGCGCTCGTTCGACGTGGGTGTCTTCGGCGCGACGGCGAGCGGAGTGCTGGCCGCCATCGCCGCCGCGCAGGCGGGCATGCGCACCGTGCTGGTCGAGCCCGGCCGTCACGTCGGCGGGATGGTCAGCGGCGGCCTGGGCCGGACCGACATGGATCGCCAGGAGAACATCATCGGCGGCCTCGCCCGGCGCTTCTTCGAGCAAGTCGGCGCGCACTACGGCCAGCCCGTGGCCTGGCGCTTCGAGCCGTCGGTCGCACGGGCCGTGCTGGAGCGCTGGCTGGATGAAGCGCGCGTGGAGGTCCAGCTGGGCGTCGGCCGGGCGCAGGTAGAGACAGCCGGCGCGCGAATCGTTGGCCTCCGCGCCGGCAATCGGAACTTCGCGGCGGAGGTCTGGATCGACGCCTCCTACGAGGGCGACCTGCTGGCTGGCGCCGGCGTGAGCTACGCGATCGGTCGCGAGGGCCGGGCGCGCTACGGCGAGTCACTCGGCGGCCGGCAGGAGCTGCTGCCCAACGCGCATCAGTTCCGACGCGCCGTCCCGGCCCGTGCCGCCGACGGTGGGCTGCTGCCGGGCGTGCAGCCCTACGCCGCGATCGGCCTGCCCGGCGACGGCGACGGCCGCATCCAGTCGTACTGCTTCAGGCTGTGCCTGACGAGCGAGCCGGGCGGTCTGGCGATCGAGCCGGCGCCTGGCTACACCCCCGAGCGCTACGAGCTGGCCGCGCGCTACCTCCACGCGCTCGGCGACGACGCGAACATCCGCGACTTCATGGGCATCGCCGAGCTGCCCGGCGGCAAGGTCGACGTCAACAGCGGCGGACCCGTCTCGACCAACCTGCTGGGCGGGTCCTGGCCGTACCCTGAGGCCGGAGCTGCCGAACGCGCCGCGATCCGCGAAGACCACCTCGCCTGGGCCCAGGGCCTGCTCCACTTCCTCGGCAATGACCGGCGCGTGCCTGCCGGCCTGCGGCGCGAGGTAAGCCGCTACCATCTGCCCCGCGACGAGTTCGCCGCCACCGGCCACTGGCCGCCGCAGCTGTACGTGCGCGAGGCGCGCCGGATGGTCGGTGAATACGTGCTGACCCAGCACGACCTCGAGTCTCGTCGGACGAAGTACGACCCCATCGGGATGGGCGGCTACAACGTCGACATCCGCGAGGTGCAGTGGGTCGCCGCGCCCATCTCGCGGTTCCCAGACATCTACGACGAGGTGCTGGTCGAGGGCTACCTGAGCGCGCCTGTCGAGCCCTACCAGATCCCGTACCGCGCGCTGCTGCCGCCCGCCGACGAGTGCGCCAACCTGCTGGTCAGCGGCTGCATCTCGGCCTCGCACGTGGCCTATTCGTCTTTCCGGATGGAGCCGCAGTTCATGATCTGCGGTCACAGCGCTGGCGTGGCCGCCGCGCTGGCCTTGCGTTCCGGCGTCGGCCCGCATCGCGTCCCTCTAGCCGAGCTGCAGACGGAACTTGAGCGACAAGGCCAGATCCTGCGCCGCTGAACTGGTGGGTTCCATGCACCCCAAGCGTCTTCTCAGAGGCATAGAGCGGCCGCGGCCCGCAACTCCACTACTGGGACAGCGACGGCCCGCGGACGTAGATGTCGGTGATGCTGTCCGTATCCTCGGGCACCAGGTTGGTGGCCACCGACTGGAAGGCGATGGCCGTGCCGTCGCCGCTCAGCCACGGCTCACTGCTGGCGTCGTTGGCCTGCTCGCCGGCGGCGGTCAGCGACTTGCGCACGGTCTCGCCGGTGAGCAGATCGTGCAGGAAGACGTCGTTGCGGCTGTTGGTGTCGCCGGCGACCAGGTTGGTGGCGGTCGAGTTGAAGGCCAGCTTGGTGCCATCGGTCGAGAGCGAGGGGTCCTCGCTGTTCTTGGTCGCCTGCGTGCCGTCGGACGCCAGCGAGACGCGGATGGTCGTGCCCGCCGCGATGTCGCGCACGAAGATGTCCTGCTTGGCGTTGGTGTCGCCGGCGACGAGGTTGGTCGCTGTCGACTCCCAGGCCACCAGGTTGCCGTCGCCGTTGAGCGCCGGGTCATCGCTCGCTCCGTCGGCCTGCGCGCCAGAGGTGCTGACCGAGACGCGGATCGTGCTGCCGGTCGGCGTGTCGTGGCGGAAGACGTCGGCCAGCCCATTGGTGTCATCGGCGACCAGGTTGGTCGCGGCCGAGATGAAGACCACGTAGCGGCCGTCGTCGCTGATCGCCGGCTCGTCTGAGAGGGCGTCGGCCTGGCTGCCATCGGAGGCGACCGAGATGCGGCTAGTCGTGCCCGCCTGACGGTCGCGCACGAAGACGTCGGGCAGGCCGTTGGTGTCGCCCGCGACGAGGTTGGAGGCGGCCGAGCGGAAGGCGACGAACCTGCCGTCGGCGCTGAGCACCGCGTTGCGGCTGGCGCCGTTCTGCTGCTCGCCTGACGACGAGACCGACACGCGCTCGATGGCACCCGTGGCGAGCTCCTTGACGAAGATGTCCCAGGCCGTGCCGTTGGTGTCGCCCGCGACGAGGTTGTTGGCCTGGCTGCGGAAGGCGACGTAGCGGCCGTCCTTGCTGATCGCCGGGTCCTGGCTGTGGCCGTCGCCGACGATACCCTCGGCGCTGGCCGAGACCAGCGTCGTCGTCTGGTTGACGCGGTCGTGGACGAAGACGTCGCGCAGGTTGTTGGTGTCGGCCGGATCGAGGTTGGAGGCGTCGGAGTGGTAGACGACGTAGCGGCCGTCGGCGCTGATGTAGGCGTCGAGCGAGGCGCCGTTGCCCTTACTGCGGGTGGTGCTGATCGAGACCAGCTCGGTCGTCTCGGGCCCGAGGCCGCCGACCGGGCCGGTCTCCACCCCCGCGCTGAGACCGTACTCGTTCGACGATGCGACGATGAACGACACAGGTTCGCTGAGGTCCAGTTGATCCATCGTCAGCGAGTGGGGATCGTTGGCAAAGACGTGGCCGGCCAGCGTCCCGTCGGCGAAGTAGACGCGGTAGCCGTCGGCCCGATCATCGGCCGCCGGCGTCCAGCTCACCGTGACCTCGCCAGGGCCGGTAACCGCGGCTTCGGCCGAAGACGGAGGCAGCGGGTAGTCGTCGGCCAGCCCGACGCTGTCGACGCGCACCTCGGCGCTGGCGAGCGCCGTGCCCCCGTCCGAAGAGACGACCCGCAGGACAACGAGACCGTCGAACTCACCTGGATACGTGTACTCGACCTCTGGCACGGTGGTCGTCAGATCGACCATTCCGTCGCCATCGAAGTCCCACTCGTACGAGACAATCTCGCCGTCGGGATCGAACGCCGGGTAGGCGCGGAAGGTGATCGGCGTGCCGGTCTCCGCGATGTACGGCCCGTTGAGGAAGGCGACAGGGCTCAGGCTGATAACGTCGAGCACCTCGAACAGAGCATCCGAGAGTGTCTGGCCCGGCTGCAGTTCCAGCACCGCCCCGGCCGTCTGCTCCGCGAGAGGGACGAAGAAGTCGGTCACTTCGCTCCACTCCGCCACGTTCAAGGCATACAGCGCGACCGGGTCGATCTCTAGGGCCCTGTTGACGACGTCGGCCTGCGTGTACCCGGTGACTGGCTCTGGATCCTTGCCGGGTGCATCGGCAATTACGACCATCGCCTTCGTGGCACCGGATCGCCAGTCAAGTTCGTTGAGTGTCGTCATGATGCCGGAGTAGACTGCCTCCGGGATATCGCCCCCTTCGTCTGCCTCGAGGGCGTCCACGGCGGCTTGGAATGCCGCAACGTCGTTGCTGAGCTGAAGCTCCACGCGTGCGACGAAGGAGTCGCCGTGGTCGCGGTACTGGGCCAGCGCAACGCGTCCATTGGGGAGGCTGGCGAGCCAGGCTTCCGCCAGTTCGGTCGCGCTTGCCTTCGCATCGTCCAACGCCCACCACATGCTGCCAGTCGTGTCGATGACTATGGCCAGTTCTGCCCCGCCTGTGCCCAGCGCGGACGAGTACCAGCTGGTATCGAAGGCCGTCGTATGCTCCGGCAGGAACTGCCCCAGGGCGTCGGCGGCCTCGCGCGAGGCAATGAAGGACTCCGCGCCTTCGTCGAAGTAGGCCTCGTGGTGTGTCTCCCAGTCGGGGTAGGGCCATCCTTCGCAGACTGAATCCCACTCTCGGCACCACGAGCCCACCCGCAGCTCGATATCGGCAGGCACATACGGCTTTCGCGCACCGAAGAAGCCGCCCGGCGTAAAGCAGCGCGCGTTGCCCCTTATCCATGGCGGAGGGTCACCGGCACAGCCTGCCGGAAACGGAAGGGGACCGAACGGCAGCGCCACGTTGCCGTTGTCACGTCTCGGGTCGCCAAATAGCGCCACGTGCGCGATGCGATGGCGAACAGCGGCGTCGATTCTGAGCAGTCCCTCACCAATTACGTGGGCTCCCTGGGAGTGGCCGGCTACGACGTAGATTTCCTCAGGGCACGCAGCCGCACGGTCTCCATGTATGCCTCGAACTCCTGTGCCCCTATGTTGACGCTGTCGTAGTAGCCACCGAAGGGAAACTTGGCGGCGGCCAGGAGAAGGTCGAATCCATCACCGCTAGCCTCGTATTTGAAGCCACCGAAGCCGGGCACGCCCAGTCGGTAGTCCGACACGGAGAGCGGCGGGTTGATGCGAGCGCCGAGTTCCTCGAGAAACTGCTCGCCCTCGGGATCGTTTTCAGCCGCGCCGGTTGCCCGAGCCCAGACGATATGGACGTCATCGCACGTTGTTGCTCGAACGTCTGCGCGCTGGAGGGGAACCAGTGTGGCGACCAGGCCAATCGTTACGAAGATGCACATGTTACGCGCACTCAGACCCGTCATTGATCCCTCTCTGCACTCGGGTAGTGGTAGGCACGAAGCTCAACAATCGATGAGCCTTCTCGGGCAATGCCTAAGCTGTCCGGGTCACGACCGGGCTCGTAGATATAGACGTCGACAACGTCGGCATCTCGCCTGCCCCATAAACTGCATGACCCGATTGCTCCGCTGTCAGGTACGCAAGCGGCGAAGTTCTCGCTAACGATCTCGAATCCCGCGTCGATGACCAACTGCCTTGCGACGGGATACGCGTCCACAGGCTGGCCAGCAACGTAGTAGTAGTGGTGAGCTGCTGGACAGTCACGCAGCCCCGGCCCACACGCGTCGGGGCCGAACATTCCCTCACGCTCCCGCGTGTGAGCCAGCTCCCAGCCGGCCGGGACCTCGAGCGACTCGAGCAATTCGGCATAGTACGCGGCACCCGGCCCGCTGCCGCCCCAGCAGGCCGTCAGAACCACCGCCAGAATGAGTGTGAGGCTCGCGCGCCACAAGTGGCCACGCGACGAAAAGGGGGCTCGTGCAGCGGCTGCCAGCGGACGCTGCGATTTCACTCGTGTCCGCTCCCACAGGGCGTCTCGCGGAAGCTGGCCGCACGGGAGATTGGGCCCTGGTGGACCGCGCAGTGGCGGCTTTCGGCGGGCGTTAGCACGGTCCTTGGCAGCCCTCCGAGCGCGCCACCTAGGCAGGTACCCATCCAGGGTGGCACATGTCCCGGGCGGGTGGCAATACGCAAGACGGCGTAGTCAGCCGGTCGTCTCGCGCCTGCTGTCCGGAGACATCAATCCTCAACACTCAACGGAGGATCGTCTCGCCGCTGCGATGGGAATGCGCATCGAGCGACGCCTCGTCCGTGCGTAGAAAGCAGCCAGCCAGCGCGCGAAAGCATGCGTGCGAGGCGCGCATAACTCGGCGCTGCTTGGCATCAGCGATCTGGGCACGACGCAACTGCATGGCCGGAATCGTTCCTAAGCTAAGTGCTGTAGCACCGATTTTCGGTGATGTGTTCACGCCGCAGCTCGCAGCTGGCCGGAGTTCTTGGGCGCCAGGCACTCGAGCAGCTTGGCGAGATCGGCGCAGGTGAACTTTCACTCGAATGGCTTCCTGACGTAGGCCGGGGTATAGAAGTCGCGCAGAGCCACGAAGGCGTTCATCTCGAGCGCGTTCTCGTACGGGGCATGACCCCTGCCCTCGGCCACAGTCGTTTCGTGGAGGAAGCAACTCGCGCCCAAGTCGCTCTTGACGGCGACAACCGGGATGAGCACTTCATTAGGACCAGTTACGCGGGCTCGGTCGATATGACACCTGAGTTCGATGTCGATGGACCCCGAGATGAAGTCCTTGAACACGAGGGATCGTAGTGATACAGCGCCTCCAGTGCTTCGTTCGCTACCGCGTTGGTGATTTGTTGAGCAAGGCTGACGTAGCCCGCCACCCCATACCGCCCCCTTCTGCATCAAGCGTGGAGTGGGGAGGCGTAGGCCGTTCTCGAAGATGATGTGGGTGCCGTCGTCGACTGCCCTCGCCGGCAAGAGGAAGCAGCGTGGCATCGCCTCGAACGAGAACTCCAGGAGGCCGAAGTACCAAGGCTCATCGGCGTCGCCGTAGAAGAGCAGTGTCCCTGCATTGGCGCCACCCCGCCGCCGGACAGGATCATCACTACGCGGGCGACTACCGTCAGGGAGGCTCGCGTTAGAGCACGGTCTGACGCGAGGCATGTTCGAGTAGGCGCCGGGTACCGGATCGAAGCCAACCCGATGATCGCGGGCGGCTGCGGCCGGCGAGTTAGGCCCGAGCAGTGACAACCGCGCCCCCTCTGCGGACCGTACGTGAGTCGGCGCTAGCCACGTTGTAGCGGACGATGCCCGCCACGACAATGGAGCAGATCTCCCTACTCCTTGGATGCCACAGGACGCCGCGAACCGGACGAAACGCGGAGGAGCTGGATGGCCGAGTCGACTCACAAGTCCATTCGCCGAGCGAAGCGACGATGACGGCCACACCTCGAAGTAGCCGCCGGAGATCTGGGGACAGTACGCAGCGCGGTCTGCCCACTGATCGAACGAACCTTGGCGCGCCCGACTTGGAACGAAGCGACTGGGTAGACTCCATGAGGTCGTGACGAGCCGAGAGGTACCGAGTTGAGGGAGCGCCTGCGTGCCGAAGCCGCCGCGCACTTTGCGATGGCCGAGCCGTTGACCGGCCTGCTCCCGAGCCTGGTCGAGGTCGGCGAAGCGCTCTGCCGGTCGCTGGCCGCGGGCGGCAAGCTGGTCACCTTCGGCAACGGCGGCAGCGCCGCCGACGCACAGCACTTCGCGGCCGAGCTGGCCGGTCGCTTCCGCCGCGAGCGCGCGTCGCTGCCGGCCGTCGCGCTGTCCACGGACAGCTCGATCATGACCGCCATCGCCAACGACTACGACTACGCCGACACGTTCGCCCGCCAGGTGGACG
>CAYRMQ010000121.1:0-7870 GCA_964425305.1 uncultured Anaerolineaceae bacterium | reverse complement strand
CCTCGTACGAGAAGGCGGCCGACCTGTTGAGGCAGCACGGGCCGCGGGCGCGGCTGCAGAAGGTGCTCGGCGAGTGGGCCGAGCTGCTGGCCGGGCTCGGTCACCACGAGCGCGCCTACGAGCTGACACGCGAGGCGCTCCACGGCGCCCCGAGCGCCGCCTCTTAGGAGGCAGACGCCAGGCACACCTGCCTGATCCGTTCCACCTTGACGACGGCTGCCTCCGCCGGCGTGTCGGCCGCGGCTGCTGGCGAAGAGACCGATAGTCGGCGAAGCGTTCGGTCCAGCTCGGCGCACAGCCGGTTGCGCTCAGTCGGCGAGAGGTTCAGCGGCACGGGCATCGTGTCGGCCAGCGAAGCCAGCGCGTCGAGCGCGACCGAGGCGCTCGCGCCTGTTCGCTGATGGAGCAGATCGAGCAGGTGGCGCACGGCGGCGAGCTCCTCCTCTTCGAGCAGGCGCAGGAACGGCCCGCCGGGATTCAGCGGCACGGGCAGCCCGTCGCGCAGAACGGCCAGGGCCCGCGCCAGCGTCAGCGCGACGGACTCGTCGATCGCCTGCGTGAGCAGCCTCAACAGGTGGCGGACCGCGTCGAGCTCGTCGATCTCGAGGAAGCCGCGGAATGCCGGGCTTGGATCGAGTGGCACGGGCAGCCCGCGGTGGAGCGACTCGACGGCTTCGGCGATGGTCAGCGCGACAGCCTCGTTGCGCGTCTCGGTGATGAGCTGGAGCAGATGGCGTACAGCCTCGAGCTCCTCTTCTGCGAGGTACCTGCCCGAAGCCGGATCGACCGAGGCCGGCTTGGAGTCAGCCGCGAGCGCCTGCAGTGCCATCGCCGCACGCCGCGCAGTGTCGGCGCGGGCCAGCGAGACGCCCTTGATCTCGTGCAGCAGGCGGACGGCGTCGTCGAGCATCGGCGTCAATCATATAGTCGGTGGGTTAGCAATGCTTGACTCATCGCGCAATTTCGCGGCGCCAACTCACCTGAAAGTGGCGGGCGGTCTATCCGGTCAGGCGTCGGCGCGGTATGGCGCGCGCGTCTCGAGCGTGCCGCCGACGAACTCGGGCAGCGGCCGATGCCCGAGCATCTGCCGGATGGCCAGGATCTCGCCGGCGTGGAACCAGTAGTGGTACGTCACTCGGTGGAGCGCATCGCCGATCGTCCGCCTCGGCCCGGGACCGGGCAGCCGCTCGGCCATGTCGGCGGCTGTGAGGCCATCGAGCCAGGCATCCGACTCATGGGTCACCTTTTGCCACGCCGCGCGCATCTGCCTGAGGCTGGGTGTGGTGGGTGGCCCACCGTTGGCTGCGACGTCGTTGAGCAGCGGTACCGGGGTCCGGCCCTGCGCGCGCGTCAGCCAGTAGCGCTGCTCCTGCCAGCCGAGGTGGCCGACGATCCAGCCGATGCTGTTCATCGGTTCGAGGCGGCGCACAGCGTCCGCCTCCGGCGTGCCGCGCAGCGCGCGCAGCCACTCCGAGCGGGTGAAGCGCAGCTGCTCGACCAGCGGATGGGCCATCCCGGCATGGTAGCGCCGCCTTCCCGACAGTTCGAGTCAGGACACTGGCCGAGCGACATGCGCTCCGTCGTCTCGCCGGCGCGACCTTCGTCCGGCCGCCCACCCGGACGAGCGGCCGGTTTGCGCGCGCAGCGGCCGGCACAGTACGCTCCGACCATGCCTTACTCGCTCGAAGGCAAGCTGGTGGTGGGGATCTCGAGCCGTGCCCTGTTCGATCTCGACGAGGCCGACGAGGTCTACCGCACGCAGGGCCTGGCCGCCTACCGCCGCTTCCAGCGCGAGCACGAGGACGACGTCCTGGAGCCGGGCACGGCCATGCCGCTGGTCCGCGGGCTGCTGGCAATCGACGACCCGGCCACGCCCGAGCCCGACCAGCTGGTCGAGATCATCGTCCTCTCGCGCAACGACGCCGACTCGGCGATGCGCCTGTTCAATTCCATCGAGGCGCTCGGCCTGCGTATCGGCAGAGGTGCATTCACCTCGGGCCGCGACCCGTGGCCATACCTCGGGCCGCTGCAGTGCTCGCTCTTCCTGTCGGCCAACCCGGACGACGTCTACCACGCCCGCGCGCAGGGCTTCCCGGCGGCGCTCGTCCTGCCGCGGCCGGGCGAGTCGAGCGACGAGGACGTGTCCGAGGTGCGTATCGCCTTCGACGGCGACGCGGTGCTCTTCCACGAGGACTCGGAGCTGATGTTCCAGCGCGAGGGGCTGCAGGCGTTCCAAGACCATGAACAGCTGCGCGCCGCCGAGCCGCTCAACCCGGGTCCTTTCGCGCCGTTCCTGCTCGCCCTCAAGCGCATCCAGGACCGCTTCCCCGAGGGCCAGTCGCCGATCCGCACGGCGCTCGTCACCGCTCGCGGCGCGCCGGCCCACCGCCGCGTGGTCAACACGCTCCGCGCGTGGGGCGTACGCATGGACGAGACATTCTTCCTGGGCGGCATCGAGAAGGCGCCCGTCCTCGAGGCCCTGCGGCCGCACATCTTCTTCGACGACCAGCTGCGCCACCTGCGCGACGCCCAGCGACGCGTGCCGTCGGCGCACGTCGTGCCCGAGCGCGAGCAGCTGGCGTTCTTTGCCGACGAGGCGATCGCGGCGGCCGCCGGCGGTCAGGAGCCGCTGATCCTCGCCCCGCAGCCACGCTCGGCGGGCGACGGAGCCGGGACGGCCGACGAAGAGCCGACCGACACATCCCGACGGCCAGCCAGGCAGCCGGCCGCCGTCCCGCTCGGCACGCCCGACGACGGCGACTAGAGGGAAGCTCTAGGCGCCCGGACCGCGCATCTGGCGGCGCAGTTCGTCGCGCGCCTGCTCGGCGTCGTCCGCAGCCTTCTCGAGGTCTTCCTCGTCGGTGCCTCTGGCGCGTGCCTCCTCGACCGCGTCGACGATCTCCTGTTCGGCCTCGCTGGCCTCCTCGTTCACGTCGGATGGCTGCTGCACGACGTACGCGGCCGCTTCCTCGCGCGCCTCTTCGATCCGCTCGCGCGGATCCTCCTGCTCGTTCGCCGGTTGCTCCTGTTCGTTCGCCTCCTGCTTCTGGTCTTGGTTCATGTCGCTCCTTCCGCTTGCGACCCGGCGCCCGCCCTCGCGCTCGCGCCATCTCGCTCGATCGAAGCCGCCAGATCCTGCGCCTGTTCAACGTAGCGACTGGCGCCGACAGAGTCGAAGAAGGCAACGGCGCTCTCGAGTAGCGGACGGGCTTCGGCGGGCTTGCCCTCGGCGACGAGACGCCGCGCGGCATGCAGCCGGATCACGGCCGCCGGCGCGAGCACGCCCATTTCCTCCACCTGGCTGGCCGCTTCCGAGAGGCGGCCGGCCGCGATCAGCCGGAACGCATCCTGCCACCGTCCAGCCGACATGTCGTCGACGATGTGATTGAGCTCCTTCAGCCGGCCGGTCGCGAGCAGCTCCAGGCAGAGATCCACGCCGACGAAGTCGCCTATCCTCGGGACGCCGAGCAGCTCCTCGATATGCTGCGCCGCCTCCGTGTTACGGTCGAGCTCGAGGAGCAGCGCGGCCATCACGCTCAACGCCGGTCCAAGATCCTGCGGATCGCCGCCACGCCGGCCGGCGAGCACGGCCCGCTCGGCATCCTCGAGCGCCTCGTCGACTTGCCCGCGCGCAATGCGTATCCGCGCCCGCCATTCGCGCGCACCGCCCTCCTGCGCATGCCCGCCGATCGCCTCGGTCTCGGCGATGAACTCGTTGAGATCGTTCAGCGCGCGGTCCCAAGAGCCGTCGTAGTACAAGTAGTGCATGACCAGCGGACGGACGAATCGCTCGACCGACCGGTTGCCCAGCTCGCGAGCTCGCTGAAGGGCTGCCTGGAGGAGCTCCCGCGTGCGCTTCATGTCGCCGGCATTGGCGCAGACGGAGGCCAGGTTGTTCAGTGCCCGTGCGACCTCGGGCGAGTTGATTGCATCGGCGATCTTGATTGCCCTCTCCAGGTCGCGCATGCCCTCCGGATCTCCTTGGTACGCGCGCGCGCAGCCGACGTTATCCAGGGCATGGGCGGTGATCTCTTCGAAGCCCATCGCCTCGGAGATCTCGAGCGCCTGACTGCCGCGCTGGATCGCCGGCGCTGTTTCACCGCGCAACATGTGGTAGCGGGCGAGGTCGCTCAGGACGTAGGCCTTCGAGTACGAGGGCTTGAGCTGATCGACGAGCTCGCTGGCCCGCGCCAGGTGGCGGGACACGATTCGCTCGCCATGGCCGCCGAACCAGGCCAGCTCGGCCTGCAGGACGGCTGCCTCGGCGGCCAGCTCGAGATTGCCCGACGCCATCAGCAGCCGTTCGGCCTCGGCGAGGACGTCGGCGCCGGCTTCCTCCGAGACGCGCAACGCCTTGCCGTAATTGAAGAGGACGATGGGACGCTCC
Source organism: uncultured Anaerolineaceae bacterium (assembly GCA_964425305.1). Taxonomy (GTDB): domain Bacteria; phylum Chloroflexota; class Limnocylindria; order Limnocylindrales; family CSP1-4; genus JALYGJ01. Next base: position 3,483 of record CAYRMQ010000121.1, on the reverse strand, counting down.
GGGTCGTCCTCGGGCATCAGGTCGAGGGCCGCCCGGAAGTAGCGCGCGGCGGCAGCGAAGGCGTACAGGGCAAGCGCCCGATCGCCGGCCTCGCGCAGCGCGTTCTGCGCCCGCCCGGAGTAGGCGTCGGTCGGTCGGCCCAGCGCGCGTGCCAGCTCGAGCGCGGCGACGTAGTGCTGCGCCAGCAGCTCGGCGTGATCTGCCGGGCGGCCGAGCGACTCGATCCACTGCGCACACAGAGCGTGCCGATCGCCGCGCTCGGCGCGCGGGATCTGGCCGTAGGCGACGTCGCGCACGAGGATGTGGCGGAAGGCGTACTCGGTCTCGCCGGCGACCGACGAGCGACGGTCGCGGCGCACGAACTCCTTGCGCTCGAGCGCGTGCAGCGCCTGTTCGACGTCCTCTCGCGGGAGCCGGCGCATGCTGGTCAGTGCACCGCTCCAGAAGACCTTGCCGACGACCGCCGCATCCTGCAGCAGCTCCTTCTCCGTGCGCGAAAGGCCGTCCAGCCGGGCGGCGATGATGCCCTGCACACTGTCTGGCAGCTCGTCGAGCCGGCCGCCCTCGGCGAGCAGTCGCGCGAACTCCTCGGCGTACAGCGGGTTGCCCTGCGCGCGGTCGAGCAGCGCCTGGCGGACAGAGACGGAGACGACGGCGCGTTCGACGAGGCTGGCCACCAGCGCTCCCGTTTCGGACTCAGAGAGTGGCGACAGCGAGATGGTCAGCGCGTTCGGCTTGCCACCGCCCCAGCCCGGGCGACGGGCGAGGAGTTCCGGCCGCCCGCTGGCGACGATGAGCAGCGGCACGCCGGTAGCCCAGTCGACGAGGTAGTCGATGAAGTCGAGCAGTCCGTCGTCGGCCCAGTGGAGGTCGTCGAAGACGAGCACCATCGGACGCCGGTCGGCCATTGCTTCGAGGTACTGGCGCCAGGCGGCGAAGGCCTCGCCGCGGTGGTCGCCGCGCAGCTCGGTGCCGGCCTCGACGCCGACCAGCGGGCGCAGGTGCCGTTCGATCCACTCGGTCGCTGTGCCGTCTTGGATTGCTGCCTCGATGGCCGCCCGCAGCTTGATCGCCGCCGCCGCCGGATCGTCGGTCTCGAGGATGCCTGCCTCGGCCTTGACGATCTCGCCGAGGGCCCAGTACGAGATGCTCTCGGCGTACGGCAGCGAGCGACCCTGGCGCCAGGTTACGAGCCGGTCGCCGGCGTCGACCTGCTGGAAGAGCTCCCACACGATGCGGCTCTTGCCGATGCCGGGCACGCCGACGAGCGTGACGAGCTGTGGCTGGCGTTCGTCGAGCGCCCGCCCCAGCGCGCCGGTCAGCAGCTCCAGCTCCCGGACGCGACCGACGAGCGGCGCCTGCCCGACCTGCCGAACGTCGATGCCGAAACGGGCTCGCGCCGCGAGCGCCTCGTAGACGGGCACCGGCGCGCGCTTGCCCTTCAGCGTCACGGCGTCGTGGTCGTTGTACTGGATGACGCGCCCCGTGGCGCGGTACGTCGCCTCGTCGACGAGGATGCCGTCGACCGGCGCCGCCGACTGGAGGCGCGCACAGGTGTTGACGACGTCGCCGGCGGCCATGCCCTCGCCGCTCTCCGGCCGCGCCTCGACGACGACGAGTGCCTCGCCGGTCGTGATCCCGATGCGAACGTGCAGCCGGCCATCGCTGCGCAGCGTGTCGCGGATGGCCAGCCCGGCCCGCACCGCACGCTCCGGGTCGTCCTCGTGCGCGACCGGCGCGCCGAAGAGCGCCATCACCGCATCGCCGATGAACTTCTCGACCGTTCCGCCGTAGCGCTCGAGCTCCTCACGCAGGCTGGCGTGGTACGGCTGGAGCAGGGCGCGCACCTCCTCGGGATCCATCCGTTCGGCCTGCGCGGTGAAGTCGACCAGATCGGCGAAGAGGACGCTGACGACCTTGCGCTCCTCGCGCGCGTGCCTCGGCTGCGCGCTCGACAGCGGCGAGCCGCACTCGAGGCAGAACTTGGCCGCCGCAGGGTTCTCCTGGCCGCAGCGCGCGCACGCCACCATTGCTTCTGTCACGTCGCGAAGGGTACGGCAAGCGCAAACCCCCGGCGGCTGCGCTCGCTGTCGGTTGGTGTGCCCTGGCGCTAGCTGACTTCCGATGCGCGCTTGGCGTGGGCAGCGTACGGCGGTGTCGGCGCCGCTGGCGATGGCGCGTTGCGCCGGTCGCGCCAGGCGAGCCAGCGCCGGCCGGCGTCGACGCGCCAGTCCGGTCCGTTGAAGCCGAGAGTGAACTGCGTGAAGCCCATCGCGGCGTAGGTCTCGGCGTCCTCGTCCAGGAAGCGGTCGAGGTCGTCGGGCTCGACGCCGACGCCCCACTCGATCGAGCGCGGGTCACGGCCGACCGCCTCGCACCAGCCGAGCAGCGCGCCGACCGCCGGCTCGAGCTCGGCCGGACGGTCGGGGAACATCGCGTGCCACCCGTCAGCGTGCTCGGCCACGAGACGCAGCGTCCGGCGCCGGCCGACGCCGCCGATGACGATCGGCATCCGCCGGTGGGGCGGCGGCTGGAGGAGCTCGAGTCGCCGGCGAACGACGGGCAGCGCCTCGCCGAGGGCGTCGATGCGCGCCGCCGCGGTTCCATAGTCGTAGCCGTACTCCTCGTAGTCGCGCCGCTTCCAGCCCGCGCCCAGGCCGATGATCACGCGGCCGCCGCCGATGCGGTCGACGGTGCGCGCCATGTCGGCCAGCAGGTTCGGGTTGCGGTACGAGTTGCAGGTGACGAGCGGCCCGAGCTCGATGCGCGAGGTGGCCTCGGCCCAGGCGGCGAGCAGCGTCCAGCACTCGAGGTGCTCGTCGCCGGTGCCGTACAGCGGGAAGAAGTGGTCCCACGTGTAGCAGATGTCGTAGCCCAGGCCCTCGGCGCGGATGGCGGCGGCACGCATCTGCGGGTAGTCGCCGTGTTGCGGATGGAGCTGGGCAGCAATTCGAATCCGGTGCACCGAGGCGTCCTCCATGCGGGTCGAACGCCATCGTCGACCTTCACGTAGGGTGAAAGTCAAGCGGTAGACTGGCCCGATGTTCCGCATCGGTGCCTTCGCCCGCCTGAGCGGGGTGTCGGCCAAGGTCCTGCGCGACTACGACGAGCTCGGCCTCTTCCGCCCGGCATGGGTCGATGTCGCCACCGGCTATCGGCTATATTCGCCGGCGCAGCTGCCCGAGCTGCGCCGCATCCTCGCGCTGCGCGACCTGGGCCTCGGGCTGGCCGAGATACGCGCGCTGGTCAACGACGGCGCCGACTTGCGGGCCGTGCTCGAGCGCCGGCGACGAGCGCTGGAGGAGGCCCGTCGCGAGTTGGACCGGCGGCTGGCCGGCTTGGGCATCTCGCTGGCCGCGGGCGGCGAGGGTCATCCCGACATCGTCGTACGTGACGTGCCGCAGGAGCTCGTCGCGACGTTAGATGTCGCGACCGTCGGTGGCGACGTCGAGCGTGGCTTCTACGAGCTGGAGCTGGCGATCC
>CAYRMQ010000120.1:0-8100 GCA_964425305.1 uncultured Anaerolineaceae bacterium | reverse complement strand
GCATCGGATTGTGGCTCCGAAGGTTACGGGTTCAAGCCCCGTAGGCCACCCCACCGACCTGAGCGTGAATCACGCTCATTTGAGCGTGGATTCGGCGCTCCCGACGACCGCCCCATCCGCCGCCGAGTGGTGCCGGATGGCGCCGTTTGCCGCCGTGGCTGCGAACATTTCTGCGAACATTGCGAACATTCGGAGAGCGTCGGCGCGCGGGCACTCAACGAAGATGCAGTGAGCGTCCTTTCGCACCGAAGCGCGGCACCTGGCCGCGTCCGGGCCCGCCTGCTGCCGTGCACGAGAGGCGTCGCGACTAGGCGCAGGCCCGCTCGGCTGGATGGAGCTCGTCGGCCGTCCAGTAGGCGCGCCTGTCGGGCGCGCGGCTCATGTCTATGGGTCGACCCAGGCGAAGCCGGTTCGGGGTGATCCATGCACGCCTCGTCGCAGGGGTGATCCTACAGCTCGATGAAGACCTATCGTTCACGGCCGATCAGAGTTGGCGCAGCTGCGCGCGCTAGTTCGTTCCGACTATGTCGCCCGCCTCGTCGTAAGCGGTGATGCGAACGATCTCGGCGGCGCTCGGCCACCACGCGAGGAAGTAGCCGTCGGCGACGGTCGCCGTCACCGGCTCACCCTCGCTTCTCTCGATGACAACGCGCGTCACGCTAGGCGCGACCTGGCCGATTACCGAGTGCATCGGCGGCACGTCAGCGGAGCCCTCCCCTCTGACACCACCGACGACACGGACCGCACGATCGGGCTCGTCCTCGATCCAGCCGATGCCGATAGCGATGTAGCCGCGCTCCGAGGTCTGGATCGTGCAATCGGCATACAAGTGCCCGTCGGTGAACAGAGCCAGCGTGACCTCTCCACGACGGTCGTGTGCGACAAGCGGCAGGCTTGCCGGGCTCGGTCCGAACTCAATCCTGCGGCGCTGCTCCTCGTTGAACATCCGCTCATCTGACATCTCGGCCGTTTCGGGCAGGAACTGCCGGCAATCGTTCTCGACGATCGCCGCTACCGCCGGATCTGGCGCTGCCGGCACGGCTGTCCAGCCGGCGAAGGCGGCGGGGGGAGCGGCGAGCGACTGCATGACGAACACCACCACGACGGCGACCGTTATCGGTGCGGCCGCGGCGAGGGCGAGCCGCCGGAGCCGAGAGGTCGTCCGCTGGCGCTCGCGTTCAGGCTGAAGCTCGCGTCGGCTCACGCGATAAGCCGAAAAGACGCGACGAATGGCCGAGGCGAGCGCCCGGTCCTCGTCGAGGTGCGTGTGCTGGTTCATCGGATACTCCCGTCATCGAATCCGGCTTCGGTCAAGCTGAGCCGAAGCTGTGTCAATGCGCGATTGAGGTGCGCCTTGACGGTGCCAGGCGCGAGTCCCAGAAGACGGCCGGTCTCCTCGACGCTCTGGTCGAGCAGGATGCGCAGGGCGACCACCTGGCGCTGACGCTTGGGCAGCGCCCAGACGAGGCGGATGATCGTCTCGTCGAGCGGCTCCGCGTCAGTTGTGGCGAGCGGTGCCGGCGGCTCGGCGACCTCGCGTCGCCAGAACCGCCACCATGAGATCGCCTGATTGAGCGCGACGCGGGCGACCCACGCTTGCGGGTTGGGATGCGCCGCGATGTCGTCCCACCGGGCGAGGGCGCGCGTGTAGGCCTCGTGGACGGCATCTTCGGCGCGCTGCGGGTGGCGCGTCGCCAGCAGGACTGTCCGGTAGACGTCATCTCGCGTCGAGACGTAGAAATCGTGGAAGTCGGCGCGCTGCCCCTCGACCGCATGCGGGATTTCTTGTTCTGTCACTGCTGCGCGCCCTACGCTGGCCAGCGTCTCCATGTTCCCCTAACGCAAGTTGCGCCCGTTGGGTTTACACGGGGAGGATCCCGTGCCCGGCAGCTTGGGAGACTTCCCTGTCGTCATGCTGGCCGAAGGTGCGCGAGGTTCCTCCGTCCAGAGCCGCTGCCACCATCCCTTGATCCCGCGAACGCCACGATAGCCTTCCCCTCTCGTTTGCGAGGATCGTCAGGAGTAGTAGGGCCGCATCCAAGGAGGCATCTGGACAGCCCCTCGTTCGGCCCGAAGATAGGCGGTGGTCATCCACAGCCAGGTCGTCAAGCGGACCGACTTGATGGCTGTCCATGGGACGAAGACCGTGCTCGTCGGGCCCATGTGGACACCGCGTTCCGACACGGCCAAGCGGCGCAGTCCGTACCGGACGCTCAACAGGCCGGGAACCGATAACGCGACAAGGAGTAGGAGCAACAGCGTCAGCCATCCCGGCAACGCGCCGAGGAAGCCGGCGACCACGAGGAAAACGAGGAAGGCAGTAGAGAGAGCCATCCAGAGCCCTGGCAGGCGTCCGCCGCCAGGCCACGGATACGAGCCGGAGTACACGAGCGCCGGCAGGACGGCATCGTCAAGCTCCACGGTCTCGAGCGAACCGAGACCGAAATGTGGCCCAGCTCCAGGACTGACTGGGTGTGCTCGAGCCACAAGATCACCACCGGCTCCGCGCTCGGAACTCACCGTCGCGAGAATACTTTGAAGGAACCAAGCCGAAGAGTGCGTGGCTACTCTCATCCCGTGGCGCCACTTCGTACGCACCGCCTGAGCGCCTGTCAATGAAGGGGCGCCAAGGGAACGCTCCCCGCCGCGCTCGCGCGGGCGTCATCGGGACGACCTGAGGCGACCGGCCAGCGAATCACGCAGCTAAGATGCCGCGGGAGTATCCCAGGAGCTTTGCGTAGCGAAATGAGAGTGGCGGTAGCGTTGCCGGCGGCATCAGCCGACGGGAGGCGGTCCCGGTCCGAGCTGCGCGGGACACTGGCCATCGTGGCGCTGATGGTCGCCATCGCGGGCCTTGGTTGGCTGACATCGGCGGTCATCGGTCGCGAGCGGGCCAACCTCTCTCCCGGCGTGTCGATCCTGCTGCCCAAGGGAGAGTCGATGCCAACCGGGCACGTAGGGCGGTACCGGTGGCGGATCGGTGGTTCCCAGCTGACCGTCGTACCGCGTGCGGCGGACGCCACGGAAGCCGAACTTGAGGCCTTTCGGACAGAGGTCGTCGACACGCTTCAGCGGCCCGTCACATTTCAGGCTCCGGAGGAAGTCGAGCACGGCGCAGGCACGGCCTTCCAGCAGCGCTGGGACGCGACCGGCGGAGAAGACCTCGAGGGAGCGCTGCTCGTAGTGGTCCGCGAGCCCCTGGCCGTCTTGTTCGATGCTCGCTGGCCCACGGATGAGGATCCGGCCGTGCTAGCCGAGATACACCGGGTGATTGACTCGCTGCGCATTGAGCCGCTCGGCCCATGACTGTGCTCCGCGCGCCGTTGCGGCGCAGGCCCGCCGTCATCCTGCTCCTCGTCGTCAGCGTGCCGTCGTTGGCAGTGAGGCTTGCCATTGCGGCAGCAATGCTGCCGGCCCAGCCGCTCGCCATCTCGTTAGCCCTACTGCTGCCCGTTGCGAGCGCCCTGACGCTCGTCGCCGTGATGTACACACTGGGCGCCCGGATGGAACGGGCGCCGACGCTGGCTGCTCTCGCATGTGGGTCGTCAGTAGTGACATTCGCGGCGGGCGCCGCGAATGAGGCTTGGGGTTCGGTCTTTGCGGCGGTGCTGACCGGAGGTGAAGGTGGGCCGTGGAGCCGGGCGCTCGTCGCTGGCCCGATCGAAGAGATCTACAAGCTGCTCGGTCTAGCCCTGATCGCCCTTGCATGGCGCGGATCCGTGTCTGGTCCGCTACGCGGGCTGACGCTGGGCATGCTGGTCGGGCTCAGCTTCGGAACGGTCGAGCACATCGAGTACTTGAGTGGCTGGGCGTTCGAGACGAGCCATTCCGCCGAGGCCCTCCATGCTGTACTCGTCGGGTTCGTGGCACGGGCGTTAGCGGCCGGGCTCTTCCTGCATGCCGCCTTCACCGGCATCGCCGGTCTCGCACTCGGCTGGGCACTGACGTCGCCAGGTCGACTCCGCTGGCTTGTCGCGGCAGCCGGCTACGTGGTCGCCGCCTCGCTACACTCGCTGGCGAACTCCGGCCTGATCCAAGGCCCGGCGCTACCCGCTCCCGCAGCCGACCTGCCGATGGTCGTTGCAGTCGCAACCGTTCGCAGCCTGCCTTTCGTGGCTGCCATCGGAGCATTGTTCATGCTCGCCCGTGGCAGGGATCAGCGGTGGGCAGTGGAAGTGGATGAAGCAGCGCCCCAGTTTCGGTGAGGCTGAGGTCGCCGAGATGTGGCTGCCTGTTGACTTCGCCGAGCCGTTCGGGGCTCAAGACCCGGCGGGCGCACAGATGATGTTCGGCTCGCTGCCGAGACTACTCCAGGGACTCGAGGATGTGAGCGAGCGGACCCTGTATCTCGATCGCACAGCACTCGCGGATGCGATGCGCGAAGGGCCATCAAGTGGTGGGACTTCTACCAGGTGGTGACGAGCGCGCCGAGGCGGAGGGAGTATCGAGCGGCCTGTTTGGGCGCAGGCGGCCATCGGGGTATTGAAGCTGTCCCGGTCAGCTCAGGTGCTGCCTCTCCCACGGTAGGTCACGAGCAGAGCGATGAGCGAGAACGCCGCAGCAAGAGACGCAACGGAGGTGAGCGCGACACCAGGTGGAAGGAGTGGGACATACCCGGGACGCCGATGACGCTGCCCAGCGCAAGGCCGCTCCAAAGGGCACTGAAGCCAGCGAAAAGTGTCGAGACGATAAGGGCGAGGCGGCTGACCGGCCGAAGCAAGAGAAGGACTGCGACGATCACCGACACCGGCGCGAAAAGCGCGCCGCCGAACACCGCAACCACCAGGATGGTGGCGAGAGCGATGTGGCACACGCCAGCAACCCTACCGAAAAAGCCGAATCGCATTACTTGCTACCGCCATGTAGCGAGTATTGGGTGCAGGGCACTGCGTGTCAAGCGTGGCGCGGGGCGACCCACGGTTGGATTTCCAGTCGACCCGGTCGGCAGCCCTGAGAGTGAACACAGGGCGCGCTCGCCGACGCAGCGCAAGCGTAGGCGGCGCGAGACGCCAGCCTGCGTGTTCATTGCTGTCCGTTCGCTCGCAGATACTGGCCCGGTACCGGTACGAGCATGCCAACGAGCAGCGGGGTGCCAACGAGATGCGCTAGCCAGTCTATGTCAACGACGAACGTGTTGGAGAGGCTTCCGACTGGCGGCACCCAGGTAAGAATGGCGGCCAGCAGTACCTCCACTACAAGAAAGGCCGCGAACACCAACGACAGCGTGCCTATGCGCGAGGATGGACGCACCTCCAACAGGACGATTCCGACGCACGACAGGGGCAGTGCCGAAACCGCGGCGAGCACCAGTCCACCCATCATAATGCTGGCGGCAGTCGCCGCCAAGAAGTCCGGAAATCCAAGCTCGCCGGTGAAAAGTAACACTGCATGGTACAGAGTCGGTACGGCCATAAGTGCGACGACCCATGCCGCTATCAGTCGAGCGACCCATCCAATTTTGCTACGGGCGGCTCTCGACTTCACTTTAGTCCGGCCTGCGCGCCACTTACGGTCATGATCCTCGGTGCCACCTTTCGTCCGTAAAACTTGTTCATCAATGGTAGCAGGTATCTTGTCTGTTTCCAAAGAGCGGGCAGGCTTGGTGGTGCGTTCGGTAAGCCCCTTGAGAAGCGTTACTTCCCCGGAGAGGTAAGTGGCAGCGATCGACGTTCGCGCAGTAGGGGCGGAGCACCCGCTGCGGGCCGAGAACTTGGGGCGCCGCTACAGAGCAACTGCGAAGTACCGCTGAGCCGTCACCTCCAAACTGAGACAATACCGATGCGCCGCTTCATTCGCCTACCAACGCGTTCTCCAAGAAGGTCGAGAACCTGGCCGCTGCCGTGGCCCTCCACTTCATGCACTACAACTTCGCCCGCGCGCATCAGTCGCTGGGCAAGAACACGACGCCCCGCCATAGCCACCGGTATCAGCGATCACGTCTGGACCTGCGAGGAGACCGCGGCGCCGCTGGACTAGGGACCCTCCGCAGCGCGCAACAGTTCCGGCGGCAGTCCGTTCCGCGCTCCAATCACCTCTACTCCGATCAGCTTTCCGTCTGCGTCGAGATCAAGGACGATCATGCCCTGAGGGTCAGGACACTCGACGGGACATTGGATCGGCGCCCCTCCCGCCTCAACGTCGCGGAAGTAGATGTAGGCAGCGTCAGCCTCAGGGTCGAACGTAACGCGGAGTTCGGCCATGGCGCGATCTTACCGGCCGGCTGCGAGGGTGGTTGACCCTGAAACTGACCCACTACCAGACGGACGGACGGTTACGATTGGGGCTAACGGCACCAGCTTGCCCGCCCGTTCGGGCTCGGCCTGAAGGCGGAGGGATGACCCCTGAAGGACCCGACGCTCGCACGCTTGTTGGAGGAGGCGATGGGCCCCTTCCCACGCAGCCTCGGTGGTGAGGAAATCAACGGGATCGACCTCGTGCTCCTCGATGATGCGATCATGGGAGTAGCGTCGTGGTACGAGCGGAACAGCCGGCGGGTCTTGTTGGAGCATCGAGAATTGCTGTCCTCGTCGCTGCGCGATCTTGACGCGATTTGGGATGCGCTGCCCACGGATGAAGCGCGCCGCTACTTCGCCCGAGCCAAGGCGGTCGGCGAATACCTCATCGCGGTACGGCCAGGCGAGGCGGATGAAGCGCAACCCGAGCAGCGGTGACCAGTAGTCCCTCGAGAACCCAGAAACGAAGACAGCTGAGTTCTGGCCCGCCGGTTACGATTGTGCTAACGCAACAGGCGTTTGCTTGTCGGAATCGGAGACTGGCGTGAGGGTGGAAGGGCTGACCAATGCGCCTGCTTATGTTCCTTGTAGCATTCGCGGTCTCGGGCTACATGTTCCTGTGGGGCGTCTCATGGCTCATGGGCGACCGGAGCGTGAGCGTCATGACAGTCACGGATGTCGGTTCCTACTCGGCCTATCCCGGTGTTCTGTTAGGAGGACTTCCACCAATCCCATCTGGGGCATCGGACTTGCCCATGCTCGTATCGGCACTAGCTGGAGCCTTCGGCATGGTGGCCATGGGATTCGGCGCCGTCAGGTTGCGCGGGACGTGAGCACTGGGCCACCAAGACCCCGGATTCGCGACTGTGCTAACGGCAGTGGGGTGGCTGCCCGACTGGCCTCGGAGTGGAGGCAGAGCAGGCTGATGCGCAAGCACGCAGAGTGGATGGTGTGGCTAGGGTTGCCGTCCTCGTCATCTGGATCGTCTACTACGGTGTCTCTTTCGCATCGGGTGATTTCGAGCGAAGGCCAGGGACACTGCTGAAGCTGTTCCTAGACTTTGCTGTGGCACTGGGACTCATCTTCCTTGGCTGGAACTACCAAAAGGCATCAACCCACCAGTAACCCGGCCGGCCACTGGCCCGACTCCACCGGAGTAGCGTGTCCAGTCGGGCTGCAGGTCAAGTCGGCCAACGCGTAGTTGTGGACATGAGCGACAACGATCTCACCGCGCGGTGGCGCGCCTGGCAGGCGATGCCCTATCCGACCGACGCATACCCGCCAGTGTCGGATGAGGGCGAAGTTGCCGGGGTCGACCTGGCGCTACTCGATGGAGACCTCGGGAAGATGCTCCATACCTACTTCACCGAGGGGCGACTCGACCGCGAGCATCAGCTGATGCTGCCCCACGCCATGAGCGACCTTGAACGCGCTTTGCCGCGCTTGACGGGACAGGGCCGCGTGTACTTCGCAGCCGCCTACGATCTTCTCTCCGCTGTAGCCGTTAGAAATCGAGTCCGATAGCGTGCGGCTCGCGACGGTCGTAGTCTCGGCTTTGGGCAACCCCGTCTATGGCCCCGACCACTCGACCGGCGTCGCCTACCCTGTGGCTTTCTGCGTGAAGGCGGCGGAGCAGCGATGGGCGAGCAGAAAGCGCGCAGGCGCATCACGCTGGTGCTGCTGGTCCTGGCGGTGCTGCTGCTGCTGGCTCTCCTCTTCAACCCGAGCGAGATAGACCGCTACTTGGTACGGCTACTTCCGCTTTCTCCTCTGTTGGTTGGCATGCTTGTGGCGGGGTACTTGTCCGATCGTGCCGGCCCGGACACTCGTCGTGGTCGCAGATGGAGGGCAGTCGGAGTTGCCCTCG
>CAYRMQ010000119.1:0-8166 GCA_964425305.1 uncultured Anaerolineaceae bacterium | reverse complement strand
TCATCACCGACCCCGAGTACCACTACGAGGCGGTCAACGTCGAAGCCCAGCAGAACAACCCCAACTCGCTGCTGTGGTGGATGAAGCGGCTGATCGCGCTGCGCAAGCAGCACCCCGCCTTCGGCCGCGGCTCGCTGTCGTTCCTGCACCCCGAGAACCGGCGCGTGCTGACCTTCGTGCGCGAGCTCGACGGCGAGCGCATCTTGGTGGTCGCCAACCTGTCGCGCTTCGTCCAGTACGCCGAGCTCGACCTGGCCGCCTATGCCGGGCTGGTGCCGGTCGAGATGTTCGGGCGCGTCGAGTTCCCGCGCCTCGACGAGCGGCCGTTCTTCCTGACGCTCGGGCCGCACTCTTTCATGTGGTTCAGTCTCGAACAGGACCCGAGCGGGCGCGAGGGCGACCAGCGCGTGCCGGCCGAGCAGACGCCGACGCTCGAGGTGCCGGCCGACCTCGATGACCTGCTGCTGGGCTCGTCGGCAAGCCGGCTGGCGAAGATCCTGCCGGGCTACCTGCGCGCCCGGCGCTGGTTCCGCGCCAAGGCGCGGCGCATCAAGTCCGTCAGCCTGCGCGACGTCGTGCCGCTGCCCGCATCGTCGGGTGAGGCGCGGCTGGCCGTATTCGAGGTCGACTACACCGAGGGCGAGGCCGAGCGGTACGTGCTGCCGCTGGCGCTGTCGCACAGCGAGGAGGCCGAGCAGGTCGTCCGCGAGTGGCCGCAGGCGCTCGTCGCGCACGTTGCGCCGGAGGGCGAGGAGGGCCTGCGCTGGCTGCTCTACGACGCCCTCTACGACCCGTCGGTGGCCGCCGCGCTGCTCGATGCGGTCGGCGTACGAAAGCGCTTCAGCGGCCGCAACGGGCAGGTGACGGCGACGCCGACGCGCGCCTACCGGCGCCTGCGCGGTCCGCGCGGGGAGGGGCTCGACGTCAGCGCCGCGCGCGCCGAGCAGAGCAACACGTCGGTGACGTTTGGCGACCGGCTGATCCTGAAGCTCTTTCGCCGGCTCGAGACCGGCCTCAACCCGGACGTCGAGATCGGCCAGGCGCTGACCGAGCTCGGCTTCGAGCACGTGCCGGCGGTGGCCGGCTGGCTCGCCTACCGCGACCGGGCCGAGGTCAGCGCGCTGGGCATCGTGCAGGAGTACGTCGCCAACCAGGGTGACGCGTGGGAGCTGACGCTCGACGCGGTCAGCGCCTACTACGAGAAGGCGGCGGCCGTCGAGGAGGAGCCCGACGTGGGCAGCTCGACGGTCGCCTCTCTGCTCGAGCTCGCCGGCGCCGACCCGCCCGACCTCGCGCGCGAGATGATCGGCTCATACCTCGACTCGGCGTGGCTGCTCGGCACGCGCACGGCCGAGCTGCACCGTGCGCTGGCGTCGGTCGATGACCCCGCCTTCGCGCCGGAGCCGCTGACCGAGCTCTCGCAGCGCTCGGTCTACCAGAGCGCGCGCAACCTGGCGACCGAGTCGCTGGCCACGCTCGAGCGGCGGCTGTCCGATCTGCCCGAGGCGGTCCGCGCGCAGGCCGACTTGGCGCTCGCCCTGAAGGCCGACGTCCACGGCCGGCTGCGCGCGCTGACCAGCCAGCGCATCAAGGCGCTGCGCATCCGCGTCCACGGCGACTTCCACGCCGGGCAGGTGCTGTGGACGGGTCGCGACTTCATGATCATCGACTTCGAGGGCGAGCCCGGCCGCCCGATCAGCGAGCGGCGCCACAAGCGGCCGCCGGTGACCGACGTGGCGGGCATGCTGCGCTCGTTCCACTACGCCGCCTTCGGCACGCTGCTCAACCCGCGGCTCGGCGGCGCAATCAGGCCGGAGGACGTCGCCCACCTCGAGGCGTGGGCCAGCTTCTGGCATGAGTGGGTGGCGGCGACCTACCTGCGCGGCTATCTGGAGGGCGTCGCCGGCGCGCGCTTCGTGCCCGCCGACCGGGCGGCGCTGGCGCCGCTGCTCGACGTCGCCGTCCTGCAGAAGGTCCTCTACGAGCTGCTGTACGAGCTCAACAACCGGCCCGACTGGGTGTCGATCCCCATCCGCGGCCTGCTCGAGCAGTTCGGCGTCGGGCGGGCCGCCCCGCCAGCGGCGATTACTGGCTCGGGACGATGACGGCGTCCGGCCCAACCGCGATGAAGCGGGCCAGCGGCAGCGCGTGGCCGGGCACGCGCAACTGGGTCACCCGACCACTCTGCTCGTCGAACTCGACGTCCTCCAGGTGACCGAGGGCGTCGCCGCGGTCGCTCAGCACGAGCTTGCCCTCGAGGTCGAAGATGCCGCGCTCGATGCGCTCCGCCAGGTCTTCTGCGGGCGGGCGCAGCACCGTCGCCGACTCGACCATCAGCGCGTCGGGCCCGACCGACACGACCTCCTGCCAGGGCAGGATCGTGGCGTCGCCGTCAACGCCCTCGAGCTGGGCCGCGTTGACCGACACGCTCGCCGGGTCGAGAAGCAGCCGGCGGACGCTGCCCACCAGCCGCGCGTCGTCGCGGGCAAGTACACGCTGCCCCCTGACCTGCGAGAAGCGGATCATGCGCCGGCACCGCTGGCCGTCACGCGCGTGCGGTCGAGCACGTCACGGAAGCTGCTCAGCCCGTTGGCGGCGTGCTGCTCGACATCGTCGGGCACGAGCAGCGCGTCGCCCGAGAGCGGCACGCTCGCCGGGACGGGCACGATGACGGCGTGACCGTCGGGCCGCTCGATCTCGTAGCCGACGACGTCGGCGTCGGCCTCCTCGATCTCGATGACGACGTCCTTGACCGCTCCCAGCGAGGCACCGTCGCGCGTCACGACCTCCTTGCCGACGACCTCCTGCTGGCCTTCGAGCAGCGCACCCAGGCCGTCACGCTCGGCGACGATCGACTCCTCGGCGGTGATCATCAACGCGTCGCGCCCGATGGCATGGACGTTCTCGCGGGGCAGCATCCCGACCATCGGTGACGACAGCAGGCCCTGGCCGCGGACGGTGAAGCCGATCACGCGCGAGCGGCCGGGATCGACCAGCACATCCTTCACCTCGCCGGCGGTCGTCGCGCTGTCGAGCGCGACTATGGGCATACCGATCAGCTCGGCCGCGCGGGCAAGGCGGCTCATTGGGCGGTTCCCGCCGACTCGTCGCCGTCGTCGCGCTCGCCGGCCGCGCGCGGAGGCTGGGAGACGGCGCGGATCGTGCCCGAGCGGCGCTGCTGGAGGAAGAAGTAACCGCCGCTGGCGAGTAGAACCACCACGGCCAGGGCACCCAGGATGAGCAGAAGTTCCATGGCGGCACAGCCTACGCCCTAGCCCGTTACAGCCGCTCCCTCGCGCCGGTCGTCAGATTGCGCGCCGCTTACAGGACCGCCCAGCCGGAATCGGAGCAGTCCGCCGGCACCGCCCAACTGGCGCAGGCCGCCGTGGTCGGCCGCGAAGCGGACGCGCGCGTCGGTCGCCGCCGCCAGCCTGACGAGCCCCTCGCCGGCGTCGCCCTCGAGCTCGGCGGCCGGGTCGAGCAGCAGCTCGGCGACCTGGCCGCGCTCGAGCGCCGCGCGCGTCTCCTCGATGCCGCCGACGGCCATGCCTCGGCCACGGACGGCGCCCACCAGCCGGTCGGCGGCGTCCGCCGCGGCCTGCGCGCGCAACTCGTCGAGGAACGGCAGCGCCGCGCCGGCGACCTCGTCGACCGGCGCGCGCATGTCAATGCGCAGGCCGGTGTGAGCACTCTCGGCAAGCGGCTTGGGCAACGCCTCGACGAGCAGCGGCAGGGCGACCTCGTCGCCGGCGAGGACGACGATCTGCGCCGCCTCCTGTCCGGCGACCTCCTCGATGGCCTCGGCCGCCAGCTGCGCGAACGCCTCGCGGTGCTCCTCGACGTGGCGCGCGAAGCGTGCCTGCGACCAGCCGCCGACGTCGGCGCGACTGTAGTCGTCGGGCTCGTCGTCGAGCAGGCCGATCTCGTCGAGCGCCCCCGACCTCAGTCCGAACAGGCGCAGCGTGTTGGTGTCGGCCAGCGCGACGATGGCCGGCTCCTCGTCGGCCAGGCGGGCCAGCGGCAACAGCCGCGGCCGGTCGCCGGCGCTGACCTCGTCGTCGATGTCGCGCGCGGTGTGGACGGCCTCGAACCGGTCGCCGGCGCCGCTGCATGCGAACAGGCACACGCACTGCGCCGCGGGTAGCGCATCGTCGAGGTAGTCGTCGAGCCGCGCCGCGTCGCGCTCGAGCGAGGCGTGGGACGGCGTGTGTGGCTCGTGATCGCGCTCGAGCGCGCGCAGCCGGTCGCGGAGCACGATCAGGCCGGAGCGCACCTGCGGATCGCCGACCGTCGCCTGCGGCCGCAGGTCGAGATAGGCGCTGATCACGGGCAGCTCGGTCGCCGGCCAGCCGGCGAGCCGGCGCAGCGCGTCGCGCAACTGTGCTGGTGTGGCGGGCATGGCCGGCAGCCTAGCGCGAGTCGCCGCTGCGACCCGTCGGCCAGCTGGCCGGTCTGGCTCTCAGTCGCCTAACAGGAGGTCGTCCCAGTCGGTGCGGAAGACAGGCTCGCCCCGCTCGCCGACGCAGCCGCCATCGACCGCCAGGAATGGCTCGTCGAGGAACTCGGCGACGATGTCGTCGACGCACTCGCTCGTGCCCAGTGCGCCATGGCCGACGCCGGGCACGACGAAGAACTGCGCGTTGGTGAGCGTCCGCGCCGCCAGCTCGGCCCAGGCCGGTGGCGTGATCGGGTCGTACGTGCCGGCCAGCAGCAGCGTCGAGATGTCCGACGCGACGGCGGCGTTCTCGATCGCGTCCGATGGCGGCACGTCCCACATCGCGCAGTTGTCGATCATGTAGCGCCAGTCGAGGGCGAGCGCCACCTCGGCGCGGACGCCAGGATCAGTGCGTGACAGCCGGCCGCGGTCTGAGAAGGGCAGCTCGTCGGCGCACTGGACCGAGTAGTGCAGGCCCTCGCTGAGCGACTCCAGCCCGAGCCGGCGCTGGAAGGCGAGCAGGTCCCACAGCCACCCCTCGAGCTCGTCCCACTGCCCGTTGGCGAAGTCGTCGAGGGTCAGCGGAATGTCGGCCAGCACGTCGGTGATGTACAGCCGGTGGAAGAGCAGCATGATCAGCATGCTGCCGTCGACGTCCGTGCCGCCGATGCCGAGCAGGTCGCCCACCTTCCGCGGCCGCCCGTCGAGGCGCGCCACCAGCTCGTAGAAGCGTTCCTCGGCCTGCGGGAACCTCCCGCTGCAGCCGGCGTCGGCGGCGCACGCCGAGAAGAGCTTGTCGATGGCGCGCTGGGCGTTGAGCGCGCCCTCCTCGTAGATGTCGGCCTGCGGCGGGTAGACGGCGTCGAGGATGACGCTGCGGATGCCGCCCGGATGGTCGCGCATGGCGGTCAGCGCCAGGCGCGTGCCGTACGAGATCCCGTAGAGGTTCCACGTCTCGTAGCCCAGCGCCTGGCGCAGGTCCTCCAGGTCGGCGGCAATGGCGGCGCTGGTGTAGGCGGCCAGCGAGACGCCCTCGCCGACCAGCCGCCGGCGGCAGTCGCGCAGCGCGTCGATCTCGTCGCGCAGGAACAGGAAGGTCACCTCCGGACAGTCGAGCGACGGCTGCGACAGGCCTGTGCCGCGCTGGTCGAAGACGATCAGGTCGCGGTCGTGGACGAAGGGATAGGCCCAGTAGCCGTCGAGCAGGGGGGAGGCGCCCGGCCCGCCGTCGAGGTAGACCACCGGCTCCGGGTGTGGCCGCCGATCGAAGGCGCGGTGGATCGCGACGTGCAGGCTGATGCGCCGGCCACCGGGATCGTTGCGATCCTCGAGCACGACCAGGTCGCCGCAATCGGTCCGCCGGCCGTCGGTCCAGAAGGTCCGGCACTCGCCCTCGATGAAGGCCGGCACGGGCCCCTCGTACGTCTCGGCGATCGGTAGCGGCGATGGCGATGGTGCGACGGCAGGATCGCGGCCACCGGGGCGGCCATGGGGATCGGCCAGCGCGCTGCCCAGCGCCAGCACGGCGGCGACGGCCACGGCAGCGACGACGGCGGCGATGCCGGCTGGCACCAACCGGCGCCGCCGGCTGGCCGAGCCGCGCGGTGCGTAGGCGACGCTGAGCACACCCGCCCGCTCGTCCCAGCGCTCGGCGACCGGCCCCAGCCCGTAGGCCATGACGAACAGCGCGTAGCGGCGTGCCTGCTCCTCGGCCTGCTCGCGGCTGGGCCCGGCAAAGCGGCGATGGATGCGTCCATCCGGGGCGCCGTCGAGCAAAAGAGCTTCCTCGTCTTGCTTCCCACCGGCCGCCG
Organism: uncultured Anaerolineaceae bacterium; assembly: GCA_964425305.1. Classification (GTDB taxonomy): domain Bacteria; phylum Chloroflexota; class Limnocylindria; order Limnocylindrales; family CSP1-4; genus JALYGJ01. The sequence goes on along the minus strand of CAYRMQ010000119.1, from coordinate 1,920 downwards.
GAACGGCGGCCGGCGCGAGGATAGCGCCGTCAGGCTGTCCCGTACAGCAGCGCCGGTCGTAGATTCGGTTGCCGATGGGCAACGACTGCGCGCCATGACGGTTCTCCTTCTCGTCGGCGGTCTCGCTGCGCTCGTCGCCGGCGGCGAGCTGCTCGTCCGCGGCGCCTCGCGCATGTCGCTCCTCGTCGGCCTGTCGCCGGTCGTCATCGGGCTGACGGTGGTTGCCTTCGGCACCAGTGCGCCCGAGCTGGCGGTCGGCGTCCAGGCCGCCTTCGACGGCCGCGCCGACCTGGTCGTCGGCAACGTCGTCGGCAGCAACATCTACAACGTCCTGCTCGTGCTCGGGCTGTCCGCGCTGATCGCGCCGCTGATCGTGCAGCAGCAGCTCGTCCGGCTCGACGTGCCGCTGATGATCGTCGCCGCCGGCGCCTTCTTCGTGCTCGCCCTCGACGGCCTGATCACGACCAACGAGGGCGCCGCGCTGTTCCTCGTGCTGCTGCTCTACCTGGTTGCCGTCATCCGCCTGTCGCGCCGCGAGAGCCCCGACATCGTCAAGGAGTACGCGGCCGAGTTCGGCCGCTACGAGCAGCGCGGGACGCGCGCCTGGCTGATCAACTTGGGGCTCTTCGCCGCCGGCCTGGGGCTGCTCGTCGTGGGGGCCAGCTGGCTGGTCGAGGGCGCAGTCGGGCTGGCGCTGAGCCTCGGCGTCAGCGAGCTGGTCATCGGCCTGACCATCGTCGCCCTCGGCACCTCGCTGCCCGAGCTGGTGACTTCGATCATCGCCAGCCTGCGCGGCGAGCGCGACATCGCCGTCGGCAACATCGTCGGCAGCAACATCTTCAACATCCTGTCGGTCCTGGCCCTGACGGCATTCGCCGCGCCGGGCGGCGTGGCCGTGTCGGCGGCGGCGCTCGGACTCGACATCCCGTTCATGCTCGCCGTCTCGGTCGCCTGCCTGCCGATCTTCTTCACCGGCCACCAGATCAGCCGCTGGGAGGGCGCGCTGTTCCTGCTCTACGGCGCGGGTTACACGACCTACCTGGTGCTCGACGCGACGCGCCATGACGTGCTGCCCCTCTTCAGCGCCGTCAGCCTGCTGCTGATCGTGCCGCTGACCGTGATCACGCTGGCGGTCATCGCCGCCCGCGAGCTGCGCGAGCGGCGCGGGCGCCGGCGCCGGGCGTCCGGCTCGTGAACGGCGCGAACGTCAGGCCGCGGCGCGGCGCGCACCCGGAGCGGCTGCTCGGCGGCCCCGTCGTGGCCCGATGCTATGCTCCGCTTCCCAGTCAGGCAGCAGAGGGGGCCTGAATGTCGGAGGAAGGCCGACTCCCGCGGCCACGCTCCCTGGTGGCCGCCGCCGTGATCGCAGTCGCCGTCACCGCCATCGGCATCGCCGCCAAGGTGGCGATCCAGGCGTGGCTCGAGGTAGACGCCGGCTTCATGGCCTACCTGCCCGGCGTCGCCGTGGCGGCCTGGCTGCGTGGCCTGTGGACGGGTCTGCTGGCGACGATCCTGGGCGGCCTGGCCGATGCCCTCTTCTTCATGCCGCCTTTCCTCGTGCCGCTTGTCGATAGCCGCCAGGCGCAGGTCCGGCTGATCGTCTATCTCTTCGGCGGGGCGCTCGTCGCCTACGTCAGCCATCGGCTGCGGCTCGCGCGCGCGGGCGCACGGCTCGAGTCGGACGAGCGGCAGCGGGCGATCGAGGCGGAGGCTGCCGCACGCCATCAGCTCGACCTTTTGATCGAGAGCCAGCGCCGCGCGAGCGAGCTGCGCGAGGCCTTCAACAGCATCGTCTCGCACGAGCTGCGCACACCGATCACGGCGATCTACGCCGGCGCCAAGCTGCTCGCCCGCCGCGACCGCCCGCTCGACGAGGACATGCGCCTCGAACTCGCGCATGACCTCGAGCTCGAGGCCGAG
>CAYRMQ010000118.1:0-8408 GCA_964425305.1 uncultured Anaerolineaceae bacterium | reverse complement strand
AGAGCAGCTGACTCTTAATCAGCGGGTTCGGGGTTCGAGTCCCTGGCGGCTCACCATTTCTTTGCCCGTCAGCCGCGCATGAGCTCGCCGAGGCGGGCACGGGCGGCGGTCAGCGCGGCCTCGCGCTCGGCATCCGTCTCAGCGGCGAGCAGGCGCTCGATCTCCTGGCTCAGGCGCGCGTCGCCGAGCGCTGCGGCGAGGACGGGCATGACCCGCTGCGAGTTGCGCGGGTCGATCAGCGCGTCCCACATCCCGCGCAGGTGCTGCTTGCGGTTCTCGCGCCGCTCGCGCTGGGCGAGGGCGCGCTCCTCCGCCAGCGGCTTGGCGTAGGCGACGACGAGCCCCGAGATCAGCCCGCTGAGGGCGGTGATGAGCGCGACGATGACCGGCGTCGTGGGATCCATGCCGTCATTTCACCCCATCGCCGCGCCAGCTCGCTTGGCACGGTCGCAGCCCGCGCGCCGGCGCGAGAGACCCCTACGTCCAGCGCTCGTCGACGTGCGTCATGATCCGCCCGCCACGCCGCCGTATCGACTCGACGACGTCGCCCAGCGCCGCCGGCGGGAAGCGGCCGGCGAGAACGGTCGTCGACGAGCCCGGCGTCGCACCGGCGGCGGTGGCGATGCTCGCCTCGCCCAGCGCGCGCACCGCCTCGAGCGCGTCGAGCGCGCCCTCCGGTGCGTCGAACAGCGCCGCCAGCACCGACCGCTGGCCGCCCTTCTGGATGGGCAGCTTCCACTCCTGCCGGCGGGCCTCGTCGATGAGCCGCTCGCGAACCTCGTCGGACAGCCCGAGGCCGACCTGGATGTGGTCCTGCTGCATCTGCGGCATCAGCGCCCTGGCGTCGATGTCGCCGGGCAGCGGCTCGATGATGAAGAAGTGCAGCCCGCGCACGGGCCGGTTGGCGAAGCCGATGTAGGCGAGGTGGGCCAGCGAGCCGTCGGCCAACTGTGCGGCGTACTCTCCCGACGCCTTGCCGATCGCCAGGAAGCCCTGCCAGGCCAGCGGGTACAGCGGCCGCGCGATCAGCGGCATGAATTCGTCGGCCTGGCGCCCGAGCGCGTCCTCGGGCGTCGTCGCGAGAAGGCTTGCCGCCGCTTCGTTGATGGCGACGAAGACGCGCCGGTCGTCGAGCAGCAGCACCCCCGGCTCGGCTTGAGCCATGGCTCGGTATGGTAGGCACCCAGGGCGCGCGCGGGGCAGCGCCTGCGCACCAACCGGTGCGCGAAGTCAACGGAGGTCGTAATGCCCGAGCCGGTCGTCTTCATCAGCCACTTCGAAGTGAAGGAGGGCGGTTTGCCGGGCTATCGCGAGCTGCAACGCGACGCCGCCGCCCAGCTCGAGGCGGACAAGCCGCGGACGCTCGTTTTCCTGGTCTTCCACTCCGACGACGGCCGGCGATTGAGCGTCGTGCACGTCTTTGGCGACGCCGACGCGATGGATCTGCACTTCGAGGGAGCGCAGGAGCGCGCCGCACGAGCGTACGAGTTCCTCGTGCCGCGCGGATGGGAGATCTACGGCCAGCCCAGCGAGCGGGCGCTCGAGATGATGCGCATGTCGGCGGCGCAGGCCGGCGTGACACTCAGCGTCGAGCCCGCCTTCATGGGCGGCTTCCTACGGCTGGCGCCCAACCAGCTGTAACGGGACAGCAAGCGCCGCCGGCTGGCGCCGCGCGCCGGCGCCTGCACTGGCTGCGACGATCAGGCCATGGCCAAGTTCATCATCGGCGTGATCGTCGGCATCATCCTCGTGATCTGGCTGATCGCGCAGTGCGTGGGCGCGATCACCTGAGCGGGTGAGCTGGCCGCTCTCTCAGCGCCGCAGCAGGCCAATGGCGATCAGCGTGGCCGCGTAGGTGACGACGAGGACGGCGGCGGCGGCGAGGTATATCGGCCCATGCCGGCCCAGCTCATGGACGGCCTCGCTTCCAGGACCGACGCGCAGGTGGAGCTCGAGCGCAAGGCCGATGCCCAGCCCGACCAGCACGAACAGCAGCCCCAGCCAGCCACGCCCGATCAACGCCGACGCCAGGCCAAGGACGACTGCGCCGGCCAGCCAGACCAGCGGCTGCCCGCCCACCGGCAGCTGGGCGGCCACCACATACGCGGCGACCGCGCCGCCGACGAAGATCAGCCCGTGGCGTGCGAATGGCTCGGCCAGCGAGCCCGGCCGCTCGGTTCGAGGGAGATGTGCCGCGGCGGCCGTCACAGGGGCAGCCTCTGGAGCACGGCCAGCAGCGGTCGGGTCTGCTCGGCGGGCGTCTCGCGCACCGGCAGGCGCAGCCACGAGCCGTCCTGCTGGCCCGGGCGATAGCGCGCCTCGAGCAGCCGTGCCGAAATCTCGTGCATGCCCATTGCGGCGACCGCGTCGGCGAGGGTCAGCCCCTCTCCGCGCAGCCCGCGGCTGATGACGCAGCGCGGGCCGTCGCTGAGCTGCCGCGCCAGGCGCGCGCGCCGCTCCTCGAACGGCAGGCCGAGCAGCGAGCGGCCGCGCTCGTACAGCAGGTCGGACGCGACGATCGCCGGTTGACCTGCTCGCGCCTGCCCGTCCGCCTCTCGCTCCGTGGCCAGGCGGCGGCGCAGCAGATCGGCGTCCGGCCGACCCTCGTCGTCGAGGACGAGCAGGGCGCCCTCGACGATCAGCCCGTCGTCGGTGAACTGGGCGGCCGTCGTCTCGAGCTCGGGAAACGCGTCGAGCGGATCGGCCAGGTGGCCGGTCTGCAGCCTTAGCTGACCGGCCTCGAGGGAGGCCAGCACCGATGCGCCGGGCCACCACGGCTCGAAGAACCAGTCCTCGTCGTCGAAGGGCGCGCCGCCAGCCAGCGGGATCATCGGCGCGACGCGCGGCAGGCGCGTCGCGGGCTGGCTATCGGTGATGTGCAGCGACAGCTGCTCGCCGCTCCTGCGGGCGGCCATCGCACTCAAGCCGACTTACGCCGCCGCTCGGCTCGCTTGGCCTCGGCCGCCACGGGCTCTCGCTTCGTCTCGCGCTTGCCGCTCGCCGCGCGCTTGCGCCGGCTGGCCGCGATGGGCTCCGGCTTGCCGGACTTGCGGCCACGCGCCGCCCGGCGCGGCGCCTCCTCGGCCTCTTCCTTCTCCTCGGCCTGGCCGGCCCGCTGCTGGCGCGCCGCGTTGACGCTCGCCTCGAGGACGCTCATCAGGTCGGTGATGCCGGTCGGCGCTGCCTCGGGCTCTTCGCGCACTTCGGCCGGGCGGCCCTCGATCTTGGCCTCGATGACGGCCATCAGCGCCTCGCGGTACTCGTCGCGGAAGTCCTCGGCGCGGAAGTCGCCCTTCATCGCCGCCACCAGCTGCTGAGCCATCTTCTTCTCGGCCGGCTTGAACTCGGGCTCCTGCTCGGGCAGGTCGAGCTCGTCGAGCGCGCGCACCTCGTCGGGCCAGTAGAGCGTCGTCAGGACCATCGTCTTCGAGTAAGGGTTCATCGAGGCCAGCGCCTCGCGGTCCTTCAGCACGATCTTGCAGACCGCCGATAGGCCCTCGTCGGCGAGCACCGACTTGAGCAGGTAGAAGGCCTTGCGGCCGACAGGCTCGGGCTCCAGGTAATAGGCCTGCCGGACGAACGTAGACTCGTGCGAGTTGCGCTCGGCGTCGGTGAAGAGCTCGATCTCGATCGAGCGGACGGTCTTCAGCGGGACCGACTCGAAGTCCTCGTCGTCGATGACGACGTACTGGCCCTTCGAGTACTCGAAGCCGCGGACGGTCTCGCTGCGCGGGATCTCGCCGTGGACCGGGCAGTGCGTCTTCATCTGGATGCGGTTGCCGCACTCGCGATGGAGCAGGTTGAAGGAGAGCCCACCGCGTGCCTCGGTGGCCAGATAGAGCTTGACCGGGATGGTCACCAGTCCGAATTGAATTGCCCCGCGCCACATCGCGCGTGCCATGGCTTCTCCTTGAGTTCGGCTCGCGGCAGAGGATACGCCGTCAGCGCAAGTGTCGGCCGTGCGAGGGTGTTTCGGTGCCCTCTCAGGACGCTCTCGGCTGACAGCCGCATACAAGCGTGGCGAGCGGGTCGCGGGCGGTGGTCGCGGGCCGTTGCGACACAACTGCAAGTCGCCTTTCACGGCGGGCGCTGGCGAGATCGCCGCAAGAGGCGCACGATGGGGAGTGACACCGCGCCGGCCGGCAGTGGGCATCGCCGTCACTCGGGACCGGCCTCGAGGTGCTACGGCCGTGGGCTGAACGAGGAAGGAGCAGCAGCGATGGCACTCAACATCCCGGCGATCAACCTGCCCTGGACGCGCAAGACGCGCCTGCAGCGCGCACAGGAGGAGATGAGAAAGGTCCAGAAGGATCTAGAGGCGCGCCTCGAGCGCCTCGAGCTGCCAACGATCAAGCGCGAAGAGGTGGGCGCGACCGTTGAGGAAACGCGACGACAGGCGGCCGAGGGCTTCGAGCAGGTGGGCGGCCAGCTGGCCGTCGCCGCCGGCAGGCTCGGACGGGAGGCGCTGAAGGTCGGCCGCGACGTCGGCCGCGAGGCCGGCAGGCTTGGCCGCGACGTCGGGCGTGAGGCCGGCAGGCTCGGCCGCCAGATCGGCAAGCGCGGCCGGACGCTGAGCCACGACCTGGCGTTGACCAGCGAGGAGGGCATCCACCAGCTGAACTCCGACCTGCGTGCCCTCGGCAAGGACGTCGGTGCGCTGCGCATCACGCGCGAGCGGCGCCGGTCCAGCATCATGCCCGGCGTCGCGCTGCTCGCCGGGCTCGGCACGGGCATGGCGGCGATGTACTTCTTCGACCCGCAGCACGGCCGGCGCCGGCGCGCGCTGCTGCGCGATCAGCTGGTCAAGTGGAGCCGCATCACCGGTGAGACTCTCGACGGCCAGGTGCGCGACCTGCGCAACCGCAGCGTCGGGCTTGCGCACGAGGTGCGCAAGAGCGTCAGTGGCGCGACCGGCAACGGCCGCGAGGGCGAGGCCGGGGCGGGTGCCGGCGCGGTCGCCGAGGTCACGCCCAACGCGTCGACCGACCTGTCGGCGACGGACAAGGGCGGCGGCCGCAGCCGGCGGCGCACCACGGCCGCCGAGCACACGGGTGCCGGCACGACCGCCGGGCGGACGGCGACGGCCGAGGCTGCCGTGGAGACCGCATCGACGGAGCCGCCGGGCGGGGACGTGAGCGTGCCCGAAGGGGCGGAGGGCCAGCCCGACCTCCAGCGCAGGGACTGAGGCCGCGAGCGCAGAGAGGAACCGCGCCGCCCGCTGCTCCGGCCGCTCCTGTCGCCGGCCGGGCCTGAAGCGCACCGGCCGGCCGTGCTAGTCTGAAGTCGTTCCTTGCGCTCCGGTCCTGTGAGGCCGGCAGGGGCGGCCCCGGAGAGGGCCGGCAAAGGAGTACGACCGGACATGACGCAACTCGGCCACCGCTCAAGCGCGAGCGGTGGCCTTTTCACAGGCAGCGCTGCCGCGATCGACGCGACGGCACAGCTGCCGCTCCCCTTCGATGCCGTCGTCGATCCGCGCATCGGCGCGCTCGGGCTCGCGCTGCTGGCGCTCGAGGACGGCACGGTCTTTCGCGGCGTGGCGTTCGGCGCGCCCGAGGACGGCGGCGGCGACCTCGTCGTCAACACCAGCCAGACCGGCTACCAGGAGATCTGCACCGACCCGTCGTACGCCGGCCAGGTCGTCGTCATGACCTACCCGCTGATCGGCAACTACGGCCGGCTGCGCGGCGACGACCAATCAGAACGGCCGTGGCTGCGCGGGCTCGTCGTCAGCCACGCGACGGCCGGCGTCCTCGAACCGGCACAGCAGCTGGTGACGCTGCTCAAGGAGTGGGCCGTGCCCGCCATCGCCGGTCTCGACACACGCCTGCTCGCCCGCCACCTGCGCGAGACCGGCTCGCAGCGGGCCGTGATCACGGCACCCGGCAGGGTCGACGTCGAAGCCGCGGTGGAGGCGGCACGCAGGCTGCCGCGGTGGGAGGACCAGGACTTCGTCGGCCAGGTGTCGGCGCGGGCGCCGCACGAGGTGGGGCCGGCCGGCGGTCCGCTCGTCGCGCTGGTCGACTACGGCCTCAAGTCGAACATCATCCGCAACCTGGTCGAGCGCGGCGCGCGCGTGCGCGTCCTGCCCCACGACGGCGGGCCGGACCTCGCGCTGGCAGACGACGTGCAGGGGATCGTCCTGTCGCCCGGGCCGGGCGACCCGGCACGGCTGGAGGGACCGCTCCGGCTGGCGCAGCAGATCATCGCCGACGGCCGGCCGCTGCTCGGCATCTGCCTCGGCCACCAGATCGTCGGCCGCGCGGCCGGCGCCGAGACGCGGCGGCTGCCGTTCGGCCACCACGGCGCGAACCACCCGGTGGCGGACCTCGACAGCGGGCGCGTGCAGGTGACGGCGCAGAATCACGAGGTCGAGGTGGTCGGCGAGAGCCTGCCGCCGGAGAGCGGCTTCACCGTCAGCCAGCGCAACCTCAACGACGGCTCGGTCGAGGGCCTGCGCCACGCGGAAAAGCCGATCGAGACCGTCCAGTACCACCCCGAGGGCTCGCCCGGCCCGCTCGACGCGACGGAGGTCTTCGACCGCTTCCTGGCCCGCGTGCGCGAGGCCGGCGCCGGGTGAGCCTCGACGGAGGCCGGCAGCCGCGCAAGCCGGAGAGCGTCCTGATCGTCGGCTCCGGGCCGGTGATCATCGGCCAGGCTGCCGAGTTCGACTACGCCGGGACGCAGGCCTGCCGTGCCCTGCGCGACGAGGGCGTGCGCACGATCCTGCTCAACTCGAACCCGGCAACGATCATGACCGACCCCGGCGTCGCCGACGTCGTCTACCTCGAGCCGATCACCGTCGAGAGCGTCGAGCGCATTCTCGAGCGCGAGCGACCAGAGGGCATCCTGTGCGGCCTGGGCGGCCAGACCGCGCTCAACATCGCGCTCGAGCTGTCGCGCGCCGGCGTCCTCGACCGCCACCCGGCGCGGCTGCTGGGGACGCCTCTCCCCGCCATCGAGATGGCCGAGGACCGCCAGCGCTTCCGCGAGCTGCTCGAGCGCCTCGGCCAGCCCTACCCGGCGTCGGAGATCGTCGAGGGCGCGACGCCGGCCGAGCGGCAGGCGGCCGCCGACCGCGCGCTGGGAAGCGTCGGCCTGCCGGCGGTCATCCGGCCGGCGTTCACGCTCGGCGGGTCGGGCGGCGGCATCGTCGTCACGCCCGCCGACTACCGCGAGCGCGTGCGCGCCGGGCTGCGCGCCAGTCCAATCGCCCAGGTCATCGTCGAGCGCTACCTCGACGGCTGGCAGGAGGTCGAGCACGAGGTCATGCGCGACGCCGACGACACGTGCATCGCGGTCTGCTCGATGGAAAACGTCGATCCGCTGGGCGTGCATACCGGCGACTCGATCGTCGTTGCGCCGGTCCAGACGCTGCCCGATCAGGTCCACCAGCGGCTTCGCTCTGCCGCGCTGGCGATCATCCGCGCCCTCGGCGTGGAGGGCGGCTGCAACGTCCAGTTCGCGCTCTCGCCCGACTACGAGGAGTACGCCGTCATCGAGGTCAACCCGCGCGTTTCGCGGTCATCTGCCCTGGCGTCGAAGGCGACCGGCTATCCCATTGCGCGCGTTGCCGCCCAGATCGCCGTCGGCCGGCGGCTGGCCGAGATCCCGAACGCCGTCACGGGCACGACGGTGGCAGCCTTCGAGCCGGCCCTCGACTACGTCGTTGTCAAGCTGCCGCGCTTTCCGTTCGACAAGTTCCCCGCCGCCGACCGATCGCTCGGCTCGCAGATGAAGGCGACGGGCGAGGTGATGGCCATCGAGCGGACGTTCGGGGCGGCGCTCAACAAGGCGCTGCGTGGCCTCGAGCAGACCGGCGGCGGCTTCCTGTCCGAGGACCGGGCGTGGGCCGCGGCGGCCGACGCGCTGGCCGCTGCGCCGCGGTCGAAGGAGGCGCTGCGCTCGTTCCTGGCGCCGTCCGACTCACGCCTGTGGCGCCTGCTGGCCCTCCTGCGGCGGGGAGTGCCGGCGGCCGAGCTGCAGGCGGCGACGGGCATCTCGCCCTGGTTCGTCGGCGAGATGGAGCGGCTGGTGAGCGTCGAGCGGCGGCTGCACGAGGCGGGTTCCGGGCTCCCCGACGAGCTGCTGGTGGCCGCCAAGCGCTCCTGCTTCGGCGACCGGGACATCGCGACGCTGACCGGCCTTTCGCGCGACGACGTGGCCGAGCGCCGGGCTGCTCTCGGGCTGCGGCCGGGCTTCGCGATGGTCGACACCTCGGCCGCCGAGTTCCCCGCCCAGACGCCCTACTTCTACTCGACCTACGCCGCCGCCGGCTCGCCGCCCGAGGCTCCGCCCGTGGAGCGCCCGGCGGCGCTGGTCATCGGCTCCGGGCCGGTGCGCATCGGCCAGGGCATCGAGTTCGACTACTGCGCGGTGCAGGCTGCCGAGGCGCTGCGCGGCATCGGCTG
>CAYRMQ010000117.1:0-8472 GCA_964425305.1 uncultured Anaerolineaceae bacterium | reverse complement strand
AGCCGGCGGCGGCTGATCTGGGCGACCGTCAGGAAGAAGAGCGCGGCGATCACGATGGCGGCGACGCCGAGCAGCGCCGTCGTCCGGGCGTCGGCGCGCTGGGCTTCGGCCTCCGTCTCTTCCGGCCGCAGCTCGCGCAGCTCGACGTGGCCGGCGCGCAGATTGCGCAGCACGAAGTCGCGGTCGTACCCGACGGCGCCCTCCTCGGTCAGCTCGACACCGACGGCGCCGAGGAAGAAGGGCTGGGCGGCGCGCGCCAGGGCCCGCTGGGCGTGGGCCTGCAGGTCGAGTTCGTCGGCCGCCTGGGAGTCGGTCGTGCGCAGCGCGTCGGCCTGCGCCTGCAGCTGGCGGGCGGCCAGCGCGTGTTCCTGGTAGACGGCGAGGAAGCGCTCGTCCTGCGCGACGATGCTTTCGAGCTGGCCCTCGAGCTGCTGGCGGCGTGCCTGCTCCTGGACGGCCAGGCTCTGCAGGCGCGAAGAATCGATCGCCGCCAGCGACGCCCGCCAGGCGACGACGGCGCTGAAGACCGAAGCGAAGCCGATGAGCAGGGCGAGGACGATCGCGACCGTGTCCGGGCGCTGGCGCAGGCTATCGGCTGACGGTGACGAGTTCCCCACTTGGCGCGGAGGATAGAGCAACTGGCGGCCGCCCGGCCGAGGGGGCCACAGACCCGGCGCGACCCGCCCCCGGACCGCTGCAACGGTCCTGCAATCCGCGACTCCCGCGTCTCGTTGCGGATCGCCTGCCGCCTCGGTCTAGGCTGCCTCACCCGACCCAGACTTCAACCGACACAGATTTCAAGGAGGTACGCCGTGGGCAAGGTCGAGGCCAGCATCGACGTCAACGTGCCGGTGCAGGTGGCCTACAACCAGTGGACGCAGTTCGAGGAGTTTCCGCAGTTCATGGAAAGCGTCGAGGAGGTCCGCCAGCTGGACGATCGGACGCTCGAGTGGCGCGCCGAGATCGGCGGCAACGAGGAGACCTGGCGCGCCGAGATCAGCGAGCAGGAGCCCGATCAGCGCATCGCCTGGCATTCGATCGAGGGCGCCAAGAACGCCGGCGTCGTCAGCTTCCACCGCATCGACGACGACACGACGCGGGTCATGCTCCAGATGGAGTACGAGCCTGAGGGCATGGTCGAGCAGCTGGGCGACGCGATGGGCGTGCCCGAGCGACGCGTGCAGGGCGACCTCGAGCGCTTCAAGGAGTTCATCGAGTCACGCGACACCGAGACGGGCGCCTGGCGCGGGCGGATAGACCAGACTCGCGTTCGGTGAGTCGACCGGCCGATCTGCTGCCCAAGCCGGCCGAAGACCCGGTCGATCGGCCGGGCGAGCCCACGCCTCCGCCCCCGGTCGAGGACGAGGACGCCTTCGTGGCGCCGCAGCGCGGTCTGACCGTGGACGCGTGGGCTTCGGCGATGCTTGGCAGCGCCCCGCCGGACGACCCCGCCGAGGCGCTCCGGCCGGGCGTGAAGTCGCCGGCCGAGACGGATCCGTACGTCGCGCCCGAGGCCGGCCCGAGCGGCGCCGAGCCGGGCGACGCGGATGAGCGGTAGGCGTAGGCGCCGGCGGGCCCGGCGCTCGGCAGCTTCTCATACTCGACTGGGGGTGGCGTTAGCACGGATTTGTCACCCGCACCGCCCGGCTTCATCCACTTGCGGTGGCTGCCGGACGCGCTGTAAGCGCTGAATCGGCACTCCAGCCGCCGAGTTCTTGGGATAACGCTACGGGGATTCGAGTATGACCAGAACCGGACGGGCAGAGGCGGATAACGCTATGGGCATTCGAGTATGAGCAAGTCCGGCCGAGGTGGCGGCGCATAACGCTACGGCCATTCGGGTATGAGAGGAACCGGCGCTCCTCAGCCGCGCTCGTAGATTTCCGGGTTGACGCAGGTCGGCAGCCGCTCGCCGCGCAGGCCGGCGAGCAGGTTGTCGGCGGCCATCTTCGCCATCTTGCCGCGTGTCACCACGCTCGCCGAGGCGATGTGCGGCACCACCAGGCAGCTGGGAAGACTGAGCAGCGGGTGGTCGGCGGGCAGCGGCTCGGGGTCGGTGACATCGAGCCCCGCACCCGCGATCCCGCCGTCGCGCAGAGCCTCGTACAGCGCATCGTGGTCGACCACCGGCCCGCGGCTGGTGTTGACCAGGACGGCCGTCGCCTTCATCCGGCGCAGCGCATCGGCGTTGATCAGATGGCGCGTCTCGGGCGTCAGGTTGGTGTGCAGCGAGATGAAGTCGCTCTCGGCCAGCAGCTGATCCATCTCCACCCGCGTGGCGTTCAGCCGTGCCTCGTCCTCGGCCGAGGCGGGGTTGACGTCGTGGTACAGGACGCGCATCGAGAAACCCTGCGCGCGGCGGGCCATCTCGCGCCCGATCCGCCCAAACCCGACGATGCCCAGCGTCGCCCCGTGCACGTCCTGCCCGAGGAGCAGCATCGGCCCCCACGTCTTCCACCGGCCGGCGCGAACGTAGTCGTAGCCCTCTGCGATGCGCCTGGCGACCGCCATCAGCAGCGCGAAGGCGAGGTCGGCGGTCGTCTCGGTCAGCACGCCGGGCGTGTTGCCGACCGGTATGCCGCGTCTCGTGCAGGCCGGCACGTCGATGTTGTCGAAGCCAACGGCGAAGTTGGAGACGACCCGGAGCTGCGGGCCGGCGGCGTCGAGCAGCTCGTCGTCGACGCGGTCGGTGAGGAGCGACAGCAGGCCGTCGATGCCGGCCACTCGGCGGAGGAGCTCGTCGCGCGGCGGCGGCAGCTCGTCGGGCCAGACGTCGGCGCCGGTCTCCGCCTTGACCGGCTCGAGGCCGGGATCGGGGATGACGCGGGCGACGAAGACCCGCGGGCGAGTGGCGTCCGTCACGCCGTAGCGGGCGCCGCCAGCGACGCGACGACCTCGCCGATCCGCTCGAGCGCTCGCCGCAGGTTCTCCTGCGAATTGGCGTAACTGATGCGGATGTGGTCGCGCCCGACCTGCCCGAAGGCGGTGCCCGAGAGCACACACACGCCGCCTTCATAGAGCAGGCGGTCGGCCAGCTCGGAACCCGACAGGCCCGTGCCGGCGACGTTGGGGAAGACGTAGAAGGCACCCTTGGGCATGGCGCACTCGATGCCCGGGATGCGGTTGAGGCCGTCGACCACCAGCTCGCGTCGCGCGCGGAACTCACGGACCATCTCCTCGACCGCGTCCTGCGAGCCGGTCAGCGCCTCGACCGCCGCGATCTGCGAGAAGCTGCTGGTGCAGCTGACGCTGTTGATGATCATCTTGCTGTACGGCTCGACCAGCGCCGGCGGCAGGATCGCGTAGCCCAGCCGCCAGCCGGTCATGGCGAAGGTCTTGGAGAAGCCGTCGAGGACGATCGTTCGCTCGGGCATCCCCGGCAGGGCGGCGATCGAGTGGTGCTCCCCGTCGTAGAGGATGCGGCCGTAGATCTCGTCGGCCAGCACGGTGATGTCGCGCTCGCGAGCGATGTCGGCGATCGCCGCCACGTCATCGGCAGAGAGCACCGCGCCGGTCGGGTTGTGTGGCGAGTTGAAGATGATGAGCTTCGTCCGGTCTGTTATGGCCGCGTGTATCTCGGCCGGATCCATCCGGAAGTCGTTCTCCATGCGCAGCCCGATGGGCACCGGCGTCCCACCGGCGTAGCGCGTCATCGACTCGTAGATCGGGAAGCCCGGGTCGGGGTAGATGACCTCGTCGCCCGGCTCCACCAGCGACAGCAGCGCGATGAACATGACCGGCTTGGCGCCGGGCGTGACAACGACGTTGGCCGGGTCGACCGGGAAGCCCTTGCGCGCGGTCGCGTCGGCGGCGATCGCCTCGCGCAGTTGGGGCAGGCCGAGCGCCGGGCCGTAGTGCGTCCAGCCGTCGTCGAGCGCCTGCTTGGCCGCCGCCCGGATGTTGGCGGGCGTGTCGAAGTCCGGCTCGCCGATCTCGAGGTGGATCACGTCGCGGCCCGTCGCCTCGAGTGCGCGGGCACGCGCCGCCGCCTCGAAGGCCGTCTCGGTGCCGATTCCGACCATGCGCTGGGCAAGCCGCATGGGGCGCATCGTAACAAAGCACTGGTGCCGGACCGGCCACACGTCTTGGCCTGCTCCGGTCAGCGTACGTGGACGATGATCTCGGCCTCGAGACTCACTTGCTGTCTACCGCAGTCGCCGACGCCGAAGGAGGAGCTCGCCGTTATCCGCCAAAGGCCGGTCGGCAGGCGTAGCTCCGGATCCTCCCAGTACCGGCGCAGGAAGTGGGCGTTCGGATCGCCTGGGTCGGGCAGCGCGTACCCTCCCTTGAAGAAGGGCGTCGTACGTGGCACGCTGGCCTCGAGCGGCTCCAGGCGCTGGCAAATCATCATCTGCAGTGGCTCCATCCTGAGTTCGCCGTCCACCCGCTCGACGCGGAACCAGACGTACCCGTTGCCCCACGCGTTGACGGTCTCACCGGTCGCACCGTGGTATGCCAGCGTCGCCTCCACGTTGATCGGCTCATCGACGGCGTATTCCGTCTTGTTGGCGTGGAGGCTCAGGGAAAACGTCATCCCAGCCGGCATGTCGACGATCGACATAGCTGAACCATCAGTGGTCAGCAGGGTCTCGACCGAGCTGGCCATCACGGGCTCGTGCAGGTTCAGCGCCAGTCCCTGCCGCCCAAAAGCCGTCAGGCAAGCTCGCGGCCGATCATCGACGACCTTCCGATCGATGTGCACCAGGAGACCATCATCGGCGGGCCAGATCTCGAGCTCGGCTGGCATGTAGTCGCACACCTCCGGAACCTGCCACCAGATCGCGAGCACCGAGTTGGTATCGCTCGGATTGGTGACCCGTACGTCTCCGCCGAAGTCGCCGACTTCGGCGCCAAGGGATTGGCAGACGTCCTTTACGACGCCACTGTGATCGGTGACGTAGATGCCCGACCGACGATCGCTGGATGCTGGCGGCGCGAGGATCTCGACACACTCGATGCGCCGCGACGGCGGAGCGGGCGGAGTGGCTGGCGGAGGCGTCAATCGATCGAGGTAAGCCTCGACTGACTCGGCGCTGAGAGGCCTGTCGAACCACATCAAAAAGCCTTCGACTCCGCTACCATCTCGGCAGCTCGCACCCGGGCTGTAGGCGATGGCCATGTCGTAGGCCTGTTCGTCGCCGCTGAAGTCGATCGTCACGTCCGAGTCGCAGATCTGGTCGACGGCCCACGTCACCTCGACTGAGCTGGGCGACTCCTGCACGACCTGCATGGCATTGCCGTCGAGCGCGTCCGGTCGCCAGACATACATGCAGCCCTCGATGCGATGCGTGTAATCAATGACGCGTAATGTCGGACTCGGCTCGGTCGCTGGCCTGCCGCCACGCGTCACTTGGGCGCACGTAAGCGAGGCAGCCGGCGCTTCGGCCAGCGGCGTCTCGGGCGCTTGAGTTACGGGTGGTGCGAGCGTGACAGCTGGATCCGATGGACCCACCGAGACGCGCGCGACGATCTGCCAATCCCAGCAGGGTGGGGCATTGTCGGGGCAGCCACCGCCATACAACCGACGGGCGATGGCGTACGTTGCCCACCTCGGCTCGAGCAGCTCGTTCTCGTTGACAGCGGGGTGGTCCGCGAATTGGAGGTAGGCGCCGTGCTGGACCGAGATAAAGTCGTCTGGCACGGTGAAGCCGGAGGGATCGATGGCCATCGGCTCCGGCGCGATCCATGCCGGGTTTCCACACCACTTGCTGGGCAGTCCATCCAGCACCGTACCGGGGTCGGGCGGTCGGCAGCTTATAGCTCCGCCAACCTGCGTCAACCAGCCGCCCACGAGCACGATTTCGTCGAGCGCGAGCGAATTGACGTCGAGCTTCGCCGCCTCGTCTGCCGTCAACGGGAGAGCGGCTGCCGAGGGTTGTAAGCGGCCCACGTACTCGACGTCCTGATACTCAGTCACGGATAGCACAAGGATGCCTTCGACAGGCGGTGCTGGCCTCGTCCACCAGTGCCAACCGCCTCGCGGCCCTCCGCCAATGATTGCCTCTTCCTCGGGAGTCGCGATCGCTGCTCGTGCGATCGGCACGTCGTCCGTCGCCCCGATCAGGCGTCCCATGATGTCGAGGCATTCCTCGTCGTCCGGTAGACACGGCGGTGAGCCGCCCGCTCCGCCCGCGCGTTCTTCCCCGATGCCACCCCTGACCAGCACCGTCGATCCGTTCAGCTCGCCAGTGGCCAGACGGGCGACGAATGCCGCCGTCGACAGGACCGCCGGCGGGGCATCCGGCGCAGGTGAGGGTGGCAGCTCGACATCAGTAGGCGAGGCTGACCGCTCAACGTCGGACGTTGGAGATGCGGCCGGTCCGAGTGCGAGGTTGGGCAGCGCGACCGCCAGCACGAGCAGCACGCCGATGAGGCCCAGCAAACTGGCAGCGGCGGCCCAACGCTGCGAGCCGACACGCTGTGTGCGCGGCTCTCCCATCGCCCGGCGGACGGCGGGCAACACGCGGTCGGCGCGCCACTCGCCGCCCCCGGCACGCCGCGCCAGTTGACGGGCGATCTCCTGGTCGCGCATTTCAGGCCTCACGGCGCTCCCCCTCCCACGCCGCGCGCAGCGCAAGCCGCGCCCGGTGCAGCCGCCACTTCACCGTCCCCGACGGCACGCCCAGCCAGGCCGCGATCTCGGCCACGCCGTAGCCATGAAGGTGGTGCAATACGAGGATCGCGCGCTGGTCGGCCGACAGCCGGGCGAAGGCGTCGTCGAACTCCCGCCCGAATCCATCAACCGCCGGGTCGTCGGTCGGCCGGCCAGGCGGACCGTCGGTGGCCTCCGACAACGCGACCTCGCGCACCCGCCCGCGACGGCGCAGGGCCATCCGGCACTGGTTGATCAGGATCCGGCCCAGCCACGCATCGAAGCGATCCACGTCGCGCAGGTCGGCCAGTCGGCGCCAGGCGGCGATGAATGACTCCTGCGTCGCGTCGAGCGCGTCGGCCCCCGAACCCAGGATGGCCAGCGCCGTCCTGAAGAGGTGCTCCCCGCGCTGCTGGACGATCAACTCGAAAGCCTCCCCGTCGCCGGCGCGCGCCCGAAGCAGCAGGTCCCGATCCATTCAGTCCCCTCAGGTGGGCCGGTCTCGATGAATTGATGACGGTGGAGGCCATTTGGTTGGCTTCTCGCGCCATGGTGCGACAATTCGGGCGTGGCGCGCTTCTACGGAATCGACGAGGCCAACGCCCGCCTGGCCGAGTTGCGGCCGCTGCTCGAGCAGCTGCGCGCCGACCGCGAGGCAGTCGCCGAGGCCCAGCGCGAGCTGGTCAAGGCGCGCCAGACGAACGGCAGCGCCGAGCACGCCGAAGAGCTGGCCCGGCGCGAGAACGAGATCCGTGAGATCGTCCGGCGGATGCAGCAGAACGTCACCCAGATCGACGGTTGGGGCATCAGCCTGCGAGACATCGGCAGCGGGCTGGTCGACTTCCCGGCGCTGGCCAACGGCCGCCCGATCTGGCTCTGCTGGCGGCTCGGCGAGGATGAGATCAACTGGTGGCACGAGGCCGACAAGGGCTTCGACAGCCGGCTCCCGCTGACCGAGCTCAGCTGAAGACCGACCGACCGACCATGAGGTAGCCGACCGACCGATGAGCCAGCAGCCCAAGCCGATCCCCCACATCGACGTCGAGCAGGCGGCCGACAAGCTGACGCAGGCCGACAGCGAAGGCCGGCGGCCCCTGCTCGTCGACGTCCGCGAGCGCTACGAGCTCGAGGAGGTCCGCGCCCAGGGCGTCGTCCACCTGCCGATGAGCACGTTCGCCGACGGCTGGCGCGAGCTGCCTCGGGATCGGGCGTTGATGTTCATCTGCGCGACCGGCCGGCGCAGCCTCGTCGCGGCCGACTTCCTGGCACGCAACGGCTACGACGACGTGGCCAACGTGTCCGGCGGCACGGTCGAGTGGCGCAAGCGGGGACTGCCCGTCGCGAGCGGGCCGCTGGCGCCGGGCGAGGGCTCGCTGCCGGAGGCCTGACGTGGCCGAGAAGGAGGGGCCGCTGCTGCTCCTCGCGGGCGCCTGGGGCGATGAGCGCGAGGCACCGGTGCGTGCCGGCAAGGAGCCGGGCTGGCACCAGCCGCCGCACGTGCGCGATCCATCCGCGGCACGCCGGCTGCTGGCCGAGCAGGTGGCTGCCGGCGCCGACGTCATCGTCGCGCCGACGTACCGCACGTCGCGGCGGGCGCTGGCGCGCTTCGGCGAGTCGCGCCGGGCGGGTGAGTGGACGGCGGCGGCAGTGACGGTGGCGCGCGAGGCGATCGATGAGGCGGGCGACCGGCGGCCGGAGGCGCCGGCCGGTGTCGTCCGGCGGGACGTGGTCGTCGCCGGCTCGATCCCGCCGCTCGAGCGCTTCCCCGCCGAGGAGGCGGATGCCGAGGCTTTCCGCGCGCACGCCGAGACGATCGCCGAGGCCGGCGCGGATCTGCTGATCGTCGAGCTGATGGGCAGCGTCGCCGCCGTTCGGGCCGC
>CAYRMQ010000116.1:0-8479 GCA_964425305.1 uncultured Anaerolineaceae bacterium | reverse complement strand
CCGCCGCACCGACCCGCCGTGCAACGCCGCCGCCGAATCGGTAACATCGGAAAAACCCCGGAGGAACCAGAGCCGTGGCCAAGTATGTCTTTGTGACCGGAGGCGTGACCTCCTCGCTCGGCAAGGGCATCACCGCCGCCTCCATCGGGCGGCTTCTCAAGAGCCGGGGCCTCTCCGTCTCCATCCTCAAGCTCGATCCGTACATCAACGTCGATCCGGGCACGATGTCGCCGTACCAGCACGGCGAGGTCTTCGTCACCGACGACGGCGCCGAGACGGACCTCGACCTGGGCCACTACGAGCGCTTCATCGACGAGAACCTGACGCAGCTGTCGAATGTCACCACCGGCCGCATCTACCAGGCGGTCATTGCCAAGGAGCGCCGCGGCGACTACCTCGGCGGCACGGTCCAGGTGATCCCGCACATCACCAACGAGATCAAGGAGCGCATCCAGCGCGTGGCGCGCGACGGACGCGCCGACGTGGTCATCGTCGAGGTTGGCGGGACGGTCGGCGACATCGAGTCGCTGCCCTTCCTCGAGGCGATCCGCCAGATGCGCAAGGACGTCGGGCGCACGAACGTGCTCTATGTCCACGTCACGCTGCTGCCCGCGCTGGCCGCCACCGGCGAGCTGAAGACCAAGCCGACGCAGCACTCGGTCAAGGAGCTGCGCGGCATCGGCATCCAGCCGGACATGATCATCGCCCGCTCGGACCAGCCGGTGGCCGACGAGCTGCGCGAGAAGATCGCGCTCTTCTGCGACGTGCCGACAGAGGCGGTCATCCCAGCGCCCACCGCCGAGACGATCTACGAGGTCCCGCTCCAGTTCCACGAGCACGGCCTCGACGAGCTGATCGTGCGCGAGCTGGGCCTCTCCGACAAGGCGCAGCCGGCCGACCTGACCGCCTGGCGGGCGCTCGTCGAGCTGATCAAGCGGCCCAAGCCGGCACTCGAGATCGCGCTCGTCGGCAAGTACATCGAGCTGCCCGACGCCTACCTGTCGGTGAGCGAGGCGCTGCGCCATGCCGGCTGGGCCAACGGCCGCTCGATCGTCATCCGCTGGGTTGACTCCGAATCGCTCAAGCCGGACAACCTCGACGAGCTGCTCGGCGGCGCGGCCGGTGTGCTGGTGCCGGGCGGCTTCGGCCACCGCGGCATCGAGGGCAAGGTCCTGGCGGCGCGCTACGCCCGAGAGAACAAGGTGCCCTACCTAGGCCTGTGCCTCGGCCTGCAGTGCGGCGTCATCGAGTTCGCACGCGACGTCGTCGGCGCGAAGGACGCCAACTCGACCGAGTTCGACCTCTTCACCTCCGACCCGGTGATCGACTTCATGCCCGACCAGCGCGAGCTCGAGGACAAGGGCGGCACGATGCGCCTGGGCCTCTACCCGGCACGCCTGACGCCCGGCTCGAAGGCAGCCGAGGCCTACGGCGAGGAGGTCGTCTACGAGCGCCACCGCCACCGCTTCGAGGTCGCCAACCGCTATCGCGAGGCGCTCGAGGAGGCCGGCATGCGGCTCTCCGGCCAGTCGCCCGACGGCCGGCTCGTCGAGATCGTCGAGCTGAAGGATCACCCGTGGTACGTGGCCAGCCAGTTCCATCCCGAGTTCAAGAGCCGGCCCGACCGCCCGCATCCGCTCTTCGCCGGCTTCGTGCGGGCGGCCATCGAGCACGCCGCCGGCGCCAAGGCGGCTGCAGGCGTGAGGGCAGCCGAAGGCGCGAAGGAGGCTTCGACGGCGCAGCCGTGAGCGCGCGGTAGGGATCCGCGCGACGAGGCGTCATCGACGTGAAGGCAGCCGTGTAGGATCATGCGCGCATCAGGCCGGCGATCGCAGGGGTTCCGCCGGTCAAACCAGAGGAGGGGCTGAGACACCGGTGAGACTTGGCGCCTAGGCGGATGCTGCGCGCTCTGGTGGCCCTCGCGCTCGCCTTCTCGCTGCCGCTGAGTGCGCTGCCCTTCTCGCCGCAACCGGCGACCACGTCCGCCCAGGAGGGCTGGGACTACGCAGCCGACCGTGACCGGCTGCTGCCTACCCTGCCCGACGAGCCCGCCACGGCCGCAGCGGCCCTCGTCGAGCTGATCTACGGCGAAAACTTCGAGGTCGCGACCTTCGCCACGACGGAGCTGCTGCGCCGCTCCGGCCTGCCGCTGGTGAACTTCGAGGGCCAGGTCGCCGCGCTGCCCGACGGGCTCGTCCTTCTCGAGGCCCCCGTCCAGGGCGAGTTCATGCCCGCCCTGGCGCGCTCCGTCCGGGCCGGCGACTTCTACACGGTCGAAGAGTTCAACGACCTGCTCGTCGACGCCGACGTCTTCGAGGAGCCGCTGCCGCTCGACGCCCTGCTCGGTGGTCTGGGCCGCTGGGGCAAGGGGCCGAACGACCCCGCCGCAGTGGCAGCGGCGGGCACAGCAGTCCGCGCGCTGGGCGCCAAACGAGGCCATGTCTACTACGCCCTGGCCGACCCCGAGCAGGCGCAGCTCGACCCGATGCAGGTCGTGATCCTGTTCAGCCACCTGGCGGCGGACGCGTTCGAGATCGCCGAGACGGCAAGCCTCTCGCCGCTGCAGCAACTGCTCGGGATCCGCGTCGCACGCGCCGCCGGCTCGGAGGGCTGCGTGCGGGCACTCGAGGAATACGAGAACTTCACGAAGCCGCCCGCCGGCATCGACAAACAGACGTGGGAGTTCTTCCTGGAAGCCGTGAAGGAGGCTTCGGGAGTGGACTTGTCGGTACCGAATCCGGCCGATGCATTCAAGAAGAAGAAGGGCATCGACCGTGGAAAAGTGAGCGCCGTGATCACCACGCTGTTGTGGATCACAGGCATCCGCATGACGATCGAGGCGACGCCGGCCCAGACGCACTTTCGTCATAAGCCCGGCGAGGGCGGAAAGAACGTCACAGTCACGGCGACGGCGCGCTTCGACTACCCGCTCTCGAAGCAGGGCGCCGCCTGCCTCAAGCTGCTGGCCGACGTCGACGCGTTCCCACAGGGGCGCCTGCCCGGCTTCAAGGTCCGCTGGTCGATCCAGCAGCCACTGAACAAGGCAGGCACGGGCAAGCTGCTGCGCGCGCTCGCCGGCCAGGGGCAGCAATTCACGCCGGCCGGCACCGGCGGCGACACGACCGACGGCAACGGTCAGTCGAAGGTGGTCTTCGAGCCCGCCGTCGAGCGCAGCGAAGGACGGGGCAAGGAGGTAACCGAGCGGGCGACGGTCATCGCCAGCCTCGACAAGGACGACTTCCCGTTCAAGATGAAGGACCTGCTGGGCCTCAAGGATCCGCGGAAGTTCGCCATCGACAAGGTCTTCGATCTGGCCAACTCGGCCATCCGCCGCCTCGGGCTGCCCAAGCAGCAGGTCGTCGTCCCCGTCACCTACCACGGCACCGAGATCCTCAAGATCGAGGGCAGGACGACCCTCTACGCCCTCTACTGGTTCCTGCCTCTCTACGTCGACCTCTATACCTGTGACGGGCTGAAGGGCGAGTGGAAGGGGACGGCGGGATTCGCCGGCGAGCGGAACTTTCTGGGCGACGCGGCAGACCGGGTGCTCGGCCCCCTGATCGGCCGAGACATTCCTGAGCAAGTCGAGCTTGAGCGCCAGGAGCGATTCCTGCTCGACCTGACCAGAGGCTTCGACCGTGCCGTGATCCTGCAGTCGATGGGCCTCGATGTCGAGATCAATCAATCCCAGTGGAACAGGGGCTGGCAGCGGCGGGGCTTCAGACGGGATGCGCGCGGCCACCTGGTTGCGCTGGCGGGGCAGAACGTCGGGACCGCAACGCTGACCATCGGCGGGCAGCCGGCCAGCATCCTGGCCATCTTCGACTCGCGCAGCGCGACCTTCGACGTCCGTCGCTACAGTCCCGACGACTTCGAGAACAACGCCGAGGGCATGTGTCCCGGCGCCGGCGACGGCGGGAGCTACTTCCCATGAGCCGATCGATTGTCCGGCAGGCGGCTGTCCTCGGGCTGGCCGCACTCATGCTCATCGTCGCCTGCGGCGGACCTGACTTGCCGCCACCCGACGGGCCGCCGGCGGCGACGGACGGGCACGACGGCGAGGCGTCGCCCAACCGGCCGCCCGACACGGACACGACGAGCGACGCTGCTCGCGACTTGCTCGAGCCCCACGCCCAGCCGCTGCTGCCGGGGTTGTACCTGCCCGAGGGCGTGCTCGTCAGTGGAACTGACCACTACGCCTTCGTTCTGACGCAGCTCGGCTGCGACGAACTGGCGGCGATAATCGACTCTGGGCAGTGGCAGGTGGAGGACCGTGTCGCCTGGCCGCTGCCCACGCCCAATCCGGCCG
This sequence comes from uncultured Anaerolineaceae bacterium, assembly GCA_964425305.1. GTDB lineage: Bacteria > Chloroflexota > Limnocylindria > Limnocylindrales > CSP1-4 > JALYGJ01. The sequence goes on along the minus strand of CAYRMQ010000116.1, from coordinate 4,170 downwards.
AGGGCATTCCCGAGCTGCCCTCGACCGACTGGCTGCTCCTGCGCTCCGGTACCGAGAACGCGATCGCGCGCATCGGTGGCGACGAAGACGGCTGCGCCGCGCAGGTGTGGCGCATATCTCACCAGCCGGTGGCGGCGAGCGGCGCCGTCGAGGCGGCGGCCGATGTGCCGGCCGTCCAGTTGTTCTGCGGCACGGCCGGTGGCGGTGCCGGCTTCGCCATGACCTACATCGGGCCGGGCGACGTGCGCTTCTCCATCGAGAGCGAGGTGCCGCTCGAGATTGGCACGCACCCCCTCAGCCCGCACACCGAAGTCCTGGTCGGGCGATCCGACATCGGCCAATTTGAGCTCTTCCAGGCGTTCGCTGATCCGGACGGCGCAGCCATGGACGAGTCGGCGTTCGACGCATGGTTCCCGGCGGACGGGGACGCCGACAACTGGGGCTCGGTGACCGTCACCAGCGTCGAGCCGCTCGTCGGCGAGATGAGCTTCAAGAATCTGGCCGACGAGCGCGGCCGGCGCCTGTCATTGACCGCTGGTTTCCGCTGCGACCTTCCCGTCGGCCAGCTGGCACGCGCGGCCGAGATGCCGCGTGAGACCGCTACCCCCGATACCGAGCCGACCCCCGCACCCGCCGGTCGGCTGGTCATGACGATCGCATCCGGCCCGCACGCCGGCACACATGAGATTGAGAGCACCAACATCAGTTGCTCGTACAACCTGCTCGGCGGCGACTCGTGGAACGCGGGGTACTACTCCGATGACGAGCCTCGGACGGGAGAGCTGCAGACGGTCAACGTCAGCATGCCCACGGGCGGCGGGTCGGCCAGCGTGCTCGCGACTCTGGGCGACGACTTCGACGCCGACTGGTTCAACGACAACGACGCCAGCGGAGAGCTCGAGGATCGCGGCGACGTGGTCGAGTTCTTCGTGTCGGGCACCGCCGCCAACGGCGTCGGCTACGAGATCGCCATCACCTGCACCGACGTCGGCCGCTTCTAGCCAGCGCCTGCAGCAGAAAGGAGATCGGGCATGCCACTCGGCGACATCCTGAAGCGCCACGCCAAGCAGTTCATCAGCGGCACGCCGCGAAGTCAGCGCGACATGCCCTCGCTCGAGGATGAGCTGCGCGACGAGTTCGGCGCCGCCCGCGACCGGGCCATCCAGCAGACGTTCGATCCCGGGCGCGAAGAGCGCGAGGCCGCCCAACGGGCGGCAGAACTGGACGAGATCCGCATTCAGGCTGGCACCGGCCAGATGGTCACCATCGACGGCCGCGGCGGACAGTGGGAGGCCATCGAGCTGGTTATCGGCGAGAGCGACACTGCGACGTTCAGCCTGATCGACCGGCAGTCGGGCGCCGAGGCCCAGCTGGGGGCGACGGACGACGGCTCGGTTGCCCTCGACGTGCCCGACGACCAGTTCAGCGGCAGGATTCCCGGCGCCTTCTGGCACAGCGTCAGCGAGGTTGGCATCCGCCTCGAAGCCGCCGAGTTGAGATCCGATCAGCGAGTCGTCAGAGTGACGTGCGATCTGCGCGCTGAGCTCTGACAGCCGGCGGCGCCGCGGGTTCGGCCAGCCGCCTGAGAGCTCGGCCGGGCCTCCCCCAGGTCACGGCCCACGACCGCGACCGCCGTCGTTGCCCTTGCCGGGTGGTGGCCCGTCGCCCTTCTCCTTTCCCTTCCCCCTTCCGCCGCCGCCCTTCCCTTTCGACTTGCCCTTGTCCTTCGCCTTGCCCTTGGCCTTGGCCTTGGGCGGCTCCGCGGGCTTCGGTTCGGCGCGCGCAGGTTCGGCGACAGGCTCGTCGACGACGACGGCCGGTGCAAGCTCTTTCGGCTCTGCTGGAGCGGCCGGTGGCGTGACGGGCGCGTCCGACGAATCGGGTGCCGACCAGTCGGGTGCGAACGCGAGGGCCGAGACGAGAGCCAGCGAGAGAGCGGCCAGCAGGACGCCGACTGCGGCGCCACTGCGGCTCGGGCGTCGCAACCAGCGAGGGCGTGCCGGGGCTGCCATGGCCGGCACGACGGTCGTCGCCTTCTCGCTGTCGAGCCCGCCCACTCGCCAGGCATGGAGCCGGCGGGCCAGACGCTCGGCGGGCGGGCGATCTGCGGGGTCATAGGCAAGCGCTACGTGGATCAGCGCCGCCAGGCCGCCATCGATACCGTCCAGCGGTGGTGGGGACGTGCGTTGTGCCCGAGCAACGGCGAGCGGCGTGTCACCGGCGACAGGCGGGCTGCCGCTGAGTGCCTGGTGCAGGACCGCGCCAAGCGCGTAGACGTCGTTGGCCGGCGCCGGCGGCTGGCCGGCCAGCTGCTCGGGCGCCATGTACGGCAGCGTCCCGATCGCCAGGCCCGCGCCGGTCACATCGCGCTGCGTGTCCTCGATCGCGCGCGAGATGCCGAAGTCGAGTAACCGTGCCTGCCCGTCTCGCCCGAGCAGCACGTTCGATGGCTTCACGTCGCGGTGCACGACGCCGGCGGCATGGGCCGCCGCGAGGGCGGCGGCGATCTGCTCCCCGATGAGCGCGGCCTCGGCCGGCTGGAGCGGACCGTCATCCGCCAGCCGCTGGGCGAGTGTCACGCCGGGCACGAAGTCGAAGACGACGGCCGGCTGTTCGTCGGACAGTTGCGCATCGGCGAGTGGCACGATGGCCGGATGGTGGATGCGGTGGGCGGCCGCTATCTCGGCGCGCAGGCGCGCTCGGGTGGCCTCGTCGTCGACCAGATGCGGATGGATGCGCTTGAGGCAGACGTCGCGACCGGTGACGCGATCGTGGGCGCGCCAGACAGTGGCGGTGGCGCCGGTGCCAAGCCGCTCTCTCAGCCGATAGCGGTCGCTGCGGGCCACGCGCGCACGGCTTTGTCGACGGGCCATGGCGCAAGGTTGGGCGGCCGCTGCGCACACGCGAGTTGAACCGCCGCCGAGTAGGGCTCACAGCCTGGTAACAACCCGACCTCTTCCTCGCGCGACTCCTTTTCCTATTGACCGACCACTCGCGGGTGCTATCATCACGTTGTCCCCGCTTCCCCCCTTCGGTCGGCCGGCGGCCGCTCGATTCGGGAACTCCCCATAGGCCTGTGCGCGGCGTCCCCTCGCGTGTGAGCCGGAGCGGACCCATTGCACGGCCCCCTGCAGCCTGATCGGCTTCTAGACGCGGCCCCCGACCCAGAAGGAACCACACGGACTTCCATGAACATCAACGAACTCAAGAGCAAGAACTTCAACCAACTCGTCCAGATCGGTGGCGATCTCGACCTCACAGACGCCCACGACATGCGCAAGGAGGAGCTCGTCGAGCTCATCCTCCAGCGGCAGGTCGAGCGCAGCGGCCAGCAGTACGCGACAGGCATCCTCGACATCGTCGACGACGGCTACGGCTTCCTCCGCCGGCGCGGCCTGATGCCAAGCCCGGACGACGTCTACGTCAGCTCCAGCCAGGTGCGCCGTTTCGGCCTGCGCGCCGGCGACCGCGTCAGCGGCGCCACCCGCGCGCCGAAGGACGGCGAGAAGTACTGGGGCCTGCTGCGCGTCGAGTCGGTCAACGGCGTCGATCCCGACACGGCCAAGCGCCGGCCGCAGTTCGACGGCCTGACGCCGGTCCACCCGTTCGAGCTGATCAACCTCGAGACGGAGCCCAAGAACCTCAGCCAGCGGCTGATCAACCTCGTCAACCCGCTGGGCAAGGGCCAGCGCGCGCTGATTGTCAGCCCGCCCAAGGCCGGCAAGACCTTCCTGCTCAAGCACATCGCCAACGGCATCACCGCCAATTACCCCGAGATCCTGCTGATGGTCGCGCTCATCGGCGAGCGGCCGGAAGAGGTGACCGACATGCGCCGCTCGGTCAAGGGCGAGGTCATCGCCTCGACCTTCGACGAGCCGACCGACAACCACACGCGCGCGGCGGAGATGGCGCTCGAGATCGCCAAGCGACAGGTCGAGACCGGCCGCGACGTGGTCATCCTGCTCGACTCGATCACGCGCCTGGCGCGCGCCTACAACCTGGCCCTGCCGCCGTCCGGCCGGACGCTGTCGGGCGGCATCGATCCCATCGCGCTCTATCCGCCCAAGCGCTTCTTCGGCGCCGCGCGCAAGATCGAGGAGGGCGGCTCGCTGACGATCATCGCCACCTGCCTGGTCGACACCGGCTCGCGGATGGACGACGTCATCTACG
>CAYRMQ010000115.1:0-8520 GCA_964425305.1 uncultured Anaerolineaceae bacterium | reverse complement strand
CCTCAGCGAAGGTGGCCAGGCCGACGAGGTCGAGCAGCTCGACGGCACGGTCCGGCCGCCGGCCGGCGTCGACGCCGGCGAGCTCGAGCGGAAATGCGACGTTGTCGACGGCCCGCCGCCACGGCAGCAGGCGCGGCTCCTGGAAGACGAGCCCGATGCGCGGGTCGGCGTCGGTGACCGGCCGGCCGTCGAGCTCGACGCGGCCGCCGTCCGCCGGCAGCAGGCCCGCGATCAGGCGCAGCAGCGTGCTCTTGCCCGAGCCGTTGGGCCCGACGATGGCGACGACCTCGCGCCGGCCGACGTCGAAGCTGACGCCGTCGAGCACGGGCAGCCGCGCGCCGTCGATCGTGAAGCTTCGTGAGACACCGTCGAGGCGGATGGCGACCAGCTGTTCCTCCGTTTCTGCCTCGGCTTCGAGGTACGGAGAACGGAGGGCGCGCAGGCGCAGCCGCGTGAGCCCACCTCCTTCTCCCATCCGGACTGTGACCGTCGGCTGCCTGCCAGGGCATCCACCACCGCCGCTGCCGCGGCGCCGGGTCGTGGGCTGGCGATCGCGGCTCTGCCGCTCCCGCCGACCACCGGTCGGGAATTCCACCCTACCCCGAAGGAGAGGCGCAAAAGATTGTGCCCGAAGGATAGCGCACCGCCCGGGTGGAACCCTGGCGGCAAGCAGGTCGTCACTGGTGCAAGTGTCTGCGCCAGCGACCATCAGGAGCGCCATGCCGCGGAGACGGATTGTTGCACTGGGGGCGCTGCTCGCATTCAGCGCCGCGTTCGTTCAGTCGGTCGCCATACCGCGCGTGGCCCGTGCCTGCGACTGCGTCATACCTCAACTCGCCCACTACGTCGGCCGCCAAGATGCGGTCATCGTGAGCGGAACAGTCGGCGCCCGCCAGGGCAACCTCATCCAGCTGGCCGTCGAGACGTGGTACCACGGCGCGCAGCCGCGGGGAGGCCTCTGGCTCGTTCCAGCCGATAGCCGCCACGGCGGCATGACCGCATTCAACACCTGCGGGCTCGGCCTGGTTGCCGGCGAGCGCTGGTTCCTGGCCATGTCCGGCAAGCCGTCCGAGCCGCTGTCGCCGAGCATCTGCTCCCCTGGCGGGCAGCTGGGCTCGCCGGAAGGCGACGAGCTGGTGGCGAGGGCCGAGGAGATCTTCGGCGGCGGCCTAGCGCCTCCCTCTGCAGCGCCGGAGGCGGCCCTGCCGCAGCCATTCGACCTCACATCGCTCGACGGCGTAGCCATGGCGTGGCTCGGTGCCGGAGTGGCCGCCGCGGTGGTCATTCTCGGGCTTGCCATCGTCGTCGCCGGCCGGCGGCGTATATCGTGAGGGAGTGCTGACGCTCCTCCTCACGCGCCACGGCCATACCGACCGTTCAGAGCCGGAGAGCTACCTCGGCCAGCACGTGGTCGCGCGGCTGACCGAGCGCGGCATCGCCGACGCGCGGGAACTGGCCGAGCGCCTGGCCGACGTGGCAATCGACCGCGTCATCTCGAGTCCGCTCGAGCGCGCCTTCGAGACCGCCCGCATCGTCGGCGGGGAGCGGCCGGTCGAGACGGATCCCCGCCTGGCCGAGATGGACTACGGCGCCTGGGAAGGCCTGACCGTCGACGAGATCGACAGCCGCTTCCCCGACGAGCGAGATCGCTACGACGCCGACCCGTCGACGCACCACGTCGGTGGTGGCGAGAGCGGCGAGGAGGTTGCCGCCCGCCTGAACGCGTTCGTGCGTGACCTGCTCGACTGGTGGGAGGGGGAGGCGAAGGCCGGCGATCGCACGTGCCTGGTCGTCGGCCATGCGTCGGTCAACCGGATCCTGCTGGCCACCCTGCTGAATGTGCCGCTGCCCGACTACCGCCGCCGCTTCCAGGTCGACTGGGCCTCTCTCACAGTCCTGCGCTGGCCCGACCGCGACTCCGGCCCTGTCCTGCTGCTGGGCAACGACGTGGCCCACATCCGCGGGTTGCGCGGCCCCACCTGGGACTAGGCCGGGAGGGCCGCGGCCGGCCATCAGATCCCGCGCCGGGCAGGCCGTCTATCCTGAGCAGTCGTGCAGGGAAGACCGATCATCCTCGTCGCCGCGGCCGGCCTGATCGTGCTGCTGGCCGCGACGCTCGCCGTCCAGCCGCGCGCCTACGGCGTGCCGGAGATTGCGCTTGCCCCCCAGTCGGACGTGACGATCGAGCACTTCATGACCGGCCTGGCGTGCATCGAGTCCAGCGGCCGCTACGCGGCTGTCAACCCGGATTCGGGAGCGATCGGCAAGTACCAGATCATGCCGCGCAACTGGCGCGTCTGGGCGCGCCGCTTCCTCGACGACCCTGCCGCAGAGCCGACGCCCGAGAACCAGGAGCTGGTCGCCCGCACCCGCATCGAACGCCTCCACGGGCGGCTCGACTCGTGGCGACGCGTGGCCTATTGGTGGCTGACCGGCAACACGATCTCCGACGAAGCGCTGTGGACCGACAAGGCGCGCGGCTACGTCGACGGCGTGATGGAGGTCGCCCGGCGCGACGCCACCCCGGCGCTCGCCTGGACCGTGCCCGAGCGCTGCCGGCCCGTCGCGGCTGACGCGGCTCGCGCCTGACACGACATCGCACCTGACGGCCGGCAGCGGCGCCGACTATTCTCGGCCGGATGGCTGAGCCGCTGCTGCTGACGGGCTTCGACCTGACCCTCGTCGACGTCGAACGGGTCGCACGTGGCGAGGCGGAGGCTGTCCTCGACGACGAGGCGCGCACGCGCATGGCACGCAGCCGCCGGACGCTGGCCGCGCTCGTCGAGGCCGGCGACACCGTCTACGGGGTGACGACCGGCTTCGGCGCACTCGCCACGACGCGCATCGACCCGAGCGAGGCGCGCCGCCTGCAGGAGAACCTCCTCGTCAGCCACGCTGCCGGCGTCGGTCCGGCGCACGACCGTCAGACGATACGGGCGATGCTGCTGCTGCGCGCCAACACGCTCGCTCGCGGCCAGAGCGGCTGCCGCCCCGAGCTCGTCGACCGGCTGCTCGACTTTGTGCGGCTGGGCATCCATCCCGTCGTTCCGGAGCAGGGCTCGGTCGGGGCGTCGGGCGATCTCGCGCCGCTCGCCCACCTGGCGCTGCCGCTGCTCGGCCGCGGTCGGGCCGAGGTCGACGGCGAGGTGGTCGACGGCGCCGACGCGCTGCGCCGGCACGACCTCGAGCCGCTGCGCCTCGAGGCAAAGGAGGGACTGGCGCTGCTCAACGGGACGCAGCAGATGACCGCCGTCGGCGTGCTGGCGCTCCTGCGTGCCGAGCGCCTGCTGGCCAGCGCGTCGGTCGCGGCGGCGATGAGCGTCGAGGCGCTGCTCGGGACGGACGTCGCCTACTCCGACGCCTACCAGCAGGCGCGCCCGCATCCCGGCCAGGCCCGGGTCGCCGCGCAGTTGCGCCACCTGCTGCGCGAATCGGAGCTGATGCGCTCGCACCACGGCGAGGCCCACAAGGTGCAGGACCCCTACTCGCTGCGCTGCGTGCCGCAGGTCCATGGCACGGTCGCCGACGCGCTTGCCTACGCGCGCCGCGTGCTCGAGGTCGAGGTCAACAGCGCCACCGACAACCCGCTCGTCTTCCCCGACGGCTCGGACGTCGACCCGTCGGCGCTGGCGACGGCCGGTGGCAAGGTCGTCTCCGGCGGCAACTTCCACGGCCAGCCGGTGGCCCTCGCGATGGACCTGCTGGCGATGGCGCTGGCCCAGTTGGGCTCGATTTGCGAGCGCCGCGTGGCCCTGCTGATCGACGGCGGCATGTCGGGCCTGCCGCCGTTCCTCGTCGAGAATGCCGGCCTCAACAGCGGGATGATGCTGTTCCAGTACACGGCGGCTGCGTTGGCGTCCGAGAACAAGGTCCTCGCCCACCCGGCGTCGGTCGATTCGATCCCCACCGGCGCCAACCAGGAGGACCACGTCTCGATGGGTCCGATCGCCGCGCGCCAGGCCCGCGCAGTCGTCGAGAACGTCGAGCGCATAGTCGCACTCGAGCTGCTGTGCGCCGCGCAGGGGCTCGATTTCCGGCTGCACGAGGGCGCTCAACCCGGGGTCGGAGTCGCGGAGGCGCATCGGCGCATGCGGCGGAGAGTCGACCACCTCCGGCACGATCGCGAGCCGGGCGCGGACGTGGCCGCAGCGGTCGAGATCGTGGAGACGGGTGCGCTGGTCGATCTCGTCGACGACGCCTAGACTGGCCGCGCGATGGCCGACATCCGCATCATCGAGGTCACCGATACGGAGAACTTCGCGCTGATCCCGCCGTGCGCCGACGACAGGTTCGATCATCGGACGTGCGACTACTGGGAGGACGCCGACCGCGGTGTCAAGCTGCACCGGCCGCAGATGCTGGAAGCGCGCACGCCTCCGCCGGCGCCTGCTCCGTCGCTCCAGGACAATCCCTTCGCGCCGCCCTCGCCGGCGGCCGACGACAACCCCTTCGCCCCCCAGGCGCGGGCCACGCTGCCCGACGCCTTCGCCGACGACGACCTGTTCGCCACGCCCCTCGACAATCCCTTCGCGGCGGCGCAGCAGCGCGAGCGCCCGCTGCGCGAGGGCGTGCCGCGCAAGCTGGCGCTTCTCGACCGCGGCCGCGGCGTCTTCGGCAGCTACGCCAAGGTGCTGCTCGCCGACGACGAGCCGGCGGCCTACTGCCAGTTCGGGCCGCTGAGCGCCTATCCGCGCGCCAGCCGCTTGCGCGAGCTCTATCCGCAGCTGCCCGAGTCGCCGCTGCCGGCGGTCATCACCTGCATCGCCAGCACCGCCGAAGCGCGCCGCCAGGGCTACGCGCGGCGGCTGGTCGAGGACGTCTGCCGCGACCTCGCCGAGCGCGGCTTCGCGGCGGTCGAGGCCTATCCCGACCTGACGCGGTCGGAGAACGAGACGAGCGGCGCGCGGCCCGGTTTCTGGCACGCGCTGGGCTTCGTCACGGCTGTCGACGACGAGCGCTTCCCGGTCATGCGCCGGGAACTCTGAGCTCGGCCAGCAGCAGCACCTTCGTCTCCCACTCCAGGCCGCTCAACCGGTCGCGCAGAACCTGATCGTTGCTGATCACCCAGCGGCTGGAGGTCAGCGTGGCTGTGGCGGCGATCAGCGCATCAGGCAGGCTGGCGCCGGTGAGCGCGCGGATGCGCGCGGCTTCGGCGGCGACGAGGAAGTCGGCCGACCTGATCGACAGGCCGGGGAAGGCGAGCAGGAACGTCCTGAGCGGCATGGGTACCGCGCCGAGCTCGCGCAGCGGGCGGACCATCAGCTCGCCCACGCTGACTGCCGAGATGACTGCCGGATTCCGGCCGGTGGCCACGAGCGTGTCGATCACGGTACGGGCCGCCGGCGACGCCGCCTCGTCTCCTTTCAGGTAGGCGATGAGAGCCGATGTGTCGAGAACGACCGAGTCACCGGTGGCTATGGGCGCGGCGGTGCCGGCTTCAGGGCTGCCAGCTGTCACGCTCTTGCCGGAGCTCTGCTTGCCAGTCGGCCGGCCAGACGTCCTTCAGCGCGCCAGCGTAGCTGCGGCGCACCGGCTCGAGGCGTATCGCACCGTCCTCGTCCGCGCTCACCAGGAAACGGTCGCCGATCCGCGCTCCCACCCGGCTGAGTGCCTCCTGCGGCAGCGTGATCTGGTTCTTCGCGCGGAGGCGCGCGACCGCCGTAGCGGTGGGTAGGACGTGTGCCTTCATGGTTGCACAATAGCAGAATTGTCGTACACACGACGAGCGTGTCGGAGCGGAGCGCGACGTCTAGGGCCCTTCCTCCCGTCGCGGCGGTGTGAGCACGTTCTCCTCGATCGTACGGGCGTGGTCTTCGTAGTGATCGGGGTCGTATGGCACGCGCCAGGGGCGCCAGCCGGGTATGCGCTCGGACAAGCCCCGAATTCGTGCCGGGTCGTTGAGCTCCTCCTCTGACATCTGCTCGAGCTCGGCCACGAATTCGTCGAAAGCCGCGCGGTCCTACGGATCCGACCGAGCAGCGCCGCCCGGGCCACGCGCTCATTCATCGCCAGAAGTGTGCACGACATTCTTGACACGTCCTAGCAGGAATCCGCATACGATCGGGCCAGATGCGTGCCTCCCGCCTGATCCAGCTGCTGCTCCTGCTCCAGACGCGCGGGCGGATGACCGCCGCCCAACTCGCCGCCGAGCTCGAAGTATCCGAGCGGACGATCCACCGCGACATCGAGGCGCTCAGCGCCGCCGGCGTGCCGGTCTACGCCGAGCGCGGCCCGCACGGTGGGCTCAGCCTCGTCGAGGGCTACCGCACGCGCTTGACCGGTATGACCGCCGAAGAGGCCGAGGCGCTCTTCCTGTCGGGCGTGCCCGGCCCGGCCGCCGAGCTCGGTCTCGGCACGGTCATGGCCGCCGCCCGCCTGAAGGTGCTCGCCGCGCTGCCGCCGGAGCTGCGCTCTCGGGCGCAGCGCCTGGTCGAGCGCTTCCACCTCGACGTGGCCGGCTGGTTCAGCGCCGGCGAGGCGGCGCCACTGCTGGGCACGCTCTCCGAGGCGGTGTGGGAGGGCCGCATGGTCGAGGTCGGCTACGACCGCGGCGACAAGGTCGTCGAGCGGCGCCTGCAGCCTCTCGGCCTCGTGCTCAAGGCCGGCATCTGGTACCTCGTGGCAGGAATCGACGACCAGGTGCGCACCTACCGCGTCTCGCGCGTCAAGCATGCGCAGGTGCTCGGCGAGCGCTTCGAGCGCCCAGCCGGCTTCGAGCTGGCCGCGTTCTGGGCCGAGTCGACGGCGGCCTACGAGCGTCACACGCCGCGGCTGGAGGTGACTCTGCGCATCGATCCCGGAGCGCTGCCCGTGCTCGCCGACCTGGCCGGCGTCGCCACCGTCCGCGCCGCCGAGCGACTCACGCCCCCCGAGGGCGACCAGGACGGCTGGCAGGTCCTTCGTCTGCGCATGGACTGGCCACTTGAAGTGCCGGCACGCGTACTGGCCCTCGGAGATCGGGCTGACGTGCTCGAGCCGGTGGCCCTGCGCGACGATGTGGCCGAGCTGGCCGAGCGGGTCGCCGCGCGCTACGCAGCCGCCGCACGAGCCTGAGCTGGCCGCGCTGACGCAGCCAGTCGGAGACCTCTCGCTCGCGCTCGGCCTGGAGGATGCGGATTAACTCGGGATGGAACACGGCTTGGACTCCAGCGGCCTTCCTACTCTCGCAGCCTACGTCGGTTAACTGCCATGGGGTGTCAGGAAATCTGTCTGTACCGTGCTCTGAGCGATGAACCCTTGCTGGCCGAGGCTGCCCGCCAGCGCAGTCGCTAGACTCGCGCCAGGAGGTCACGCCATGGCGGCCGTTGAGACGAGGACCGTTCGCGCTCCACGCGGCACCGAGGTCTCGTGCCGCGGCTGGCAGCAGGAAGCGGCCCTCCGGATGCTGATGAACAACCTCGACCCGGAGGTCGCCGAGCGCCCCGATGAGCTGGTCGTCTACGGCGGGACGGGCCGCGCCGCGCGCAGCTGGGCGGCGTTCGACGCGATCGTGCGCGAGCTGCGCCGGCTCGGTGACGACGAGACGCTGCTCGTCGCTTCGGGCAAGCCGGTGGGCGTCTTCCAAACGCACGAGTGGGCGCCGCGCGTGCTCATCGCCAACTCCAACCTCGTCGGCAAGTGGGCCAACTGGGAGACGTTCCGCGAGCTGGAGCGAGCGGGGTTGACGATGTACGGTCAGATGACCGCCGGCTCGTGGATCTACATCGGCACGCAGGGCATCCTGCAGGGCACGTACGAGACGTTTGCCGAGCTCGCGCGCCAGCACTTCGGCGGTTCGCTGCGCGGGCGGGTCGTGCTGACCGCCGGTCTCGGCGGGATGGGCGGCGCGCAGCCGCTGGCGATCACCATGAACGAGGGTGTCGCGCTGTGCATCGAGGTCGACCGCGAGCGCGCCCGTCGGCGGCGCGACATCGGATATGTCGACCACTTGACAGATTCGCTTGACGAAGGCCTCGCCCTGGCGCGCGCAGCGGCCGCCGACGGTCGGCCGGAGTCCGTGGTGCTGATCGGCAACGCCGCGGACGTCGAGCCCGAGCTTGTGCGTCGGGGGGAAGCCTTCGACGCGCTGACCGACCAGACGTCGGCCCACGACGCGCTTAACGGCTACGTGCCGGCCGGCCTCGACGTGGCACAGGCCGCCGAGCTGCGCCGAACCGATCCCGACGAGTACGTCCGGCGGGCGATGGCGTCGATGGCCAACCACGTCGGCGCGATGCTGGCGCTGCAGGCGCGCGGCGCGGTCACGTTCGACTACGGCAACAACATCCGCGCCCAGGCGCAGGCGGCCGGCGTCGCCAACGCCTTCGACTTCCCGGGGTTCGTGCCGGCCTTCATCCGGCCGCTCTTCTGCGAAGGCCGCGGTCCGTTCCGCTGGGTCGCGCTGTCGGGCGACAGGGAGGACATCCACCGCACCGACGAGGCCATCCTCGAGCTGTTCCCGCACGATCGCGCGCTCGAGCGCTGGATCACCATGGCCGAGGAGCGCGTGCCCCACCAGGGCCTGCCCGCGCGCATCTGCTG
>CAYRMQ010000114.1:0-8635 GCA_964425305.1 uncultured Anaerolineaceae bacterium | reverse complement strand
AGTGGCTGATAAGCGGGTCCGGCCAGTCTTCGCCCATGGAACGTCTGGAGGCTGGCGGCAGGCGCCTGCACCGGTCACGCCGCTGGCGCGGCAAGAACGGACTCGTCGTGCCGACGGGCGAGGCCGTTCGCGCCTGACGAGCCGCCGCGGATCGCCGAAGGCCAGGCGCGAGCCCGCGCCGGCCGTATCAGCCGAAGTGGGTGGCGACCGTCCGCGGACTGAGCGGCCCGCGATGACCGACGTAGAGCGGAGCGTCGGACATCTCGACCACGCGCCGGATGCTCTCGAGCAGCTGCTGCCCGTCATCGGCGAAGTAGGGGAGCCGCGGCGCTCGACCGCGCAGGAAGCCGCCGGCGAGCAGGTCGCCGGCGATCGTCGCCTCTTCGAGCAGGACCGAGATCGAGCCGGGCGTGTGTCCCGGCGTGTGCAGCGTCCGGCCGGCGACGCCGAACTCGGCCAGGTCGAGGTCGCCGTCGTGGACGAGGTCGGGCTCGAAGGGCGTCACCTGGCGGGGCATGAAGGGCAGGAACAGCCGGCCGCGCAGGTCTGTCGGCCGCAGCGGGCGGTCGCGCCCGTTGCGCGCGATCTCTGCGTCGAGGCGGTGGAGGGCGACGGGCGCATCGAGCTCGTCGCGCAGCTGGCGTGCTCCGCCGATGTGATCGAGGTGCCCGTGCGTCAGCAGGATCAGCGACACGTCCTCCTTCGCGACGCGTTCGCGCTCCAGCGCCGCCAGGATGCGCCCAGGCGATGTCGGATAGCCCGAGTCGACCACGATCACGCGCTCGCCGAGCAGCAGGTAGGCGTGCAGAAAGCCGAACCAGGCGAGGTCGACGGGGACGATGACGGGCCTTGATGAAGCGACCATGCAAGTCTCCCCCGCGCTTGGCGTTCCGCTGTCTGCGCTGACTCCGCGCGCCGGCGCTGTTGACCGCGACCGCCCAGAAGAGTAACGTCCGCGCCGTCAGCCTGGCGACCCGAGAGGGGCATCCGTGAGCCTACTTCTTGCCTTGCTCCAGGCCACTCCATCGACTGTCAGCGTCTGGGTCGGGATCCCGCCACGCGAAGCGTGAGGGGGACTCAGCCGAGGAACGATGGCAGCCGGCCTCGTCGTTCCCTGATCCTGGCCGGCGGCGGCTACAAGGTTGCCTTCCAGGCAGGTGTGCTGCAGGTCTGGCTCGACGAGGCCGGCCTCGACTTCGACCACGGCGACGGGGCCAGCGGCGGCAACCTCAACCTGGCGATGTGGTGCCAGGGCATGAGCGGCACCCAGATCGCCGACAACTGGCGCAACCTGCCGCCGCGCGTTGGCATCGGCTTCAACTGGCGCGAGTGGCCCAAGCTCATCTACGCCGAGTCGCTGCTGACGCTCGACCGCTTCCGGCGCAACGTCCTGCCGCGCTGGGGTCTCGACTGGGAGCGCATCCGGGCGACCGACCGCGAGGCGACATTCAACGTCTACGACTTCACCGCCCACCAGCTACTGCCGCTGCCGGCAGCCGAGATGGACGACGAGATGCTGATGGCCTCCATCTCGATCCCGATGTGGTTCCCGCCGGTGCAGCGCGACGGGCGCACGTATCTCGACGCCGTCTTCCTCACCGACGCCAACCTCGAGGAGGCGATCGCCCGCGGCGCCGACGAGCTGTGGGTCATCTGGACGGTCAGCGAGCAGAGCCGCTGGCGGGCGGGCTTCGTGGGCATCTACTTCGGCATCATCGAGACCGTCGCCAACGGCAACTTCCGGCGCATCGTCAAACGCATCGAGGCCAACAACCGCGAGATCGGCGCCGGCCGCCAGGGCGAGTTCGGACGGCACATCGAGCTGCACATCCTGCGCGCGGAGGTGCCCATTCACTACCTCGTCATCTTCGGCGCGGACCGCGTGCGCCACTGTGTCGAGCGCGGCGTCATCGAGGCGCGCCGCTGGTGCCGCGAGAGGGGCATCCCGTTGCGTGAGCCGGTCCGGCCGGTTGAGCCACCGGACCGCACTGCGCTGACCTTCAGCGAGACGATGAAGGGCTACGTCGGTCTTGGCGCGAGCGATCACCGGCGCGGCTTCGACGCCGGCCGCCAGGGCGGCACGGGACTGGCCGTGCATCTCGATGTCACGATCAGGCAGATGAGGCGCTTCGTCACCGATCCCGACCACGAAGGATCGGTCGGCGGCGTCATCGAGTGCGCGGCGCTGGGCGGACGGCTGCCCATCGAGCGCGGCACGTTCAACCTCTTCGTCGATAGCGGCGATCCCGGCCGCAAGGAGATGCGCTACCGGCTGCTGGCGCGCGACGGCAACGGCCGGCCGCTGACCGTCCGCGGCGTCAAGCTGGTCCATGACGATCCGGGCTTCGACGTCTGGTCCGACACGTCGACGCTGTACACGACGGTCTTCGCCGGCCACGTGGGGCGCGACGCCGACGAGGCGAGCGCCGCGACGCTGGCGGCGGGCATCATTCGCGTCCATCCCCTCGACTTTTTGAAGCAGATGACGACGATGCGCGCGCATGGCCCGAGCACGGCCGAGCGTGCCTTCGTGCTGGCCCGCTTCGGCAGCTTCTTCTTTGGCCGCCTGTGGGACGTCTACGGGCAGCGCGTGCTGACCTCGGCGCCGTTCTGACGATGGACGCCCAGCCACGCCCGGCCGAGCCCCGCGTCGTCTTCTTTGATCTCGATGCGCTGGTGCTGCTCGAGCCCGGCCGCCCACCGCGCGTGCGACCGGCGGCGCGCCGGCGGCTGGCCGGCGGGCAGCGAGTTGGCATCCTGGCCAACGTGCCGGCCGAGCTCGGCGCGGCCGGCATCCTGCGCACGCTCGTCGCGCTCGGCGTCGACGGCTACTTCGAGCGGGCGCTCATCATCGACGCCGCGCAATTGCCCACGCCGCTGCCCGACCGGCGCGCGTTCGCCGTCGCGGCGGCCATCGCCGAGGTGGTTGCAGGGGAGTGCCTCTACATCACCACCCGGCCACCGCTGCTCGCCGCCGCCGCTGCCGCCGGCATGACCGTCGAGGGTGTCGGGGCCGCCGCCCGGACGGAGGTCCCGGCGTCGTCGAAGCTCGGACCGCTGGCGGACATGCCCTTCGGGGTGCCGCTGCCGCTGCGCCTCGAGGCGATGCTCATCGACGAGGACACCGGCCCGACGTTCGTTCTTGCCGGCCGCATCGTGACGATGAGCCTGGGCCGCGTCCACGAGCGTGGCCGGCTGGCCATCAGGCGCGGCCGGATCGTCGCCGTCGCCGGCCCCGACGACGACCTGCCACAGAGCTTCGCCGGCGCACCGCTGGTCGAGACCGAGGGCACCATCTACCCCGGCCTGATCGACCTGCACAACCACTACGTCTACAACGTGGCACCGCTGTGGCGCGTCCCGCGCCGGTACAACAACCGCAACCAGTGGTCGAGCGTCAGCTCGAAGCAGTCTGACGTGTCGCTGCCGGTGAGGCTGCTGGCCGGCCACTCGCCGACGGCACGCGCCATCGTGCGCTACGTCGAGGCCAAGGCGCTGCTTGGCGGTACGACCACCGGCCAGGGCATGAAGACACAGGTGCGCGGCGGCTTCGGCCTGTTCCGCGGCGCGATGCGCAACGTCGAGGTGGCCGACGACCCGCGCCTGCCCGACTCGGCCACGCTGGTGCCCACCCTCGGCCGGCGGCCGCAGGACTTCGAGGCCTTCCGCCGCTCGCTCGACAAGCGCGCCGAGCTGGGCGGCTCGTACTTCTACCACCTGGCCGAGGGCACCGACGAGCTCTCCCTGCGCACCTACACCGACCTGCGCGACAACGACCTGCTCCAGCCGCCGCTGTCGGGTATCCACTGCCTGGCGCTCGGCGCCGAGGACCTGCGCTCCCTCGGGCGGGCGCGCGCCAAGATCGTCTGGAGCCCCTTCAGCAACCTGCTGCTCTACGGCGCGACGCTCGACGTCCGCGCGCTGCTCGCATCGCGCGCGCGCTGGGCCATCGGCTCCGACTGGACGCCCTCGGGCAGCCGCAACCTGCTGCTCGAGCTGAAGGTCGCCCGTCACGTCGCGCAGGCGCAGGGCGCGCCGCTCGACGCCGAGCGGCTGGTCAGTGCCGTGACCGCCGACGCGGCCTACGCCTGTGGCTGGTCGCGCTACCTCGGCCGGCTGCGCAGCGGCACGCTGGCCGACCTGCTCGTCGTACGCGGCACGTCGGGCGATCCGTACGAGCACCTGATAGAGGCGCGCGAAACGGACGTCAGCCTGGTCGTCGTCCATGGCGTCGCGCGCTACGGCGAGCGCGACCTGATGGAGGCTTTGCAGGCCGACGCCGACGGTCCGCTCGAGCCGTGGCGCATCGGCGGCCGCGAGAAGGCCTTCCAGCTCTTCTCGCCGGCGTCGCCGATCAACGGGCTATCGCTGGCCGATGCGGAGAGCAGGCTGCGCGAGGCGCTCGACGACCTGCCCGCCTTCCTCGAGCGGGTGCAGCGCGAGGACGACCGCCTGCGCGCGCTGGGCGTCGAGCCCGAAGAGGCCTTCACGCTCGTCCTCGACAACGAGCCGGCCGGCCCGCCGGACGACCCGTTCCTGCTCCAGGCGCCGACCGACTGGTCGCTGCTGCCGCAGTCGCTCGAGCTGGACGGCCTGCAGGTCGGCGATGGCGGCTGGTGGTCGCGCCTCGACGACCAGCCGAACCTGGGCCAGGAGCTGAAGGACGCGCTGCATGCCGCCTACCAGGATGTCTGACCGAGGGCGCCGATGACGGTCCTTGTCGACCGCGGCTACGTCGACGAGCCGTTCGCCGGGCTGGTCGCCGACTACCCCGGCGCCGACGTCTACCCGCCGCGCGACTTCCGCCTCGAGTGGGGACCGATCTTCCACCGCGGCAGGCTCGACGGCAGCGCTCGCGTGCTGGTCATCGGCCAGGACCCGGGCCCGCACGAGGCCATCGTCCGGCGCGTGCTGGTGGGCGAGGCCGGCCAGCGGCTGCAGGGCCTTCTGGCGCGGCTGGGCATCGTCCGCAGCTACGTCATGGTCAACGTCTACCTCTACAGCGTCTATGGTCAGCACTCGGCCAACCGGCACCAGCGCAACGAGCAGATCGGTGCCTACCGCCACCGCTGGCTGGATGCGCTGGCGGCGCCGGGCCAGCTGCGGGCGGTGCTCCTGCTGGGCAGCCTGGCCAGGGTCGCCTTCGCGACGTGGCAGGCGACCGAGGCCGGCGCCGCCAGCGGGCTGCAGGCGCGCGCCATCAGGCACCCGACCTATCCCGAGGGCGTCTCGCGCAGCGGGCAGGCGACGAAGGCCGAGGGCATGCGCCGGCTGACGGCCGACTGGAACCAGGCCCTCGACGAGCTGCGCCCACTGATCGACCTGCCGGACGTGCCCATCCCGGCGACGCGCTACGGCGAGGAGCTGACCTTCGCCGATAAGGCGCCGATCCCGGCCGACGATCTGCCCGTCGGGCTGCCCGCCTGGATGAGCTCGCTCGACGCGTGGGCGATGCGCAGCGGCGCGACGCCCGACGAGAAGCGGGCGACGCTCGTCGTGCGCGTGCCCCTGCGCCACCGCGGCTGGACCTGACTCATGCGCCGGGCGCGCGTGGACCGTCTTGCCGCCGGCTCCCTGGCCGGGCTGGGCGCGTGGCTGCTGCTCGCCCTGGCGGCCGGGCCCGCGCAGGCACAGACGGAGCGCTGCACCGTCGAGGTCAACGGCCAGCCGATCACGACGAGTACCGGCGGAGCAACCATCGCCGAGCAGACACCGGTGCCCATCGAAGTCCCGATCGACGACGAGGTCGTGCTGACGCTGGCCACCGACGAGCCACCGCTGACCTTCAACGTCGGGCTGCGCTTCGGACCCTTCACCGTTCCGCTGCCGGCCGGCGCGCCGCCGGCGCCGGGTGAGTACGTCGAGCCGATCCGCCAGTACGCGCTGTTCGGTGCGGGCGTCTACAACGTCGTCGGCAACCTCGACGACTGCCAGTTCTCGGCGTGGGTCAACGTCACCGGCACGTCGCCGCTGCTGACGGTCGCCGGCGTCATCGGCACGGCAATGATCATCATCGGCGTGGCCAGCGTGCTGAGCGGGCTGCTGGCGGGCCTGCGCCAGGGACCGCGCCGCGGGGTGTGGCGCTCGGTGCTGGGCGGGGCGATGGTCGGTGGTGGGGCGCTCGTCGTCGCGCAGCAGGCAGGCTTCGTAGCCATCGACACGACCAATCTGGTGACGTGGACCGGCGGGCCGGCGACTGCGGCCGGCGTGGCCCACCTAGCGCTCGGTGCGATGGTCGCGCCGCGGCGCGCCAGGCCGGAGATTGTCGGCGACGGCTTTCCGGAGCCCTGGACCGATGCCGGCTGGGATCCGCGATTGGAGCCGGCGCCGCCTCCGCCACCACCGTCAGCCCCACCTGCCGCCGCGCCGCCCGCCGAGCCACCCGAGGCAGCCGAGCCGCGCGCCGAGCCACGTGAAGCCGCCGAGCCACGAGCCGAGCGCCGGCCGCCGCGCTACGCCGTCGTCGAGCTCTACCACGGCGACGGCGAGGCCGGCGCCGAGCGCGGCGCCGGGGTCGCACCCGACGAGCCGCTGCGCGTAGGGCGCTGGTACGCCGTCGACATCTCCGTCCGCTCCCAGTTCAGCGGCGTGCCGGTGGCCGGTGCGGCGCCGCGTGGCGTCGAGGAGGTCGCGACCGAGGAGACGGTGCGCATCACCGTCCTGGCCATCAGCGAGGACTTCGAGATCGCCGAGCCGGTGCGCACCTTCCGCCTGCCGCCGCAGGGCGATTCCCATCGGGCCACCTTCGAGGTGCGCCCGACCGCCGCCGCCACGCGCGAGGCGCCGGCGACGATCCGCTTCCAACTGCTCTACCGGTTGAACCTGATCGAGGACGTCGAGCTGCTGGCCGTCGTGGTCGAGGCCGACGCTGCGGCCGAGGCACTGGCCGGCGCGCTCCTGCTGCGCTACGCGCGCGTGCAGGAATTGGTCGGGCTGGACGCCCTGACCGAGAAGCAGATGCGCATCCATGTCGCCCGCCGCGGCGGCTCGTTCGTCTTCTACTTCGCCGTCCGGCCGGAGGGCCAGGACGTGATCTTCACCGGCCGCACGTCGCCGCGCCTGGCCGAAGCCGAGCTGGAGCACCTGCTGACGCGCGTCCGGCTGGCGCTGCTGGCGATCGCCGTGACGCGCAGCGACGCCGACGCCGAGCCGCTGCCCGGCGCGTCGTTCACCTCGCGCAGGGACGGCCGCCAGCTGGCGCAGGCCGGCGAGGCGTTGTGGACGGCCCTCTTCCGGCGCGAGCGGCGGGGCGCCCTGTCGGCCATCGGCCAGTGGCTCGCCGACAGGCCGCTCGAAGAGGGCTCGATCGTGCAGGTCACCGTCGACGAGGCGGCGGCCCAGTTCGTCTTCCCGTGGAACCTGCTCTACGACCGGCCACTCCCCGACGACCAGCTGGCCGGCGCCGACCTGGACGCGTTCTGGGGCATGCGTTACGTCATCGAGCAGCACCTGCCGCCACTCAAGCACCACGCCGCGAGCGTCATCGAGGAGCCGTTCCGTGGCCGCTCGCTCGCCACGTACGACGGCTCCCGTCTGGTGGCCAGCCTGATCGTCGGCGACTTCGACGAGGCCGCGCAGCAGGCAGCCTACTTCGAGCAGGCCCAGACAGACGGCCTCGTCCGGCTGAGCGGCGGCCACGCCATCGAGCGAGCAGACGAGGCGCTGGCCGACTTCCAGGACGGCGAGAGCAACCTGATCTGCTTCTTCACCCACGGCCACACGGCGCTCCGCCAGGGCCACTTCGGGGCGGCCAGCCTGCTCCTGGCGGGCGAAGCCGGCCTGCCCGCAGGCACCGGCGGGGAGCGGGCGAGCCGCTGGCGCCAGACGTACGAGACGATCCGCTCGACGCTGGAAGGAGAGGGAGAGTCGTGGATCATGCCGCGCCACGGCCTGATCAGGCTGGCGCGACTGTATACGCTCGACGTCGACCAACTGGCCGGGTCGCCCGTCGTGCTGCTCAACATGTGCGAGTCGGCCCAGGTCATACCGAGCCTCAGCGGGAGCTTCGTGGACTACTTCATCGACCGCGGGGCGCGGGCCGTGATCGGCACCGAGACGTCGACCACGCCGCGCTTCGCCCATCACTTCGCGGTACGCCTCCTGTCACGCTTCCTGGGCGGCGTCGAGCTCGGCCCGGCGCTGCTCCAGACGCGGCGCGACTACCTGGCACAGGGCGACGCCTTCGGCCTCGTCTACAGCCTGTTCGGCGCCGGTACCGTGCGCGTTGCGGAAGGACCGGCTCAACGAGATGGCAATGGCACATCACAAGTGGAGGATTGAGCGATGGCGGAACTGACCCAGGCCGCGGCGCCCGTCGTGGCCGACATGGCGCAGCTCGACGACGACCAGCTGTACCAGCAGCTGGCCCTGCGCGTGCAGGCACTGGCGGCTGACTACGAGCGGGCCGGCGACCTCCGGCTGGAGGTCTCCTACCAGCCCGAGCTGATGGGGCCGCTCGACGACCTGGCCGAGTTCGGCCGGCGCTTCTTCGAGCGCTTCAACCGCGACGCCTACGACCTCGTCTGCAGCTCGGCGGAGGCCGAGGAACGCCAGAAGGTGCGCCAGGCGTTCGGCATCGGCCGCGAGGCGGTGGGCGGCGCGATCGTGGCGCTGCTGGTGACGCACCTGGCGCTGG
>CAYRMQ010000113.1:0-8638 GCA_964425305.1 uncultured Anaerolineaceae bacterium | reverse complement strand
CCTTGCGGTCACTAGGTCCTGAACCTAGCGCGTCTGCCTATTCCGCCACCTCGGCGCGCAGCCTCGAACGCTCATCGGCGTCCTCGGCGAGTATCGAGTCTAGCATCTCGGCACACCAGGGGCCATACCCGGACCCGTCACGACGCGCCGCGGCCCGCGCCTCAGAGGGTCGTGCGCAGGGCGTAGTTGGCGACAGAGAACAGCACGAAAAGGAGGGCCAGCACGACCGTGAATTGGAAGAGGCGCTTCTCGATGCCGCGCCGGCTGCGGTAGACGGACGAGTCGCCGCCGAAGGTCGCGCCCAGGCCGGCGCCGCGCGCCTGCATCAGGATCGAGGCGATGAGGGCGATGCTGACCAGCGCCTGGCCGACGCCCAGAAAGAACTCCACGTGCGTGCACGTCCTCCGACTGAATGATCAGGGAGTGGGCAGGATAGCACGGGCAACGCGATGATCCAGGGACGCGGACGGCCGACGATCAGCAGGCAGCCGATGACCCGCGGCGGCCGACAGCCAGCCGCAGCCGACAGCCGCCGGCGCGCGGCTCGTTCGGTCAGAAGACGTGCTGGTGGGCACTACGGTCCCGCCGGCGCCTCGCTCTTGACAGGTGTCGCGCTGGTGGGCGTTACGGCGCCGGCCGCCGGCAAGTCCCGTCAGCTGCCCACGGGCTGAGCGCTACGTGAGCCGAGACGCCGCCCGCGCCCAGCGGCTGGCCGTCGCCGAGCGTGAGGCAGTGTCGGAAGCGCTGCCGGCGACCGGTCGACCGCTGTCAGGACTTGCGTAGTGCTCACCATGCCGGCATGTGGCAGAAGCGGCCCCAGTCAGACCGGGCCTTCACTCCACCAGCAGCGAGGTGCCGGTCATCTCCTCCCCCGGCGGCAGGCCGAGGATCTCGAGCAGCGTCGGCGCCACGTCGGCCAGGACGCCGTCACGCAGGCGGCGGCCGCGAATCGCCTCGCCGATGAGCACGATCGGCACCGGATTCATCGAGTGAGCCGTCACCGGCCGCCCGTCGTCGTCGCGCATCTCGTCGGCGTTGCCGTGGTCGGCGGTGATGCACAGAACGGCATTGCCCCTGCGATGCGCCAGCACCGCCGTCACGACCCGCTCGAGGCACCCGTCCAGATACTCCAGCGCGCGCACGGCCGCCTCCCACACGCCGGTGTGGCCGACCATGTCGGCGTTGGCGTAGTTGGCGACGATGAAGCCGAACGCGTCGCCGCCGATCGCCTCGACCAGCGCGTCGGTGACGCCGCCGGCGCTCATCTCCGGCTGGAGGTCGTACGTCGCGATCTTCAGGCTCGGCACGAGCAGGCGCTCCTCGCCGGGGAACGGCTCCTCCACGCCGCCGTTGAAGAAGTACGTGACGTGGGCGTACTTCTCCGTCTCAGCCACGTGGAACTGGCGCCAGCCGATCTCCGAGAAGAGGCGCGCCAGGCCGGCCGCGATCTCGGGCGGAAAGGCGACCTCGACGGGCAGCCCCTTCTCGTACTCGGTCAGCGTAACCACCAGCAGGTCGCGCGGCCGCTCGCCGCGGTCGAAGGCGTCGAACCCGTCGCCGTCGACGAGCGCGTGGGTCAGCTGCCGCGCACGGTCGGCGCGGAAGTTGAAGTGGACCACCGCGTCGCCGGCGCGCAGCCGGCCGTCGACGCCCTCGATCACCGTCGGCTGGACGAACTCGTCGTTCTCGCCGCGCTGGTAGGCCTGCGCCACGGCGGCCGTCGCCGACGGCGCAGCCACGCCCTCGCCGAAGACGATCGCCTCGTACGCCTGCGCCGTCCGCTCCCAGCGCTTGTCGCGGTCCATGCCGAAGTAGCGCCCGCCGACGGTCGCCACGCGGGCACCCGGATGCGTTTCGCGCAAGCGCGCCTCGAAGTCGGGCAGGAAGCGGTCGGCGGAGCGCGGCGGCGTGTCGCGGCCGTCAAGCAGCGCATGCACGACCACGTCGTCCGCGCCCTCTTCGCGTGCGATGCGCGCGATGGCGACGGCGTGCCGGTCGACCGAGTGGACCCCGCCCGGCCCGATCAGCCCGATCAGGTGCAGCCGCCGCCCCGGCTGCGCCGCCCGCTGGGCGGCCCGCCGCAGCGGCTCATTTGCGAAGAACGACCCGTCGGCGATGGCGGAGTCGATGCGCGGCAGGTCCTGGAGCACCGGCCGGCCGGCGCCGAGGTTGAGGTGGCCGACCTCGCTGTTGCCCATCTGGCCGTCGGGCAGCCCGACCGCCGCGCCGGACGCGTCCAGCCGGCCGTGCTGCCACTCCCCGAGCAGCCTGCGCCAGAACGGCATCCGCGCCGCCCCGATCGCATCGGCCTCCGGCCGCCGCCCGATGCCGAATCCATCGAGCACGACGAGCACGACCGGCCGCGGCCGCCCGTCGCCGGGCGACCTGCCGGCCCGCTCGCGGCTCAGCGCGCCCCTCCCGCCGCCGCGCGTGCCTCGGCCGTGACACCGGCGCGGGCGACGATGCCGGCCATCTCGTCGACCTTCAAGCTGGCCCCGCCGACGAGCGCGCCGTCGAGAGCGGGCTCGGCCAGGAACTCGCCGATCGTCGCGCTGGTGACGCTGCCGCCGTAGAGCACCGGCACGCCTTCCGCCGCGCCCTCCAGCCCGCCGCCGGCGAGGACCTCGCGTATCAGTTGCGCCATCTCGGCCGCGTCGCTGCCGCGCGCCGTCAGGCCCGTGCCGATCGCCCACACCGGCTCATACGCGACGACCAGGTCGCCGGGCAGCTCGGCGCGGTGGCGGCGCAGCTCGGCAAGCGTCGCCTCGAGCTGGCCGCGGACGGTCGCCTCGGCGCGGCCGGCCTCGCGCTCCTCGAGCTGCTCGCCTACGCACAGGATCGGGCGCAGGCCGTTCTCGGCGCAGCGCAGCAGCTTGCGCGCCACCTGCTCGTCGGTCTCGCACTGGTCGCGCCGCCGCTCGGAGTGGCCGACGATCGACCACTCGGCCAGCCCGGCCAGCATCGGCGCGGCCACCTCGCCGGTGTACGCACCGGCCGCCTCGGCGTGGACGTTCTGGGCACCGACCGACACGCCCGTCCCGGCGAGGGCGTCGGCCACCGCCGCCAGGCTGACGTGGGGCGGGCAGATGACGCGGGTGACGCCTTCGACGCGCGTGACGCGCTCGATGTCGGCGGCCAGCCGGCCGGCGTCGGCCGGCGTCGTGTTCATCTTCCAGTTGGCGCAGACGATGACCTCGCGCATGGCCGCCATTATCGAGGCCGCCCGGTCTCGGCCGCGTCGAGCCGCGCCTCGGCCGCGTCGAGCCGTAGCGCGGCCGCCTCGATCTGCTCGAAGGCGCGCTGGACGAGCGCGCGGCTGGTGCCCAGCTCGTCGGCGATCTGGCTGAACGTCTGCTCGGGCGCCCGCCGCCGCGCCTCGGCAACCGCGCGCACCGACGCCGGCAGCGCGCTTAGCCGGCCGGCGGCGTCGAGCGCCTCGATGTGAGCCAGCTGTCGCCGCGCCGTGACGACCGAGCGCTGGAGGTTGGCGCCCTCGGCGTTGAGCACCCGGTTGAGGTGGCCGCGCAGCGAGCGCGTGACGAAGCGCGCCTCGAGCTCGAGCGTCGCCGCCCGGCCGCCGGCGCGGCGCAGGAAGGTCAGCACGGTCTCGGTGCTCTTCCAGGTCAGCACTCCCCGGCCGCGGCGCGTGCGCGCGCTGGCCGGCAGCCCGACCTCGGCCAGCCGGGCGGATAGCAGCGCGAGCTCGGCCGGATCGACGACGAACTCGAGGTGCGTCCGCCCACCGGCCAGGCTGAGCGACCCGCGCGCCAGGAACATTCCGCGCAGGAAACTCATGCGGCAGTGGCCGGCGGCTGCTGCCCAGTCGAAGGAACGGCCGTCGTCGTCGGCGTCGAGGCGGACGGCGAGGCGGCCGATGACCGGCGAGCGGGCGCGGCCGCTGGCGGCGCTGCCCAATCCGGCGCGCTCCGCCGCGCGGCAGCAGCCGCGGGCAGGCTCGACGGCGGCCAGCTCGGCGCGCACGGCGGCGACGAGGTCGCGCTCGGGCTGCGCGCGCAGTGTTGCCGCGCTCACGCCCTCTGGACGGCCCGCGCCCGCCGCACGGCACGCTCCTCGTGGAGCGTCACGATTGCCGCCGCCAGCTTGCGCGGGTCGTGATGGTGGGCGTTCTGGTCGTCGACGACGTCGCGCAGGATGACCACCGGCCCGCTGCCGGCGCGCAGCGGCACGTCGATCCTGACCGGCGCAGCCGGGTAGTCCGCGGGTGCGCGTGCCTTGAAGTTGTTGTTGGCCAGCACCGCGTCGACGAGGTGATCCAGTCCGTGGGAACGCAGCGCCGCCAGGTGGTCGGACACGTTGAAGCCGTCGGTCTCGCCGACCTGCGTGGCGACGTTGCAGACGTAGACGCGCGGCGCGGCCGACGCCTCCAGTGCGGCGCGGATGCCCGGCACGAGCAGGTTGGGCAGCAGGCTGGTGAAGAGGCTGCCCGGACCGAGCACGATCAGGTCGGCGCCGCGGATCGCCGCCACCGCCTCGTCGCAGGCGCGCGCGTCTTCGGGCGTGATCCAGACGCGGCCGATGCCGCGCGCCCGCGCGATGCGCGACTGTCCCTCGAGCACCTCGCCGTCTTGCAACTCGGCGTGGAGGGTGATCGGCACGGGTGCTGCCGGCACGACCTTGCCGCGCACCGCCAGCACGCGATTGGCCTGCCTGACGGCCTCCTCGAAGTCGCCCTCGATGTCGGTCAGCGCGGCAATCAGCAGGTTGCCCACGGCGTGGCCCTCGAACGCGTCGCCCTGGCCGTTGGCGCTGAAGCGGTACTGGAGCAGGCGCGTCATCGCCGGCTCGGCATCGGCGAGAGCGGCCATGCAGTTGCGGATGTCGCCCATCGGCGGCACGCCCAGCTCCTGGCGCAATCGGCCCGACGAGCCGCCGTCGTCGGCGACGGTCACGACCGCCGTCACGTTGCTCGTCCGCTCCTTCAGCCCGCGCAGCAGCGTCGACAGGCCGGTGCCGCCGCCGATGGCCACGATCCGCGGCCCGCGCGCCCGCCAGCGCTTCTGGAAGAGCAGCTCGACGAGCGGCTCGTCGCGCACGCGGAGCGGCTCGACGAGCGCGCGGAAGAGGCGCCAGACGCCGAAGAGGAAGATGGTCAGCCCGAGCCCGAGCAGGACGACCGGCCGTATCTCGGGGGCGAGGAACTGGAGGCTGACCAGATCGAGCACGGCGGTGATCGGGTCGCCCTCGGGCAGGTCGCGGTAGAGCTGGCGAATAACGACGGCCATCGCCAGCGCCAGCAGCAGCTCGCCCATGAAGACGACGGCCAGCCAGCGCTTGATGCCGATGCCCGGGCGCAGCCAGCGCGCCAGCGATCCGCGGCGCTCGCCGTGGAGTGCTTCCCTCCCCGCCGCGGCCGGACCGTGCTCGCCCACTTGCCCGGCCACTTGCTCGGCGACCACGGGCTCGCGGCCGTTCATGTCCGTTCCAGCTCGCGGTGCCAGACCTTGACCGGTCCGCCGCCGGCGGAGCGCCACTGCTCGGCGATCTCCTCGGCGATGGCGATCGAACGGTGGTAGCCGCCGGTGCAGCCGATGCCGACGGTCAGCCGCGCCTTGCCCTCGGCTTCGTATGCCGGCAGCGTGAACTCGAAGAACTCGCGCACGAACTGGAGGAAGCGCTTGGTCACCGGCTGGCGCATGACGAACTCGCGCACCTGTGGCTCGAGCCCGGACAGCTGCCGCAGCCGGTCGATGTAGAAGGGGTTCTCCATGAAGCGCACGTCGAAGACGACGTCGGCCTCGAGCGGCACGCCGTGCTTGTAGCCGAAGCTGATCAGCTGCAGCTCGATCGGCCCGCGCTGCGGCGGCACATCGAGCGAGGAGTGGAGCCGCTCGCGCAGCTGGCGGCCGGAGAGGTCGGAGGTGTCGATGACGACGTCCGACTGGGCGCGGATGTCGGTCAGCAGCGCGCGCTCGCGGCCGATCGCGGCGGCCAGCCCCTCGCCCTGGTCGAGCGGATGCGGGCGGCGCGTCTCGCTGAAGCGGCGGATGAGGACGTCGTCCCGCGCCTCAAGGAAGAAGACCTGCGGCCGGATGCCACGTCCCTCAAGGGCGCCGACGGCCGAGGCGAAGGCGAGCGGCGCGTCGGCGGCACGCGCGTCGAGCACGAGCGCCACGCGCTGGAAGCGGCCCGGATCGTGGGCGACCAGCTCGGCCAGCTCGCGCAGCAGCTCCGACGGCAGGTTGTCGACGACGCTGTAGCCAACGTCCTCGAGCAGCTTGCTCGTGGCCGTCTTGCCCGCCCCCGACAGGCCGGTGATGATCGCGACGTGGGGCGCGGTCTGGCCGTCCGCCGCGGCGCGGTCCTCGGCCGGCTGCTGGGCAGGCCGGTCCTCGGTCGACTGCTGGGCAGGCCGGTCCTCGGTCGACTGCCGAACCGGGCGGCCGTCGGCGGGGTCGGCCAGCCGGTCAGCCATCGGCCTGTGCGCGGCGCTGGCCGCGCGCGACGAGGAAGATGGTCAGCTCGTAGACGGGGTACATGACGGCAGTCATCAGTATCGAACTGAAGGGATCCTGCGGCGTGACGACGACGGCCAGTATGAACAGGCCGAGCACAGCGTAGCGCCGGCCACGGCGCAGCCGCTCGACGCTGACGATGCCGGCCTTGGCCAGGATGACCAGCACGATCGGGAACTGCATCACCAGCCCGAACGTGACGAACATCATCAGCACGAAGCCGAAGTAGTGGTCGGCGGTGATCAGCGGCTCGAGCTGGCCCGGGATCTGGAAGCCGATCAGGAACGTGACGGTGAAGGGCAGGATGGCGTAGGCCAGCCCGATACCGGCGACGAGCAGCAGCAGCGCCAGCGGGATCCACGGCCGTGCGACCCGCCGCTCCGACGGCGTCAGGCCGGGCGCGACGAAGGCCCAGAAGTGGTAGAGCAGCACCGGCGCACCGAGCGCGACGCCGATGAGCAGCGCCAGCTTGAGCTGGAGGATCAGCGCGCCCCCCGGCTGGGTGAAGAAGATGGGGCCCGGGATCGGCTCGGCGAGCAGGGCGATGACGGTCGGCGCGAGCAGGAAGCCGACCACCGCGCCGAGCGCGACGGCGAGGATCGAGATGAAGATGCGCCGGCGCAGCTCGGCCAGATGCTCGACCAGCGTCATGACGCGGCCTTCCCCGGCCGCCGGCTCGGAGTCGAGCGGTGTGATGGCCGGCTGCCGACGGTCGGTCAACTCTGCCATCGGACTGTCAGATGACTATGGAGCTGGGCCGGCTGCCGGCCGGCGTCAGCTCTCGGTCGCCCTGGTCTGAGTGCCCGGCCCCTGCTGCGAGTCGTCGCCGGCGGGCGAATCGGTGCGTGGCTGAGGGCGCGCCTGCGGCTTGGTCGACGTGGCATCCGAGATGTCGGCCGCCTTGACCGCCTCGTCGACCTCCGATGTGGCACGCCGGAACTCGCGCAGCGTCTTGCCGATGGCCGAGCCGACCTCGGGCAGCTTGCCCGGGCCCAGGATCAGCAGGGCCAGGATCAGGACGAGCAGCAGCTCGAACGGGCCGATGTTGAACGGCATGTGTGTGCTCGAAAGCCTCCCGCGCTACGAGTGCGCCTTCAATCCTAACATCGGAGCCGCGCCGACCAGTCACGTGCGGCGGCCGCGATTCGCTCGGCGGGATCTGTGGGCGCGGCGTCGGCGAGCGTGGCCGCGCCGGCGATGGCGCGCGAGACGTTGACCAGCAGGCCTCCGCCGCGCAGCCCTGCCGCCGGCCCTTCGCGCGCCGGGCCGTGCTCGAGCACCGGCTCGGTCTGACCGCCCTGCGCACCCATGCCGGGAACGAGGAAGGGAAGGCCCGGCACGGCCTGCCGAATGGCCACCAGCTCTGACGGGGCAGTGGCGCCGACGACCAGCCCGGCCCGGGCACCGTCGCTCGTCCACACGCCGACGCGGCGGGCAACGTTCATGAACAGCGGCTTGCCGTCGACGTCGAGGCCCTGCAGCTCGGCCGCGCCCGGATTGGACGTGCGGCACAGGACGTAGACGAAGCGGTCGGCGCGCTCGAGCAGCGGCGCCAGCGCGTCGCGCCCGAGATACGGGTTGGCCGTCACGGCGTCCGCGCCGAGAGCGTCGAAGATCGCCGTCGCGATATGCGCCGTCGTCGAGTCGATGTCGCCGCGCTTGGCGTCGGCGATGAAGGGGACGTCCGGCGGGAGTGTGGCGCGGACTCGTTCGAGGGCGGCGAGGCCGGCGCTGCCGTGTGCCTCGAAGAAGGCGAGATTGGCCTTGACCGCCGCCGCCTGCGGCAGCGCCGCCTCGAGAACCAGCCGCGCGAATGCCTCCACACCGGCGGCGTCGTGCGCGAAGCCGGGTGGGAAGGTGGCAGGGTCGGGGTCGAGGCCGAGGCACAGGCAGCTGCCGACCGCCTCGGTCCGCGCGGCGAGCAGCTCGAGGTAGCGGCCGGCGGTCACGTGGCCAGCGCGGGCAGTGGCGCGGCCGCGGGATCGGTGGCCGGCTCGGCACCGAGCAGCCGCTCCAGCGTGCCGGCCGGACCGACGTCGTGGACCTCGAGCTGGAGCGATTCGAAGCCGCCGAAGGCGCGGCTGGCGAGGCGCGCGACGACGTCCACGCGGTCGCCTTCCTGCACGGCACCGGCGAGATCGTCGCGCCCGAAACAGATGCCATCC
>CAYRMQ010000112.1:0-8693 GCA_964425305.1 uncultured Anaerolineaceae bacterium | reverse complement strand
CCTCGCCGATATGGCCGCCAGGCCCTCGCCGATATGGCCGCCAGGCCCTCGCCGACATGACCAGCAGGCTTAGGGGTCAGCAAGATGGGTCGATGGTCGCTCGCGAGCCTTCGTCTTCAGCGGTCGGTCCCCTTCTGCGGCAAGGTTGTCGGCCGATTCATGCTCGACGGTCATTTCGCGGCGGGTATCGCCGCGGGCGTCTATCGCCGGCGCCTGCCGCCTCCACCAACTACGCTCCCGGTTAAGCCTGACGGTCATACCGGAGGTTATCGGCATGGCGGCGGCACGCCGCGCCCTACGACGGCCGGGTGGCGGCGAGGGGAGCGCCGTTGATGTCGGTCAGCCGTTCCAGCCAGCGCTCCAGGCGTGCCTCGTCACGGAACAGCACCAGCACCGTGTTGTCGCCGGCGAGCGTGCCCTCCTGCTCGGTCAGGCTCGAGCGGTCGATCGCCTCGGCGATGGCCGGTGCGCTGCCCGGGCTCGACACGAGCAGCAGGATCAGGCCCGACCGCCCGACAGTGACGGGCAGATCCTGCAACACGCGGCGCAGCCCCTCGTCGCTCATCCGCGGCGCCGACGCGATGTCCTCCGGAAACGCGTAGACGTGGCGGCCGGCGCGAGTGACCTTGACCAGCCCCAGCTCGGCGATGTCGCGGCTGACCGTCGCCTGCGTCACCTCGATGCCGCGCTCGGCGAGCAGGTCGACGAACTCCTGCTGGTTGCCGACCGGACGACGCGAGACGAGCTCGCGCATCGTGCGCTGGCGCTCGCGCTTGGCCGCACGTGTGGCATCTGGCGCCCCGGCCGCTCGCTCCATTGGGTGACTATACAGTTTATGCACTGTCGTTATGCAGGTCGTCGGGCAGGCGGGCGGTTCCGCCCTCCGTCGATGGCGAACGCGATCATGGGTACTCGCGCCAGGCTTCGCCCAGTCCCTCGCCGAGGGACCAGCGGAGGACGCGCATCTTGGCCGCTTCGATCTCCCAGCCGACGAACACCGCGCTTTCGATCTCGAGCTCGAATACGGTCGACCTGTCCGGCGGGAACCTGGTCCACCTTCCGCCGTCGTTGTCGCGAAGCTCGCCGGCGACAGGCAGGGCCCGCCCGTAGAGCTTGAACTCTCCCTCCGAGCCGTTGACGTCCGAGACGGCGCTGTGCAGCGCACAGCGAGGGTCGCGGAGAAGGTCGTCTGTCTTCGCCGAGCGCATCGAACCGAGCAGGAGATGGCCGCTGCTGAACACGGGCTCGATCGGGCTGATGCGCGGCGACCCGTCGCGCCGGATCGTCGCGATCAGCGCGACCTGGGTCTTCTCGAATCGCTCCCTGCCAAGCGCGGCGAGCGCGGGCGCCCGTGTTTCGAACTCTGCCCAGATCATCGTCCGGCACTCTGGCCCGCTGCTCGGTTCGCGACAACGAACGGCGTGCCGCCCTTGCGCGGACCTGCCTGCGGCCCGTAGACTGCGCGCCTGATGCAGCCGCTGACGATCTCGATGGCGATGCCCGGCGGCCCCGAGGAGGACGGGGCCTGAGGTCCGGCGCGCGCATCTGACCGCTGGACCCGGGCTGGGTCCTCGGGGCCGCGACTCAACGAGAGGCGCGGCTCTTTTCTTTTGCCCGCGATCTACCCAGCCAGAGCCAACGAAAGGGACGACCGATGACCATCCGGCAGCCGACCACCCGCCCCGACCCCTACACCTCCGACGGCACCTCCCCGCCGACCGACTTCCGGCCCGCCTTCAGCGGCCTGCGCTGCCGTGCCTGCGGCGAGCCGGCCAGCACCGGTCCCGTCTTCGTCTGCGGTTCCTGCCTGGGCCCGCTCGAGCCGGTCTACGACCTGGCCGGCGCGGCCGACCGCCTGTCACGTGAAACCATCGAAGCGCGACCGCCGACGATCTGGCGGCTGGCAGAGCTGCTGCCCATTGAGCAGATCCCGGCGCGCGGCCTGGCCGTCGGCTTCAGCCCGCTGGTCGAGGCGCCGCGGCTCGCGGCGCGCCTCGGCCTGGAGCGGCTGTGGGTCAAGGACGACTCGCGCAACCCGACGCTTTCGTTCAAGGACCGCGTCGTGGCCGTCGCCGCTGCGCGCGCCGTCGAGTTCGGCTTCCACACGCTCGCCTGCGCGTCGACGGGCAACCTGTCGGCGTCGGTCGCCGCCGCCGCCTCAGCCCTCGGCTTGCGCGCCGTCGTCTTCGTGCCGGCCGATCTAGAGCCGGCGAAGGTCGCCCAGGCGCAGGCGTTGGGTGCCACGATCGTCCGCGTCGCCGGACCGTACGACGACGTCAACCGGCTGTGCCTCGAGCTCACCGACGAGCTGGACGGCTGGGCGGTCGTCAACGTCAACCTCCGGCCGTACTACGCCGAGGGCTCCAAGACGCTCGCCTTCGAGATCGCCCACCAGCTCGGATGGCGCGCGCCCGACGTGATCGTCGCGCCGCTCGCCTCCGGCTCGCTCTACACAAAGCTGGGACGAGGGCTGCGCGAGCTGTCCGAGGTCGGGATGATCGATCGGTCGGACGTCCGCTTCGTCGGCGGCCAGGCCGCCGGCTGCGCTCCGATCGCGACGGCGTTCGCCGACGGCGCCGATGAGTGGCGGCCCGTGCCGCGGCCGGCCACGATCGTGCGCTCGCTGGCCATCGGCACCCCCGCCGACGGTGTCTTCGCGCTGCGCCTGGCGCGTGAGTCCGGCGGCTCGATCCACGGCGTCGGCGACGACGAGACGCT
This sequence comes from uncultured Anaerolineaceae bacterium, assembly GCA_964425305.1. Taxonomy (GTDB): domain Bacteria; phylum Chloroflexota; class Limnocylindria; order Limnocylindrales; family CSP1-4; genus JALYGJ01. Next base: position 5,975 of record CAYRMQ010000112.1, on the reverse strand, counting down.
CGACGCGATCCGCCTGCTGGCCGAGAACGAGGGCATCCTGACCGAGACCGCCGGCGGCGTGACGCTGGCCGCGCTTCGCCGCGCCATCGCCGAGGGGCGCGTGCGGCCCGACGACGAGGTCGTGCTGGTCATCACCGGCAACGGGCTCAAGACGCTCGACATCATCAACGCCGATCGCGACATGCCCGAACCCATCGCGCCCACCTTCGACGCCTTCGAGCGCTGGTGGGGCGCGCGCGAGGAGCTCGCCGCCTAGCCCAGGTTCAGGCGCGTGGCTGCCGCGTCGACCTCGCTGTGCACTTGCGAGGGGGCAGTCCCACCGACTACGTCGCAGCGGGCGAGCGCAGCCTCGACCGTTGCCGAAGACCTGAGGCGTGTCGGCGCGTGTGGATCTCGCGCCAGCACCTTCGCCCGCCGGTCGGGACTGGCGGCGAGCGCTTCGGCGATGACCGACTCGTCGAGATCGGCCAGCTCGAGGCTGGCGTCCTCGGCGCGTCGGACGAGAGCGCCGACGACGTGGTGGGCGGCACGGAAAGCGACGCCCTCCTCCGCCAGCGCGTCGGCGAGGGCAGTCGCCGTCGTGTGGCCCTCGCGCGCGGCGTCGGCCATGCGCTCCTCGTCGACGTGGAGCGAGGCCACCAGACCGGTCATCACCCTCAGCGAGGCGGCCAGCGTCCGCGCCGCACCCATGAGCGGCGGCTTGACCTCCTGCAGGTCGCGCTGGTAGCCGAGCGGTAGCCCTTTGAGCAGCGCCAGCGCGCCGGCCAGCTGGCCGATGACCGTCGCCGCCCGCCCGCGGACCAGCTCGGCCGGGTCGGGATTGCGCTTGTTGGGCATCATCGAGGAGCCGGTCGAGAAGGCGTCGGCCACGCGGACGAAGCCGAAGCGCGGGCTCGACCACCAGGCCACCTCCTCGGCCAGCCGCGAAAGATGGACCATCGCCAGCGCGAAGGCGGCCAGCGCCTCAACGCAGAAGTCGCGGTCGCCCGAGGCGTCGATCGAGTTGCGCGTGGCGCCGTCGAAGCCCAGCTCCCGCGCCACCGCCTCGCGGTCGAGCCGGAACCCGGCCCCCGCCAGCGCGCCCGAGCCGAGCGGCGAGACGTTGGCGCGCCGCCGCGCGTCGGCCAGCCGGCCGCGGTCGCGCTCGAGCATCTCGACGTGGGCCAGCAGGTGATGGGCGAAGAGGACCGGCTGCGCCGGCTGGACATGGGTGTGGCCGGGCATCACCGCGCCGCGGTGGGCGAGGGCCAGCGAGACGAGCGCCCGCTCGAGCCCGAGCACGAGCTCGTCCAGCTCGCCGATCGTTCGCCGCAGCCAAAGGCGCAGGTCCGTCGAGACCTGGTCGTTGCGCGAGCGGCCGGTGTGCAGCTTGCCGGCCAGCACCCCGACCTTCGCCTCGAGCGCCGCCTCGACGTTCATGTGGACGTCCTCCAGCGCCGGGTCCCACGCCAGCCGCCCGGTTTCGGCGTCGGCGCGCAGCTCCTCCAGCCCGGCGACGAGCCGCTCGACCTCGTCGGCGGCGAGCATGCCGGCCCGGCCCAGCCCGCGCACGTGGGCGATCGAGCCGGTGATGTCGTCGACCGCGAGGAGGCGGTCGTATTCGTCCGACCGCCCGAAGTCGGCGGCCAGCGCGTCAGGCGGCTTGGTGAAGCGGCCGCCCCACGTCTTCACCGGCCGGACTCGACCGCCTCGGGCTCGGTCACCTCGACGTGGAGGTCGGGCAGCATCGGCTCGGTCCACTCCCAGGCGGACCCGTGGCGGGCCGCCTCGGTGCGCAGCGGCAGCCCGAAGATCGAGATGAAGCCGACCGCCGCGGCGTGGTCGAACGCGTCGCCCGCGTCGTAAGTGGCGAGCGCCTGGTCGTAGAGCGAGCTCGGGCTGCGCCGGCCGACGACCATCGCGCTGCCGTGATCGAGGCGCATGCGCACCTCGCCGCTGACCGGCGCCTGTGCGCGGCGAACGTAGTCGCGCAGGTCGCGCTGGAGCGCGCTGAACCAGAGGCCATCGTAAGTCGCCTGCGCGAGCTGGTCGGCGACCAGGCGGTTGAAGAGCAGTTGCTCCTTGGTCAGCGTCAGCGCCTCGAGTGCGCGATGGGCGGCGTGGAGGGTGACCGCCGCCGGCGCCTCGTAGATCTCCCGGCTCTTGATGCCGACGAGCCGGTCCTCGACGTGGTCGATGCGTCCGACGCCATGGCGACCGGCCAACTCGTTCAGCCGCTCGACGAGCGCGACTGGATCGAGCCGCTCCCCGTCGAGGCTGACCGGCGCGCCGCCCTCGAAGCCGATCGTGACGTCGGCGGCCGGCGGAGCGGCCGAGGGTTCGGCCGTCCACTCGTAGACGTCGGCGGGAGGCGTCGTCCACGGGTCCTCGAGCACGCCGGTCTCGATCGAGCGGCCCCACATGTTGACGTCGATCGAATAGGGCGAGGCCTTCGTGACCGGCACCTCGATGCCGCGCGCCTGCGCGTACTCGATCTCCTGCTCGCGCGACATGCCCATGCCCACGCGCAGCGGCGCGACCACCTCCAGGCGCCGGTCGAGCGCACGCACAGCGACGTCGAAACGGACCTGGTCGTTGCCCTTGCCGGTGCAGCCGTGTGCGACGGCGTGGGCGCTCTCGCGCTGGGCGATCTCGACCAGAAGTTGCGCGATCAGCGGCCGTGCCAGTGCGGTCGCCAGCGGGTACGCGTCCTGGTAGACGGCGTTCGCCTGGAGGCTGGGCCAGACGAAGTCCTCGACGAAGCGGCGCCGCGCTTCGACCACGTACGCGCGCGAGGCACCGGCGCTGAGCGCGCGGCGGGCGACGCCCTCGCGCAGCGAGCCGCCGCCGACATCGACGGTGAGCGTGACGACATCGGCGCCGTACTGCTCGCGCAGCCAGGCGACGGCAACCGACGTATCGAGGCCGCCCGAGTAGGCGAGCACGACCTTGTTCAACGGGAGTTCTCCATGCCGGGAAGATAGGCACTCCGGCCCGAGAATGAAAGCGAGCGCATGTTGCGGGCTCGCTGACCTGCATTAACATGCGCCTGCTGGCGTAGTATTGCATACTCATGCAAGAGGTGTCTATACTGCGGCCAATGCAGCCACTCACCCGGGCGCCGCGTGCGGGCGGCGCCCATCTACTTTCGATGGCCGACCTCGCGCCGGCGGCGATCGAGCAGGTGCTCGACGACGCCGCGACGCTGAAGGCCAACTCGGGCATGGCACCGCTGGGGCGGTTGCCGCTGGCCGGCCGGGCGGTGGCGATGCTCTTCGACAAGCCCAGCCTGCGCACGCGCGTCTCGTTCGAGGTCGGCGTGGCGAAGCTGGGCGGCGTCACCACCACCCTCACCGGCCAGGACGTCGGGCTGGGCAGCCGCGAGCCGGTCACCGACATGGCGCGCACGCTGTCGCGCTACGTCGACGCCGTCGTGGTGCGCATCCTCAGCCACGAGCTTTTGACCGAGCTCGCCGACGCCTCCGACGCGCCGGTGATCAACGCGCTGACCGAGTGGGAGCACCCGTGCCAGGCGCTCGCCGACCTGCTCACGCTGCGCGAGCACCTCGGCGGGCTGGCGGGCCGCCGGCTGGTCTACGTCGGCGATGGCAACAACGTCTGCCACTCGTTGCTGCTCGGCGGCGCCGCCGTCGGGCTGCACGTGCGCGTCGCGTCGCCGCCGGGCCACGAGCCGGCGACCGAGGTCCTCGACGACGCGCTGGCGCTTGCCCGCGAGAGCGGCGCGGCGATCGAGGTGATCCACGATCCGAAGGTGGCGGTCGAGGGGGCCGATGCGGTCTACACCGACGTCTGGGCATCGATGGGCTCCGAGCACGAGGCCGCTGCCCGCCGCCGCTCCTTCGCCGGCTTCCGGGTGACCCATGAGCTGCTGGCGCCAGCGCCCGACGCGCTGGTCATGCACTGCCTGCCGGCGCACCGCGGGGAGGAGATCGACGCCGAAGTGATCGACGGCCCGCGTAGCGTCGCCTTCGATCAAGCCGAGAACCGCCTTTACGTCCAGCAGGCGGCGCTGCTGCACCTGCTCGCGGCGGCGCGAGCCGGCCGGACGCTGCGCTTCGCCGGCCAGATGGAGCTGGCGCTGGCTGGTGGCCTCGCCCAGCGCTAGGAGCGACCGGCCCGGCTATCGTACGGCCGTGCCACCACGATCGTCGGGACGCTCCGCGCGCGCTGACCGGCGCCTGGCTGAGCTCGAGTTCCTGGCCGAGGTCGCCGGGCTGGTAGGCTCGGCGCGCACCTGGGACGAGTTGATGAAGACGATCGTCGACCGCGCCACGGCCGCCGCCCACGCCGAAGTCTGCTCGCTCTACCTGATGGACCGTGACGGGACGGGCGTGACGCTGGCCGCGACCGAGGGCCTCGATCCCGAATCGATCGGCGTGGCCCGGCTGCCCCTCGGCCTGGGCATCACCGGCCGCGTCGCCCAGTCGCGCAAGCCGATCACCAGCATCAACGTGCACCGCGATCCGCGCTTCCACTACATCCGCGGCGTCGACCAGCCGCGCTACACGTCGATGTGCTCGGTGCCGCTGATCTGGAACGACCAGGTCGTCGGCGTGCTCAACGTGCAGACGATCCGCCGTCGGCGCTTCACCAGCGGCGACGTCGACTTCCTCGAGACGCTCGCCGCGCTGCTTGCCGGCATCGTCGAGCGCAACCGCCTCCAACGGGAGGCCGAGGCGCAGGTCGAGAGCCTGCGCGCGATCGACGAGGCCCGAGCGAACCTGGTGGCGGTCGTCACCCATGCCCTGCGCACGCCGCTGGCCGTCGTGCGCGCGTACATCGAGCTCCTCGCCGGCGCGGCGCGCGAGTCTGGGCACAGGGGTGAGGCCGGCGACTGGGAGCGCCAGGCGCTAGAGCAGGTGGAGCGGCTCGACCAGGCGGTCGACTCGATCCTGTCGAGCCTGCGCGTGCTCCAGCCCGACACGTCGGCGCCGGTGCCGCTCGACGTCGCCGAGGTCGTCGACGAGACTGCGCGCGAGCTGGCGCCGCTCTTCCGCCGGCAGCGGCTGGCGACGAGCTTCCTTGAGCGGCCGCTGATCGCGCTGGGTTCGCACGAGATGCTGCGCCGGCTGCTCGGCTACCTGCTCGAGAACGCCTCGAAGTATGCGCCACGCGACGGCACCATCGACATCTACGGCTGGCGCCAGGGCGAGCGAGCCTTTGTAGCGATCACCGACGACGGCCCGGGCATCCCGGTCGACTGGCGCGAGCGCATCTTCGAGCCGTTCGTGCGCCTCGACGACTCGCCGCGCGGAGCCGGCATCGGCCTCTTCGCGGCGCGCCACATGGCGCGCTCGATGGGCGGCGACCTGCGCGCCGAGGACCGCCAGCCCGCCGGCAGCCAGTTCGTCCTCGAGCTACCGGCGGCGCGCCCGATCAGTAACGTTCAGCTGCCGGCCGAAGGGGTTCGGCTCAGCGCGGAATCTCGGGTCCGATCCACCAGCTGAAGGCGGTGATCGCGACGACCGCGACCACCCCCCAGCAGGATCACTTCGAGCATGGGAACCCACAAGATGCGAAGTCGAGAGGCCGGCGCGGCGAAGACCGGAGGAGCGCCCCCGTCTGTCGTTAGGCGGCGGCGGCGTCAGCGGCCTGGTCGCCGGGGGCGGCAGGCATCAGCACGCGCCCATCACGGCCGTGCAGCGCATCGACGCAGTGCGGGCGGCAGCCGCGCGCGTCCTCGGTCGGCATCAGCGACGGGAAGTGGCGATACGCGCCGTCCTCGCTGCCGCTGGCGGCCATCAGCCGGCAACCGCACACGGCGCACGTTACCGGCCCGCTCGCGTCGCGCGGCGGCAGGAAGCGGGTTACAGACGAGTCGCTCATGCGCCGAAGCGTATAGGCGAGCACCCGCGCGGTCAGCGCCGCGCGGGTGACCCTTGGGTTGCGATCAGGTTGCGGGTTCGGGCGGCCGTCGCTTCGACAGTCTGCTTGCTTGACCGTCCCGGCTCACCGGCGCATGCTGCCAGGCGGTC
>CAYRMQ010000111.1:444-8893 GCA_964425305.1 uncultured Anaerolineaceae bacterium | reverse complement strand
AGGACGAGGGCTGGAGCGCCGAGGAGAGCCTGGCCGAGCTGGCCAGCCTGGCCGAAACGGCCGGCGCCGAGGTCGTCGGCGTCGAGTGGCAGAACCGCCGCCACATCGATCCCAACTGGTACCTCGGCAAGGGCAAGGTCGAGGAGCTGGCGCAGGCCAGGACTGAGACCGGCCTGACAATGCTCGTCGCCGACGACGAGCTGAGCCCGAACCAGCAGAAGGCGCTCGAGAGCCTGCTCGGCGTGAAGGTTCTCGATCGCAGCGGCCTGATTCTCGACATCTTCGCCCAGCACGCGCGCACGCACGAGGGCCGGCTGCAGGTAGAGCTGGCCCAGCTTGAGTACCAGCTGCCGCGCCTGACCAGGCTGTGGACGCACCTCTCGCGCACCGGCGGCGGCATCGGCACGCGCGGTCCGGGCGAGACGCAGCTGGAGACCGACCGGCGCGTGATCCGCGAGCGGATCAAGAAGCTGAAGGAGCGCGTCGAGCGGGTTCGGCGCCAGCGCGAGACCGCCGCCCGTGCGCGTGATCGGCGGCTGATGCCGACCGTCGCCATCGTCGGCTACACCAACGCCGGCAAGTCGTCGATGCTCAACGCGCTCGTCGGCAGCGAGGCGGCGCTGGCCGAGGACCGGCTCTTCGCCACGCTCGACCCGACCAGCCGCCTGGTGCGCCTGGGCGACGGCCAGACAGCCGTCGCGACCGACACCGTCGGCTTCATCCACAAGCTGCCGCACCAGCTGGTCGACGCGTTCCGCGCCACGCTGGAGGAGGTCACCCGCGCCGACGTGCTGCTCGAGGTCGTCGACGTCGCCGACCGCCACGCGCACGAGCACCGCCAGACGGTCCACCAGGTCCTCGACGATCTGGGGGCGGCCGACAAGCCGCGCCTGCTGGCCTACAACAAGGCCGACCTGGTCGACCCGCAGGCGTCGGACGGCAGCGTGCCCGCCCCGTACATCGCGGGCAGCGTGCTCGTGTCGGCGATGACCGGCTACGGCATGGACGTGCTGCGCACGCGCCTCTCCGCGATCCTTGCCGACCTGTGGGAGGAGATCGACGTATCGCTGCCCTACAGCGAGGGCGAGCTGCTCTCGCGTGTCCGCGAGCGGGGCACCGTCGACATCAGCTACCGCGCCCGCGACGTGCGCGTCCGCGGCCGTGTCGCGCCGATGCTGGCGACGGAGCTGCGCGCCGCGTCGGACGGCTACGGACGGCGAGCGCCGGTGCTCGTCGGAGACGAGTGAGGAGTGCCGTGAACAACGTCCGCGTCGAGTGCGACGAGCTGCGCGAGGGCTGGAGTTGCCGCGTGACCGTCGGTGAGGGCGCCGCCTCGACCGAGCACGAGGTCAGCGTCAGCCCGGCCGAGTTGGAGCGCCTGGCACCGGGCGCCGACGACCCGCACGAGCTGGTCCGCGAGTCGTTCGCCTACCTCTTGGAGCGCGAGCCGAAGGAGTCGATCCTGCGCCGCTTCGAGATCAGCGCGATCGAGCGCTACTTCCCGTCCTACCCTGACGAGATCTCCCGGCGGCTGTAGCGGCCGACCTGCGCTACGGGCGCGCCAGGAACCAGACGCCGCCGACCTCGTGGCCGGTCGTGTCACCCGGCTGGCGGTCGCTGGCGAAGTAGTACAGCGGCGCGTCGTTGTAGGTCACCTGCATCGAGCCGTTGGGTCGCTCGATGAGGCCGAGCGTGCCGGTCAGGCTCGGGTGTGCCTGACCGAGCAGCTCCTGGTCGCCCATCAGCGGCGGCCAGGCCTGGGCACAGGCGCCGGTGCAGTTGCTGACGCCGGGGTCATCCTGCGTGAAGATGTACAGCGCCAGGCCGTCGGGACCGACGAGGTAGGCGCTGTGGTCCGCGCCATGGGCGACGCCGATGAACGCGCCGTCGGTCGGTGACTCGGCGGGGCTGGGCGACGGGCTCGGCGTGGTCGTCGACGTCCCGCCACCGCCGTAGCCGTAGTCATAGTCGTAGTCGATCGGGGTCGGCGTGCCGGTCGAGGCCGCCGTCGGCGATGGCGAAGGCGCGTCGGTTGGCGCGGCCGTGGGGACGTCGGTCGGAGTGGCGGGGGAGGGGCTGTCCGGCGCCTCGGCAGCCGGTCCGCCGGGCGTGCAGGCAGCCAGCGCGAGCGCGACCACCAGCAACACCACCGCGCCCGGCCTGTACGCTGTCATCGGCGACATAGCCACCCTCCTCGCTGCTCACTCTGCCGATGCCTGTCATACGCCAGACCAGCCGATCGCGGTTTCCCAGCCCGGCGCCGGCCGATTCCATCACGCCGGCGGCGATCACCGCCGCCCGCGCGCACATCCCGGCCGCTCTGCAGGCCAGCCCGCAGTTCGTCGACGAGCGGCTGTCGCGGCGGCTCGGCAGGCCGGTGATTGTCAAGGTCGAGACGGTCAACCCCCTCGGCTCGTTCAAGGGCCGCGGCGCGTGGCTGTCAATCGCCGGCCTGGCAGGGGAGGGCCGGCTCGGGCCCGAGCGCGAGGTGGTCGCGGCGTCGAGCGGCAACTTCGGCCTCGCCGTCGCCTACGCGGCGCGCGCCCACGGCGTGCCCGCCGTCATCTTCGCCGCCGAGACGGCCAATCCGCGCAAGGTCGAGCGCATCCGCCAGCTGGCGGCACGCGTCGAGTTGCGCGGCCACGACTTCGACGGCTCGCGCGAGGCGTCGGAGCGCTACGCCCGCAACGGCGGCGGCCTGCTGCTGATCGATGCCGAGGAGCCGCGCATCACGATCGGGGCGGGCACGATAGCGCTCGAGCTGACCGACGCCGTCGAGCGGGGCGAGCTGCCCGCGCTCGGCGAGATGTACGTGCCGGTCGGCAACGGCGCCCTGATCGTCGGCATCGGCACGTGGCTGCGCCAGGCGGCGCCGGGCACGCGCATCGTTGGCGTGCAGGCCGAGGCGGCGCCGTCGATGACGCTGTCGTGGCGCGCCGGGCGCCCGATCGAGACCGACACGGCCGACACCTACGCCGGCGGCATCGCCACGCGGGTGCCCGTGCCCGAAGCGGTCGAGCAGATGCGGGACGTCGTCGACGACATGCTGCTCTACAGCGACGACGTGCTGCGCGACGCGCAGGCCGAGCTGACCGACGCGCTGGGCATCACCGTCGAGGGCGCCGCCGCCGCGTCATGGGCCGCCGCCCGCGAGGCGCCGGCAGGAGAGGGCGCCGTCGTCGTCATCGTCACCGGCTCGAACGCAGAAACCGATTGAGGCGGCTAGACTCACGCTCACCATGCGCCAGGTCATCGGGCGGCGACTCTTCGAGCTCGACGTCGGCTAACTCGACAGACTGATCGCCCGCCACGAGCGGGTGATCCTTGACCTTGGTACGGGCGACGGCAAGGCCGTGCTGCGCCGCGCCCGGCGCGAGCCGCGCACGCTGGTCATCGGCCTCGACGCCGACACCGCCGCCATGCGCGAGGCGTCCCAGCGCGCCGCCCGCCAGCCGCGCAAGGGCGGCCTGCCCAACGTTCTCTTCCTCGCCGCCGCCGCCGAGCAGCTGCCCGGCCCCCTCGCCGGCCGCGTCGACCACCTGGTCGCCGTCCTACCGTGGGGCTCGCTGCTGCGCGGCTTCGCCTGCGCCGAGCCGGGCCTGCTGGCTGCCGTCGGCGACACGCTGACGCCCGCGGGTGAGCTCGAGGTCATGCTGTCGGTCAAGGCGACCGACCGATCAGCCGGCCTGCCGATCCTCGGCCGGGCGGAGGTCGATGCCCTGCTGGCCGCCTATCGGGCTGTCGGCCTGACGCCCATCGAAGCTCGTTCGGCGACCGCCGCGGATGTCGATCGGCTTGGCTCGAGCTGGGCCCGGCGCCTCGCTATCCCGGCGCGGCGTGCCGCCTGGCTGCTGCGCTTCCGCCGAGCGACGAGCCGGCGCTAGGCCGGTCCGGGCGTCCCCTCGGAGGGTGGCTTCTCGACGTAGACGTCGTGCAGTTGGACCGGCTCGAGCGGGCGATGGCGGGCGCGCAGGTTGAGGAACTCGACTAAGACGCTGAAGCCCATCGCGAAGTAGATGTAGCCCTTCGGGATCTCGACCTCGAAGCCCTCGGCGATGAGCGCCGTGCCGATCAGCAGCAGGAAGGCCAGGGCGAGCATCTTCAGGCTCGGCCGGCGCTCGACGAACTCGCCGATGGCCTTCGCCGAGACCATCATCACCAGCACCGCGATGACGACGGCGGCGACCATCACCGGCAGCTGGCGGGCCATGCCGACGGCGGTGATGACCGAGTCGAGCGAGAAGATCAGATCGAGCAGCATGATCTGCACGATGACGGTGCCGAAGCTGGCGACGGCGACGCTGCGCGTCGCGGCGTGACCGCCCTCCAGCCGTTCGTGGATCTCGAACGTCGCCTTGGCGATGAGGAAGAGGCCGCCGCCGATCAGGATGAGGTCGCGCCACGAGAACTCGTTGCCCAGGATCTCGAAGAGCGGCGCGGTGAGGCCGATGATGATCGAGATCGTGAACAGCAGCGCGATGCGCATGCCCATCGCCGCGCCCAGCCCGAGCACGCGCGCCCGGTCGCGCTGCTCGACGGGCAGCTTCCCGACCATGATCGTGATGAACACGATGTTGTCGATGCCGAGCACGATCTCGAGCGCGGTGAGGGTGATCAGCGCGACCCACGCCTCCGGATCGAAAAGCAGCTCCACGATGGTGCGTCTCCACTGAATGCAGCACGGCCGGCAGCGTCCGCCGCGCCCACGGCGCTGCGGAGTTTAAGGCCACGCTCCATCTTCCGAAGCGCCGGTCCGGGACCGGCCTCATCCCATTACCCATCGCTTGACTAATGGGCGCGCCGTGCTTAATGTGCCAAGATGGCTGTTACCAACCGACCGAGACCTCGCGCCCGGCTGACGTCACAGGGGCAGATCACCATTCCCAAGGCCGTCCGCGATCGGATGGGCGCCAAGCCCGGCGACGAGCTCGAGTTCGAGGAGACGGGCACCGGCTTTCTCCTGCGCCACCGGCCGCGGATCAGCGTGCTCGACCTTGCCGGGGCAGCGGCAGCCGGTGCCCGCGAGATACCGGCGACGGCGCACGAGATCGACGAGGCAATCGACCGAGCGGCCGCCAGCGGCGTACTCGCGCGCGAGGCGAGGTTGACGCGACACAGACCGTCACGTAAGCGCTGATGGAGCAGGGGAGCGCCTCGCGCACCGCCGTCGCCGACACGAATCTATTCATCGCTCTCTTCGCCGGCCCGCGGCATCCGCTCCACGAGGACGCGCTCGGACTCTTCCGCCGGGTCGCCGATGGACAGCTGGTGCTGACAGTCACGCCGATCGTCGTGGCCGAGCTCGTCTACGCTGCCGAACCGCTGCTCGGCTGGAACCGGACGGAGGCCGCCGCCAAGCTGGCGATGCTACTCCGTGCCGACGGCGTGTCGGTGCCAGAGCAGCCGGTGCTGCTCACTGCGCTCGAACTCTACGGCAGCAGGCCGAAGCTCGACTTCCCCGACGCCTACCTCGCCGCGTCGGTCCTGCTGCGGCCCGCTGCGGTCGCCTCGTTCGATGCCGACTTCGACGCGGTCGAAGGGATCGAGCGCATCTCGACCTGAGGAACTTCGGCGTCGAGCGCCTCGCGCAGAGCGTCGAAGGCACCCACCAGCCGGTCGATCTGGTAGTGCGCGTTGAGCCCGCTCGGGTTGGGAAGCACCCAGCGCAGGGCGCCAGCGAGCGGTTCGGGCTGGCGGCCGACGACCGCCCTGGGCTCGTCGAAGGCGATCCGGTAGGCCGACACGCCGACGACGGCGACGGCGGCCGGGCGGTAGCGGCGGACCGTCTCCCGCAGCCGGGTTGCGCCGGCGCGCAGGTCTCGTCGGGGCGCAGCTGGCGCCGCGTGAAGCGGGCGCGGTGGAGCGTCGCCCAGAAGCGGTTGCCCGGCCGGGCGAAGTGGTGGCCGGTGGCTCCCGAGTAGAGGCTCGGGTTGATGCCGCAGAGGAGCACGCGCAGGTTCGGCGCGATAACGTCCGGTATCGCCCGGTCGCGAACCCCAATCAGATCGGCAGGGGAGGGTCGGATCACCGAGCTCGCGCGGCGTAGATGGCGTCGACAGTCTCGTCCATCACATCGTCATCCACTTCGGACCAAGCTCCAACCAGTGCCAGCGCGCCACGAGCGTCCGAACCGTGCGGTAACAAGCCGGCAGTGTAGTAGTATCGTGCAATGATAACCGTACCCGAGGCTGCCAAGCGTGCGCGGCGGGATCCCGAAACGATACGTCGCTGGATTCGAAGCGGGCGGCTGCGCGCCCGGAAGATAGGCACGCAACACGTGATCGAGGAAGAAGACCTCGCGCCGCTCCTGGAGGACGATGAGATCGGTATCCCGGATCGATGGCGGGTCATGCCCGATGGTCGACCGACTCCCAACGTAGTGCGAGCGATTCGTCTTGCCCGCCAAGGCCGTTGATCAGGTCGTCATCGACGGCAACGTCGCGCTCAAGGCGGCGCTCGTGGATGACGGTTTCGCCGGATGGGGCGGCGTGCGCCTTCATGCGCCCACGCTGATCTGGTCGGAAACTGCCTCGGGCGCGAGTCAGCTGCGTTGGCGCGGCGAGATCAGCACCGAGCAGGCGCTGGCAGCTATGGAGCGCATCCGCGACGCAGGGATCGAGATCGTGCACTCGACGGCGCTCGTCGCTGACGCTCTTCGTCTGGCACGGCGGTTCGGCTGGGCGAAGACGTACGACGCCGAGTACGTTGCCCTCGCTAAGCGCCTGGCGGTTCCACTCCTGACGTCGGATAGCCGCTTGACGGCGCGCGTGCGTGACGAGATCGAGGTTGTGACTCCGATCGAGCTTGACCGGGCGCTGGGCGCAGGCTAGCTCCGCGGGCCGTTCGGCATTTGCCGGGGATCGCGGGAGCCGCGATGAGTCCCGCGGCCTACGGCGGTCGTATTGTCGAACCCGTTGCCGAGGAGGACTGCATGCGCAGCGTGACCTATTCCATGGGCGTCTCGCTCGACGGCTACATCGTCGGGCCGGACGGCACCTTCGACTGGACCCCGCCCGACAAGGAGGTCTTCCGCTTCTGGATCGACGAGATCCGAGGGGTCGGCGTCCACCTGATGGGACGGCGGCTGTACGAGACGATGCTGTACTGGGAGACCGCCGACCAGGATCCATCGCTCGGCGCTGACGAGCTCGAGTGGACCGCCCTCTGGAAGCCGCTCCCGAAGGTGGTGTTCTCCAACACGCTTTCGGCGGTCGAGGGCAATGCGCGTCTGGCCTCGGGCGGCATCGCGGAGGAGATCGAGCGGTTGCGCGCCGAGCCCGGGGACGGCGAGATCGCGATCGGCGGCGCGACTCTCGCCGCCCAGGCGGCCGCACTGGACCTGATCGACGAGTACCGGGTCATGGCCTACCCGGTGCTGGTTGGCGGTGGCATTCCGTTCTTTCCCCGGCGCGAGCGCCGGGTGGACCTCGAGCTCGTCGAGACGCGCACCTTCAGCTCGAGGGTCGTGTACCTCCGCTACCGCGTGGCCCACTAGCCGACTCGTCCGCCGGGCGGACTTCGATCGCACGGTTGGGCGGCGGAGTTTCCAACCGTCCTTGACGCACATGCCTTGCACTTACGCTTGACACTTATGGCCTCTTGTGGCTACATCTGCCCATGAAGCGCGTCGGAGTCGCGGAACTGAAGAACAACCTGTCGCGCCATCTCCGGGCAGTCGAATCGGGTGAGCAGATCGAGGTCACCGACCATGATCGGCCGATCGCGCGCCTGGTGCCAACTGGGCCGAGGAGGAGTCTCGTCATCCAGCGCGCCTCCCGCCCGTTCTCCGAGGTCGCCAACGTCCGGTACGCGCCGCTCCCGCTTCCCGTCAACTCGACGGAACTCCTGCGCGAGGATCGAGATCGCCGTTGATCGCCTACGTCGACGCCTCTGTCGTCCTGCGCGTGGTGCTGGGCGAGGAGGGTCAGCTCAGTCAGTGGGACCAGTTGGAACCGGTGTCGAGCGAGCTGGTACGGGTCGAGTGTCTACGCACCATCGAGCGCTACAGGTTGCTGCGGGCATTGGACGATCCCGATGTCGCCGAGCGCCGCGCGGCTGCTCTGGGCCTGCTGAAGGCGTTTGACCTGGCGTCGGTGTCAGGCGCGATCCTCGACCATGCCGGCGATCCGTTTCCGACGCACGTCGCCACTCTCGACGCCATTCACCTGTCGACGGCTCTTGCGTTCCGCGACGAGCGGTCCGCGCTGGCGTTCGCGACGCACGACGTGAAGCTCGGGACGGCCGCGCGCGCGCTGGGCTTCGACGTCCACGGAGCCTGATTTCAGGGCCGCAGCAAACGGCGCGTGGGACTGCCGATAAGAGAAGTTATGTAACGTACCAGGCGCCTGGAGTTCCCTGGCGCTTGGGACGCGTTAATATCTCGTGCCGTTCTCCCATCCAGATGCTTGAGTGGAGCGCTCCGCTTGGCCAGGGCCCTAGGCAACCGAAG
>CAYRMQ010000111.1:0-434 GCA_964425305.1 uncultured Anaerolineaceae bacterium | reverse complement strand
GCCGATAAGAGAAGTTATGTAACCAACTAGAGTGGCAAGCCTTCGCGCGCGGCATTTGAGGCCCAGCGGCCGATCCTGTCAAGGAACTGCCAAACATCCCCGCGTGCGGGCGGGACGTAGGTTGGGTCGTCCGGAGAGGCGCCGAGAGCGGTGAGCATACTCACAATCCACTCTCTCTTCCGGTCTCTCTTCCGACGCGTGGTAGGGGCAAGTGTGCCGCTGAGCCAGTTCTCGAGCTCGCCAACCGGGACCACGAAGACCCCGAATCGTGCCAAGTACGCGACCAGCCGCTGAATGTCAGATCGCGCCGAGCCACCGAGCGCCGCCAGCCCGCCGGCTTTGTGCGGCTGCGTCGGTCCGAGTGCCCGCAGATGGGAAGCCGCCGTCGATCGGAGCCTGCGGGAGAGGGCGCCCGGCATCTATTCGACGATTGT
>CAYRMQ010000110.1:0-8977 GCA_964425305.1 uncultured Anaerolineaceae bacterium | reverse complement strand
CACGATGCTATTCCCTGATCTCGGTGATGGCGCCGGCGCCGACGGTGTGGCCGCCCTCGCGGATGGCGAAGCGCTGGCCGGTCTCGAGCGCGATCGGGGTGATCAGCTCGACCTCCATGTCGACGTTGTCGCCGGGCATCACCATCTCGGCGCCGCCGGTCAGGCCGATGGCGCCGGTGACGTCGGTCGTGCGCAGGTAGAACTGCGGCCGGTAGCCGTTGTAGAAGGGCGTGTGGCGGCCGCCCTCCTCGCGCGTCAGGACGTAGACGCGGGCGACGAACTTGGTGTGCGGCTTGACCGAGCCGGGCTTGGCCAGCACCTGTCCTCTTTCGATGTCGTCGCGCTCGATGCCGCGCAGCAGGCAGCCGACGTTGTCGCCGGCGACGCCCTCGTCGAGCAGCTTCTTGAACATCTCGACACCGGTCACGACGACCTTGCGCGTCTCGCGGATGCCGACGATCTCGACCTCCTCGCCGACCTTGATCTGGCCGCGCTCGATGCGCCCGGTGGCGACGGTGCCGCGGCCCTTGATGCCGAAGACGTCCTCGACCGGCATCAGGAACGGCTTGTCGACGGCGCGCTCGGGCGTGGGGATGTAGGAATCGACCGCATCCATCAGCTCCTGGATCGGCTTGTACGCCTCGTCGGCCGGGTCCTCCGGCGCCTCGAGCGCCTTCAGCGCGCTGCCGCGGATGACGGGCAGGTCGTCGCCCGGGAAGCCGTACTTGGAAAGGAGCTCGCGCACCTCGAGCTCGACCAGCTCGAGCAGCTCGGGGTCGTCGACCATGTCGACCTTGTTGAGGAAGACGACGATGTAGGGCACCTCCACCTGGCGCGCCAGCAGGATGTGCTCGCGCGTCTGGGGCATCGGCCCGTCGGTGGCGGCGACGACGAGGATCGCGCCGTCCATCTGCGCCGCGCCGGTGATCATGTTCTTGATGTAGTCGGCGTGGCCGGGGCAGTCGACGTGGGCGTAGTGGCGGTTGTCGGTCTCGTACTCGACGTGGGCGATGGCGATGGTGATGCCGCGCTCGCGCTCCTCGGGCGCGTTGTCGATGCTCTCGAAGGCGCGGTACTCGGCCTCGCCCTTCAGGGCGAGGTACTTGGTGATGGCGGCGGTGAGCGACGTCTTGCCGTGGTCGATGTGGCCGATCGTGCCGATGTTGACGTGCGGCTTGGTCCGCTCGAACTTCTTCTTGGCCATTTGTTCCTTGCTTGCGCTGGCCCCCGGCACGCGCGGCGACGGAGGTAGTTGTTTGGGAGAGCTGGAGGATACCGCTTAGGGGATGGAGCCCACAATGGGACTTGAACCCATGACCTCTTCCTTACCAAGGAAGTGCTCTGCCGACTGAGCTATGTGGGCCCGGGCTTTGCCGGAAGGTTAATGGTGGGCAGGGAGGGAATCGAACCCCCACAGTCGAATGACGGCTGATCTACAGTCAGCGGAGCTCACCACCTGCTCAACCTACCCACGGCCGACGCGTTCCCTCGGGGGCCGGAACCCGCACGTGGGAGGGTACGCCACGGTATTCAGTTATGGAGCCGACGACGGGACTCGAACCCGGAACCGGCGGTTTACAAAACCGCTGCTCTACCAATTGAGCTACGTCGGCGCGACGGTCAAGGATACAGTAGCCGCCTGATCTTGCGCAACGAGCGTGCGGCCACGAGCCCGACGCTCGGCCGTCCGCACGCCCCGGCCTCAGGTCGAGCCGTCCTCGCCCGGCAGCAGGCCGCCGTCGTCGGCTGCGGCGGCCGAACCGTCGGCGGCCGAATCGTCGGGCGGTTGCTGCGTCGGCGGCTCGTCGGTCGGTTTCTGTATCTGCGCCTTCCCTCCCCTGCGCCGCTGCGTGCTCGGCGGCGCCGGCTCGGCCGGCCGGCCCTGCTCGGCCTCGTCGCCGGCCTCGGGCGTGCCGCGCTGCTCGGCGGCCGCGAAGAGGAGCACCGACCCCGCCACGGCGGCGTTGAGCGACGCGACTCGGCCGCGCATCGGAATGCGCACGAGCAGATCGAGGCGGCGCCGCAAAGCACCCGAGATGCCGCGTTCCTCGCTGCCCACGACGAGCGCCAGCGGGCCGCGCAGGTCGGCCTCCGAGTAGCGCAGCGCGGCGCCCTCGTCGGCGCCGACGAGGCGCAGCCCGCGGGAGCGCAGCTCGGCCATCGTCGCCGGCAGGTCGTCCACCGGCAGCAGCAGCAGGTGCTCCGTCGCGCCCGCCGACGCCTTGATCGCGGCCGGGCTCAGCGGCGCTGACCGGCGCGTCGGAAAGACGACGCCGTGGACACCGCACGCCTCGGCGCTGCGCAGCAGCGTGCCCAGGTTCTGCGGGTCGGCCAGCGAGTCAAGGACGAGCACGAACGGCGGCTGACGCCACTCGCGCGCCCGCGCCAGGACGTCGTCGAGCGTGGCTGGCTCGCGCGCGGCGACCGCCACGGCGACGCCCTGGTGGCCGTCGAAGCCGGTCAGCGACGTCAGCGTGCCGCCCTCGACCTCGACGACCGGGATGCGCAGCGCCGTAGCGTGCAGGACGAGCGCCTCCAGCGCCGCGCGGCGCTCCGGCACTATCAGCAGCCGGTGGGCGGCGCGGCGAGCGGCGAACATCTCCTCGACCGGCCGCCGGCCGGCGACCAGCTCCTCCCCGGGTCGCACGAACTCGTCCGCCGAGACGGCGCGCGCCGGCCTGCCTCGCGCCGGCCGCTCGGTCCAGCGCTGGTCGGGCCGCCGGCGTTCGCGCTCGCGCCAGGGCTCGCGCGGCCGCGCCGGTCGCTCGCCTTCGGCCGGTTCGCGAGGCGGGCGTTCGGCCCGATCGTCGGGCCATCTCTCGCGGCGCGCACGCCACGGAGGCCGCGGCCCTTCCGGACGGCCGCCTCCCTCGTCGTCGCGGCCGCGCGGTCGCCGCCACGGCTCGCGGCCCTCGCGTCGCCCGCCGCCACCCTCGCGCCCTCTGCCGCCGTCGCGTCGCCCGCCACCGTGCCAGCCGTCGCCGTCGCGCCGGCCGCCGTCGCGCCGGCCGCCGCGGTCAGCCATCGGTCACCTCCGCGCTGAGGCGCCAGCGTTGGCCGTCGCGCGTGTCCTCGACGACGACACCCAGCCCGGCCAGCTCGTCGCGCAGCCGATCCGAGGTCGCCCAGTCGCGCGCGGCGCGCGCAAGCCGGCGCTGGTCGAGCAGCGCCGCCGCCTCGGGCGGCAGCTCGCCGCGATCGTCGATGACGCCGAGCACCCGATCGAGGTCGCGCAGGGCGGCCGCTCCGCGGCCGGCGTCGGCCGTCGAGAGCGCTCGTGCGTCGAGTCGCCGATTGAGCTCGCGCACGAGCTCGAAGACGGCGGCCAGCGCCGCCGAGACGTTGATATCGTCGTCCATCCCGTCCACGAAGTCGGCGCGCGCCGTCGCCAGCACCTCGTCGAGGGACGGGTCGCCGGCGCCGTCTCCGGTGTAGGCGTCGAGCGCCGTCACGGACGTCGTCAGCCGCTCGACCGCCGCCGTCGCGTGGTCGAGCGTGTCGTCGCCGTACTCGAGCGGCGCGCGGTAGTGCGTCGCGATCAGGGCGTAGCGCAGCGCCGCCGGCCGGTAGCCGTGGGCGTAGACGTCTTCCGGACGGGCGATGTTGCCGTCGCGGCGGGCCATCTTCTGGCCGCCCATCTGGAGATGGGCGTTGTGCAGCCAGGTCCGGACGAAGAGCTGGCCGGTGGCCGCCTCCGACTGGGCGATCTCGTTCTCGTGGTGGGGAAAGATCAGGTCGACGCCGCCGGTGTGGATGTCAAAGGTCGGGCCGAGATAGCGCATGCTCATCGCCGAGCACTCGATGTGCCAGCCCGGCCGGCCCTCGCCGAACGGAGAGGGCCAGCTCGGCTCGCCCTCGCGCGAGCCTTTCCACAACGCGAAGTCGCGCACGTCGTCCTTGCCGTAGTCGTCGGCCGCGACGCGCTCGCCGCGCCGCGCCTGGGCCGGATCGAGGCGTGCCAGGCGACCGTATGCCGGCCAGCTGGCGATGCGGAAGAAGATCGATCCGTCGTCGGTTGCGTAGGCGTGGCCGTTCTCGAGGAGGGTCGCGATGAGCCGCGTCATGTCGTCGACATGCTGGGTTGCGCGCGGCATGACGTCGGGCCGGCCGATGCGCAGCCGCTCCATGTTGGCCAGGAAGCGGGCGATGTGCGGCGCGGTCAGCTCGTCGAGCGTGCCGCCCCTGGCACCGAGGTCGCGGATGATGCGGTCGTCGACGTCGGTGATGTTCATCACCCACGTGACCTCGTATCCCGACCACTCGAGGTAGCGCTGGAGCAGGTCGGCAAAGACGAAGGCGCGGAAGTTGCCGAGGTGGGCCGGGCCGTAGACCGTCGGCCCGCAGCTGTACATGCGCACCCGTCCCGGCTCGAGCGGCACGAACTCGTCGAGCGCCCCGCCCAGCGTGTTGGTCAGGCGCAGCGTCATGCGCGACCGATGGTCGCGCTGGCCGTGGCGCTGATCGCCAGACCCGCCCCCTCCGGGCCGGTCAGGTTGCCGCTCGAGGCGGTTAGCGAGACGGCCCAGCCGTCGAGGCCGAGCAGGTCGGCGATCCGCAAGCGCATCTGCTCTAGCCGGGCCGCACCGAGCCGCGGCCGCGCGCCGAGGAGCGACAGCTGCACCGAGCGTGATTGCCAGCCCGCGCCGGCCAGCATGTCGAGGACGGCCGCCAGCAGGTGAGCACTCGGGATATCGGCCGTCTGCGGCTCTCCCGCCGGGAAGTGGCGCCCCAGATCGCCCAGGCCGGCCGCCGCCAGGAGCGCCGAGGCGAGCGCATGCAGGAGCACGTCGCCGTCCGAGTGGCCGTAGAGCCGCGGCGCCTCCTCGATGAGGATGCCACCCAGCCACAGCCCGTCGGCCGGGCCGAACGGGTGGCTGTCCTGGCCGAGGCCCGTGCGCACATCGGCCGCCGGTGCCTGTCCGGCGAACAGCGTTCGGACCAGCTCGAGGTCGCGCGCGTCGGTCACCTTGACGTTGGCGGGCTCGCCGTCGACGGTCGCCACGGGAATGCCGCGGCTCTCGAGCAGCGCCGCCTCGTCGCTGAAGGCCTCGTCCCCGGCACCCGCGTACGCGGCCAGCAGCAACTCGCGCCGGGCACCCTGCGGGGTCTGGGCGCGGCCGAGTCCGGTGCGCTCGACAGATCCCGCAACGCGGCCGTCCGTGACGCGCTTGACCGAGTCGACGAGCGGCAGGATCGGGACGGCCGCGCCGTAGCGCGCCGCCGCGTCGGCGACGGCATCGGCCAGCTGCGCTGTGGCCAGCGGGCGGGCGCCGTCATGGACGAGCACGAGCGGGGCGTCAGTGGCCCCGATGCCGGCGCGCACCGAATCCGAGCGCTCAGCCCCGCCGGCGACGACCTCTACCGGCACGCCGGCCAGCCAGTCGGTGCGCCGGTAGCGCTCCAGCCGGGACGGCGCGACGACCAGCACCAGGCGGCGCAGCGAAGCAGCCCGGCTCATCTGCGCCACGGTCCAGCTGAGCAGCGGCCGCCCGAGGATCGGTGCATCGAGCTTGTCGACGCCGGCCATCCGGCGGCTGCCGCCGGCGGCGACGATGACGATGTCTGCCTGCGGCGCTCGTGTCATCGCCGCATGTTCAGGGCTCGGCGCGGGGTTGCGCAAACACCATCCGGCCGGCGACGGTCTGGAGCACGCGCACGACGGTCACCTCGACCTCGCGCTCCATCATCGAGCCGCCGCCCTCGACGACGATCATAGTCCCGTCGTCGAGATACGCCAGCCCCTGGCCGGGCTCCTTGCCCTGCTGGATGATCTTGACGCGCATCGCGTCACCGGGCAGGAAGGCCGGTTTGAGGGCGTTGGCGAGATGGTTCAGATTGAGGACGCGGACCTCGTGCAGCTGCGCCACGCGGTTGAGGTTGTAGTCGTTCGTCAGGACCGCCGCGCCGCGGCGGCGCGCCAGCTCGACGAGCTTGGCGTCGACCTTGTCGACTTCCCTGATGTCCTCGTCGACGAGGTCGACGGCGATGCGCGGATCTTTCTGCAACACGGCCAGGATCTCGAGACCGCGCCGGCCGCGCGACCGGCGTGTGTTCTCGCGATGATCGGCGATCGACTGCAGCTCCTCGACGACGAAGCGCGGCACGACGAGCGTGCCCCACAGGAAGCCCGAGGCCACGACGTCGGCGATGCGGCCATCGATGATCGCGCTGGTGTCGACGTAGATGATCGGCCCGCGTTCCCGGGCGGCGAGCCCAGTCTCGGTGCGCCGGTCGGCGAGGATGCCCGCTGCCCGCAGCGCCGCCGCCAGGTCGTGCCGCTTGGCGACGGTGAGGCCCATCACGCCGAGGCCGAAGACGACCGAGATGCCGAGCGGGATCAGCCAGCCGAGGGGCGCCGGCAGGGTCGACAGCGGCAGCCCGAGCAGCAGGCCCATCAGCAACCCGACGAGCAAGCCCGCCATCGCGCTGATGAACTCGCCGGTCGAGAGGTCGACGACGCTGCGAACCAGCCAGGCGGCCGGCTCGACGGTGACGTAGGGCATGATCGAGAAGCCGATCACGAACCACGCCGCCAGCCAGATCAGGACCATCACCAGGCCGGGGAGCGTCGTGAAGTCGAACAGCGAGCCGCTCAGGGTGAGGGCCATGACGGTCCCCAGCGCACCGCCGAGCAGGCGTACGAAAAGGATCATCGGGTGGGCGAGCCTATCACAGCCGCGCGCCGCTCTGGCAGCTCTGCCGGCGGGTCGTCGGCGGGCTGCAGGGCCCCGGCCAGTGCCTGGCGCAGGTTGGCGGCGTAGACGATGTCGAGGCCGTCGGTGCCGGCAGGCTCGCCGGCGTGTCCCGCCCCGGCGGGCACGATGGCGCGCCGGAACCCCAGGCGCAGCGCCTCGCGCAGCCGCCGCTCGAGGCCTGTGGCCGGGCGCAGCTCACCGGTCAGGCCGACCTCGCCGACGGCGACCAGCCCGCCGCGCAGCGGGCGATTGCGCAGCGAGGACGCCAGCGCAAGGGCCAGCGGCAGGTCGATCTGTGGCTCGGCGACGCTGAGGCCGCCGACGAGACTGGCATAGACGTCGTGGCTGGCCAGGTTGATGCCGGCGCGCCGGCCGAGAACGGCGATGAGCAGCGCCAGCCGCTGGGGATCGACGCCGGCCGCGGTCCGCCGCGGCGACCCATGCGCCTGCGGCGCGACCAGCGCCTGGACCTCGACGAGCAGCGGACGGCTGCCCTCCAGCGTGGCCGCGACGGCGACGCCCGGCGCCCCGAGCGAGGCCGGCTCGAGGAACGCCGCGGCGGGGTCCGCGACCTCGCGCAGGCCGGCGGCGGTCATCTCGAAGACACCGACTTCCTCGGTCGAGCCGAAGCGGTTCTTGGCGGCGCGCAGCAGGCGCAGGCCGGCGAAGCGCTCGCCCTCGAGTGTCAGGACGACGTCGACGAGATGCTCGAGCGCCTTCGGCCCGGCGAGCGTGCCGTCCTTGGTCACGTGCCCGACGAGCACGACCGGCACCGAGTTCTGCTTGGCATACGCCTGCAGCACGGCCGCTGCCGCACGGACCTGCCCGACCGAGCCGGCCGGCCCCTCTAGCTCGTCGACAGTCAGCGTCTGGATCGAGTCGACGACCACCAGGCGCGGCCGTGCCGCCTCGGCGGCGGCAACGATGCCCTCGACGGATGTCTCGGCGAGGATCGAGACGCGCGAGGCGACCGGCTCAGCGGTCAGCCCGAGGCGTGCGGCGCGGAGCCTGAGCTGAGCCGCCGACTCCTCGCCCGAGGCGTACAGCACCGACGAGCCAGACACGGCTCGCACCATCGCCCCACACAGCGCCAGGACCAGCGTCGACTTGCCGATGCCGGGCTCGCCACCGAGCAGCACGAGCGAGCCCGTGACCAGCCCGCCGCCGAGCACGCGGTCGAGCTCGGCGATGCCCAGGCTGTGGCGCTGCGCCTCGTCGGCGGCAAGATCGGCGAGGGCGGTGACGGCCGGCGTGGCAGCCGGCCGCGAACGGGCAGCCCCGCTCCGGCCGCGCACGTGCGGCGCCTCGACGAGCGTGTTCCAGCCGCCGCAGGAGCGGCAGTGTCCCTCCCAGCGCAGGCTCTCGGCGCCGCACGTGCCGCACACGTAACGGCTGTCGGAGCGCGCCACGGGCTCAGCCCGCCTCGACGGGAATCTTCTCGGCGAGCTGCTCGATGCTGAGGCCGGCCTCGTCCGACTTGTCGACGCGAACTGTCGCGCCGGACTGGAAACGGCCCATCAGCAGGGCCTCGGCGAGGGGATCCTCGATCATGTTCTGGATGACGCGCCGGAGCGGGCGCGCGCCGTAGTCGACGTCGTAGCCCAACCGGATGATGTGGTCCTTGGCCTCCTGCGTGACCTCGAGCTCTATCTGCTGGGCGTGCAGCTGCTCGCGCACGCGGGCCAGCATCAACTCGACGATCTGGCGGATCTCCTCGACGCTCAGCGAGCGGAAGACGACGACCGAGTCGACGCGATTGAGAAACTCCGGCCGGAACTGGTTCTTCAGCTGGTCGAGGACCTTCTCCTTCATCCGGTCGTACTGCTGCTCGGCCAGCGTGGACTCGTCGGAAGCGACCGGCCGGAAGCCGAGGCTGGTGTCCTTCAGCAGGTCCTTGGCGCCGACGTTGCTGGTCATGATGATGACCGTGTTGCGGAAGTCGACGCGGCGGCCCTTGGCGTCGCTCAGGTGACCGTCCTCGAGGATCTGGAGGAGGATGTTGAAGACCTCCGGGTGGGCCTTCTCGATCTCGTCGAGCAGCACCACCGAGTAGCTCTTGCGGCGGACGGCCTCGGTCAGCTGGCCGCCCTCCTCGAAGCCGACGTAGCCGGGCGGCGCGCCGACCAGGCGGCTGACGTTGTGGCGCTCCATGAACTCGCTCATGTCGATCTTGATGAGCGAGTCCTCCGAGCCGAACATGAACTCGGCCAGGCTCTTGGCCAGCTCCGTCTTGCCCACGCCGGTGGGGCCCAGGAAGATGAACGAGCCGATCGGTCGCTTGG
>CAYRMQ010000109.1:0-9289 GCA_964425305.1 uncultured Anaerolineaceae bacterium | reverse complement strand
CGGCGCGCTGGAACCGCGAGCTGCGGCCCAACGATCGCTACGCGTCGAAGGAGGTCGGCCTAGCGCGTGCGCGGGAAGCCGAGGTCAACCTTGCTCGTGCCCGGGTCGGGCCAGCGCGAGGTGACGACCTTGGCGCGCGTGTAGAACTGCACGCCCTCGGGCCCGTACATGTGCAGGTCGCCGAAGAGCGAGTTCTTCCAGCCGCCGAAGCTGTAGTAGGCCACGGGCACAGGGATCGGCACGTTGATGCCGACCATGCCCGCCTGCGCCTCGAACTGGAACTGGCGCGCCGCGCCGCCGTCGCGCGTGAAGATCGCCGTGCCGTTGCCGTACGGGTTGTCGTTGACCAGCTTGACGGCGTCGTTGTACGTGCCGACGCGGACCACCTCGAGTACCGGCCCGAAGATCTCGTTCTTGTACGACTCCATGTCGGCCGTCACGTTGTCGATCAGCGAGACGCCGAGGTAGAAGCCATCGTCGTCGGCCAGCGAGTGCTGGCGCCCATCGGCGAGGACGGCCGCCCCATCGACCGCCGCCTTCTCGATGTAGCCGGCGACCTTGTCGCGGTGCTCGCGCGTGACGAGCGGGCCCATCTCGGCGGCGGGATCGGAGCCAGGCCCGACGCGCACCTTGGGCAGGCGCTGCCTGATCGCGTCGACCAGCGGGTCGGCGACGTCGCCGACGGCGACGACGACCGAGATCGCCATGCAGCGCTCGCCCGACGAGCCGTAGGCCGCCGACACCGCCGCGTCGGCGGCCATCCCGATGTCGGCGTCGGGCAGCACGACCATGTGGTTCTTGGCGCCGCCCAGCGCCTGCACCCGCTTGCCGTGCTTCGTGCCGGTCTCGTAGATGTACTTCGCGATGGGCGTCGAGCCGACGAACGAGACGGCCTCGATGTCGGGATGCTCGAGGATCCGATCGACGGCCACCTTGTCGCCATGGACGACGTTGAAGACGCCGTCGGGCAGGCCCGCCTCGGCGAGCAGCTCGGCGATGAAGATCGACGCCGATGGGTCCTTCTCGGACGGCTTGAGCACGAAGGTATTGCCGCAGGCGATGGCGTTGGCGAACATCCACATCGGCACCATCGCCGGGAAGTTGAAGGGCGTGATGCCGGCGACCACGCCGAGCGGCTGGCGGATCTGGTAGACGTCGATGCCGCCGCTCACCTGCTCGCTGTAGCCGCCCTTGAGCAGGTTCGGGATACCGCAGGCGAACTCCAGGTTCTCCAGGCCGCGCGCGACCTCGCCCAGCGCGTCGGAGGGTACCTTGCCGTGCTCGGCCGTCAGGAACGCGGCGATCTCCTTGCGCCGCTGATCGACGAGGTTGCGGATGCGGAACATGATCTCGGTCCGCCGCGAGAGCGAGGTGGCACGCCAGGCCGGGAAGGCCTCGGCGGCGGCGCGGACGCCGGCGTCGACCTCCTCGGCCGAGGCGAAGTCGACCTCCTTGGTCTGGCGGCCGGTGGCGGGGTCGTAGACGGGCCCGCGCCGCCCGGACGTGCCCTCGACGATGCGGCCTCCGATCCAGTGGCTGACGCGACCCAGCTCGATGCCCTTCTGGGCCGTCTCGATCTTGCGTTCGGCGATGTCTGTCATGTCCGGCTCCTTCCGGCTACACGATACCGCGAGCGGGCCAGCGGCGAGCCTGAACGGCCACGGCGAGCGTGCCCAGCAGCAGCACGGCGAGGGCGGCGAGCGCCAGCAGCTGCTCGGCGTTGAGCGGTCCGATAAGCGGCTCGTCGCGCCACGTGAGGCCGACAACGAGCCGGCCGAGCAGGAACGTCGCCAGCGCGACGACGAACAGGGATCCCGACCTGGCCGGCCGATCACGAACCGACGACGCGAGGCTCAGCACGAGCACCGCCCCGAGCAGCAGCCATGCTCCCTCGTACAGCTGCGCGGGGTGGGACGGCAGCTCGGGGCTCGCGCTGACCCACTGACCCTCGCCCGCGAAGGCGACGGCCCACGGGCCGTTGAAGGGCGCGCCCTGGCCGCTGCCACCGAGCAGTTGGGCAAGCTTACCCAGGCCGAGCGCGGTCAGGAGCGGCACGGCCGCCGCGTCGGCCCAGCGGCGCACGGGTGCCGCCAGCAGGTGCGCCATGGACGCGCCGCTGAGCGCGCCGCCCAGGACGGCGCCGAGCAGCGACAGCGTTCCGACGCCCGGATCCAGCAGCCGCTCGGGCGCGGCCGAGTACGCCTGCCAGAACGCAATCCCGTGGACGAGCCGGCCGCCGATGACCGCGCCCGGCACGGACGCCAGCACGATGTAGCCCATGTCGTCGAGGCGCAGCGGCAGCGCTTCGATGACCTCCCCCCGCGGCGTCAGCCGCGGAGCAGGCGGGAAGCGCGGCCGGCCCAGCGGCTGGCGGGCTGGGCGCGCCGCGGTGGTGTGGCTGCGCCCGCGGGCGGCCAGGGCCAGCCCGACGAGCAGCGCGACCGCCACGCCCACTGCCTGCCACGGAAAGGCGAGCTGGCCGAGGCGGAGCAGCGGGTCGAAGTCGAGGACGATGACGGCGGGCACACCCATGGCAGGCAGACTAGCGGCCGAGCAGCGCGGCGAGTGGCCGTCTGTCGCCGGCCAGCTTGAGCGCCGCGAGCCCGGCCGTCAGCAGGGCCAGGATGCCGCCGAGGGCAAGCGCGGCGGGCACGCCGGCCAGCCCGGCGACGGCGCCCGAGAACAGCCCGCCGAGTGGCACCGAGCCGGCGAAGACCGTCGTGTAGACGCTCATCACGCGCCCGCGCAGCACGTCCGGCACGGTCAGTTGGATCGTCGTGTTCGTCGTCGCCGCCATCGCGATGACGCCCCAGCCGGCGACGAACATCAGGACCATGCTGAGCGGCACGAAACGGTTGACGCCGAGGCCGATCATGGCCACGCCGCAGGCGGCCGCGCCGATGAGCAGCAGGCGCATCGTCGGCCGCTGGCCGAACGCGATCGACAGCGAGCTGAGCAGCGATCCGACGCCGCTTGCCGCCATCAGGAAACCGAACAGGTCGGCGTCGCCGCCGAGCACGTCACGCGCCAGGACCGGGATCAGCACCTGAAAGTTGAGCGCGACGGTGGCGACGATGCCGAGGACGCTCAACGCCAGGAAGATCGTCGTCGTCTGCCTGACGTAGCGCAGTCCCTCGGCCAGCTGGCCGAGAACCGCCCGCGGCCGGCGCTGCATCACCGCACGCTCGACCGGCTCGACCAGATCGGAGACGCGCATCAGCAGCAGTCCGGCGACGACCGCCATGTAGCTGGCGGCGTTCAGGAAGAACAGCGGCGCGATGCCGATGGTGGCGATGAGCAGGCCGGCGATGGCCGGACCGATGATGCGCGTGCCGTTGAAGACGGCGCTGTTGAGGGCGACCGCATTGGCGACGTCCTCGCGCCCGACCATCTCGACGACGAACGACTGGCGGACGGGCATGTCGAACGAGTTGACGATGCCCAGGCCGAAGGCGAGCAGGTAGACCTGCCAGACCTGCACCTGCCCGCTCGCGACTAGCACGCCCAGGATGACGGCGAGGACGGCGGCGCTGACCTGCGTCCACAGCAGCAACGTCCGCTTCGAGAGCGCGTCTGCGGCAAGGCCGGCAAAGAGGCCGAGCACGAGCACCGGCCCGAACTGGGCGGCGGCGACGATGCCCAGGGCGAGCGGATCGTTGGTCAGCTGGAGGACCAGCCAGGCCTGGCCGACCTGCTGCATCCAGGTGCCGGCCAGCGACACCAGCTGGCCGAACCAGAAGAGGCGGAAGTTGCGGTGCGAGAAGGCACGCAGGCCTGCCGGCAGCCGGCCGGCGCGGACCGGTGGCGCGAGGCGCACGTCGGCTGCGGGTGGGCCGACGGCGGGGTTGTCGGGCACGCTCGACCCGCCGTCCGCGGGCTCGGTCCGCTCCTCGGCCGGTGGCTTCCCGCTTTCGGCTGGTGGGTCGGCGGCCTGCCGTCCGCTCACGCCGTCGTCGACCATTCCATGTTCGTCGTCCTGCGGGCCGTGCGGCAAGCGCCCGCTCATCCGCCTCCGCCGCCGGCCGTCAGCGAGGCGCCCCGATCGGCGAGCCCCTCACGGGCGACGTTCTCGATCAGGTTGACCGTCCTGTTGACGCCCAGCCGTCCGATGTCGATGGCCAGGTCGTAGTGCGTGGCGTCGAGCCAGTCGGCGCCGTACAGCCGGCGGATGTACTCCGCCCTGGCCTGGTCGATCGAGCGGCACAGCTCCTCCAGCGAGCGCTCGTCGGGCCGCGTGTCCGGTGGTATCTCCTCGACGCGCGTCAGCAGGTAGCGGATGCGCGCCTCGAGCGAGGCGTGGAGGTGGACGCTGAGCACGTTCGAGCGTCCGCGCAGGATGAAGGCGGCGCCGCGGCCGACGATGACGGCGTTGCCCCGCTCAGCCGCCTCCTCGATGACCGTCCGCGTGATCTGCACGAGCCGGTCGTGGGTCGTCATCGAGGGCATGTGCTCGTAGGGGATGGACGGCATCGTCACCTCCGGCGAGCTCGTCGCGAGGGCCGACGCGATGCGCTGCCACAGGGTCGGCAGCCGCTCGTCGTAGCTCTTCAGCTCGTCCTCGGGGATGCCCGAGCGGAGCGCCACCTGAGCGACGATCGCGCGATCGAGGAACTCGGCCCTGAAGCGGTCGGCCAGCGCGCGGCCGACGGGCACACCGGCGGCTCCGAACTGGCGCGAGATCGTGATGACGGGCATGCTCGGGGCTCTGGGTTGCGGCGCTAGGCCGGCTGCTCGGCCGACATCCGCGCGAGCGTGTCGACGAGCTCGCGGACGGCGGCCGCCGAGCGTTCGAAGGCGGCCCGCTCGTCGTCGGTCAGCTCGATCTGGACGATCTCCTCGATGCCGCGCCGGCCGAGCTTGACGGGCACGCCGACGAACAGCCCGTCGATGCCGTACTCGCCCTGCAGGTAGGCGGCGCAGGGCAGGATCTCGTTGCGGTCATTGAGGATCGAATCGACCATCTGCGCCACCGACGCCGCCGGCGCGTAGAACGCGCTGCCAGTCTTGAGCAGGGCGACGATCTCGGCGCCGCCGTTGCGTGTGCGGTCGACGAGGGCCTCGATGCGCTCCGGCGCGAGCAGCTCGGTGATGGGCACGCCGCCGGCGGTCGAGTAGCGCGGCAGCGGCACCATCGTGTCGCCGTGGCCGCCCAGCACGAAGGCATGCGTGCTGCTGACACTCACGTTGAGCTCCTGCCCGATGAACGTCCGGAGGCGGGCCGAGTCGAGCACGCCGGCCATGCCGATGACTCTCTCCGGCGTGAAGCCGCTGGCCTCGAGCGCGACGTGGCACATCGCGTCGAGCGGATTCGTGACGACGATCAGGATCGCGCCTGGCGACTGGGCGGCCGACTGCTGCACCACTGAGCGCACGATGCCGGCGTTCTTGGCCATCAGGTCGTCACGGCTCATGCCCGGCTGGCGGGCCAGGCCGGAGGTGACGACGATGATGTCCGAGCCGGCCGTGTCGGCGTAGTCGTTCGTGCCGGTGATGCGCATGTCGTGCCCGACGATCGGCGCCGCCTCGGCCAGGTCGAGCGCCTTGCCCTGCGGCAGGCCCTCGACGATGTCGACCATGACCACGTCGGCGAGTCCCGCTTCGGCGACGCGCTGGGCGACCGATGCGCCGACGTTGCCGGCGCCGATGACGGTGACCAGTGGACGGGCCATTGACTGCGCTCCTTCGCTGACGGTCGGACTGGGGCTCCGCGCCGATTGTACCGACGGCATGCCTCGATGCCACACGCGGAGGCAGCCGGCCGGCGCCGCGCGCACGCGCTGCCGCTATGCTCGACCGAAATGACCGATCAGCCCACCCCCGATCGCCCGCGCGAAGGCGATCATCCGCACGCGCCCGACCACGTCGACCCACGCTGGCACGCCGACACGCTTGCCGTCCACGCCGGCCTGGCGCCCGACCAGCTGACCGGTGCCGTCGCGCCGCCGATCTACCAGACCTCGACCTACGCGCAGGAGGCCGTCGGACGGCCGCGCGGCGGCTGGGAGTATGCGCGGACGGGCAACCCGACACGCTCACGGCTGGAGGCATCCATCGCCGCGCTCGAGGGTGCGCGGCACGGACTGGCGTTTGCCAGCGGCTCGGCGACGACGCAGGCGATCGCCGCCCTGGCACTCCCCACAGAGACGATCCTCTGCGCCGACGACGTCTACGGCGGCACGTTCCGCTACTTCGAACGGGTGCTGCGCGAGACGGGCGTCGAGACGACGTACCACGACCTGTCGACGGACCCGGTCGCAGCGCTGGACGAAGCGCTCGACGAGCGCACGCGCCTGATCTGGCTGGAGACGCCGTCCAACCCGCACCTGAAGGTCATCGACATCGCGGCCGTCGCGCGGCGACTGGCGAGGCACCGCGGCGCGCGCGGCGAGCGCCCCGTTCTCGTAGTCGACAACACGTTCGCGTCGCCGCTCGGCCAGCGGCCGTTGGAGCTGGGCGCCGACATCACCTACCACTCGGCGACGAAGTACCTTGCCGGCCACTCGGACACGGTCAACGGCGTGCTGGTCACATCGCGCGACGACGTCTTCGGACGGCTGAAGTTCCTGCAGAACGCGATCGGCGCCGTGCCCGGCCCGTTCGACTGCTTCCTCGTGCTGCGCGGCATCCGCACGCTCGCCCTGCGCATGGAGCGCCATGCCGCGAACGGGCGGGCGGTGGCAGAGGCGCTCGCCGGGCGAGACGATGTCGCCGCGGTTTACTACCCCGGGCTGCGTGAAGGCCGTCACGCCCATCCGCAGGCGAAGCTGGCGGCACGCCAGATGAGGCTCAGCGGAGGCATGCTCAGCTTCGTCCCGGCCGAGCGCGATGGCCGCTCGCCGGATGAGCGCGCCCGTCGCTTCTGCGAATCGACGCGCATCTTCGCGCTGGCCGAGTCGCTCGGCGGCGTCGAGTCACTGTGTGAGGTGCCGGCGGTCATGACCCACGGCTCGGTCGCCGCGTCGCCGCTGGAGGTTTCGCCGGCGCTGGTCCGGCTGTCGGTCGGCATCGAGCACCGGCAAGACCTCGTCGCCGACGTCGTGCAGGCGCTCGACCGAGCCTGAGCCAGCCGGACGCGAGCGATGGCAAGGCTGCAACGCAAGGACCTGGACCGCCCCGACGAGTTACGTGAGGCCGGCGGCAAGTTCGCCGTCTTCGAGCTGGCCGACCACGAGGTCAGCTGGCAGGAGCTGCCGCCGGGCTGGCGCTGGAGCGAGGCGGTCCAGCCGCTGGCCGGCACGGAGTGGTGCGAGTTCCACCACGTCGGCTTCACCATCTCCGGTCGGGCCCACATCGTCCACCGCGACGGCGCCGAGCTCGATCTCGGCCCGCGACAGTTCTACGAGATACCGCCGTACCACGACGGCTGGGTCGTGGGCGAGGAGCCATGGGTCACGATCGACTGGGGCGAGAACGTCGCTTTCGCTCGAGCCGAGGGCACGGCCGTCGGCCGCCACGTGACGACGCTCCTCTTCACGGACATGGTCGACTCGACGGCCACCGCGCGGCGCCTGGGCGACGCCCGCTGGCGCGATCTGCTGGGCAAGCACGACCGGACGGTGCGCGCGGTGCTCGAGCGTTTCCGCGGCCGTGAGGCGGTCACGACGGGCGACGGTTTCCTGGCCCTCTTCGACAGCGCCGAGCGCGCCGTTCATGCCGGGCTCGCCATCGTCTCGGCGACCTCCGGCCAGGGCATCGCGGTGCGCTGTGGCATCCACACCGGCGAGGTGGAGCTCGAGGCGGACAACGTCCGTGGCCTGTCGGTCCACATTGCCAGTCGCGTCGTCGCGCTGGCCGGCGCGGGTGAGGTGCTCGTCTCGTGGACGACGCGCGAGTTGCTGATCGGCGGCAGGCTCGAGTTCGAGGATCGTGGCATGCACGAGCTGAAGGGGCTTGCCGAGCCGCGCCGGCTGTACGCGGTCAGGGCGGCCGCCGTGCCGCCGCCGGCGTAGCGACCACGGCGATGGAGCGCTGGCGAACGATCATCGAGCCCTTCCGCATCCATTCGGTCGAGCCGATCCGGATGAGCACGCGCGAGGAGCGGCAGGCGAAGATCGCCGAAGCCGGCTACAACCTCTTCAACCTGCACGCCGACGACGTCATCGTCGACCTGCTGACAGATTCGGGTACCGGCGCGATGAGCCGCGACCAGTGGGCGGCCATCCAGCACGGCGACGAGAGCTACGCCGGCTCGCCCTCGTGGTACACGTTCCTGGAGGCCGTCCAGCGGCTGTTCCCGTTCAGGCACGTAATCCCCACCCACCAGGGCCGGGCCGCCGAGAAGATCCTCTTCTCGGTCGTCGCCGGGCCGGGCAAGGTCGTGCCCAACAACGCTCACTTCGACACGACCCGCGCCAACGTCGAGTACACCGGCGCGGACGCGGTCGACCTGACTCCTCCGCGCGACCCACGTGAGACGCTGCCCTTCAAGGGCGACATGGACGTCGCCGCCCTCGAGCGCCTGATCGAGGAGCGCGGGGCAGCTTGCGTGCCGGTCGTGTTCATGACCGTCACCAACAACTCGATGGGCGGCCAGCCGGTGAGCATGGCCAACCTGCGTGCCGTCCGCGAAGCCTGCGACCGCCACGGCCTGCCGCTATTCCTCGACGCCTGCCGCTTCGCCGAGAACGCCTGGTTCATCAAGCAGCGTGAGCAGGGCTACAGCGAGACCGCCATTCCGGACATCGTGCGCGAGATGGCATCGCTCGCCGACGGCATGACGATGAGCGCCAAGAAGGACGGCCTGGCCAACATCGGCGGCTGGCTCGCGCTCAACGACGACGATCTGGCCGAGCGCTGCCGCAGCCTGCTCATCCTGACCGAGGGCTTCCCGACCTACGGCGGGCTGGCCGGGCGCGACCTGGAAGCGATCGCGCAGGGCCTGAGCGAGGTCGTCCAGGAGGATTACCTGCGCTATCGCATCCGCTCGACGGCGTATCTCGGCGAGGCGCTCGACGCTGCCGGCGTGCCGGTCGTGCTGCCCATCGGCGGCCATGCCGTGTACCTCGACGCGCGGGCGCTGCTGCGCCACATCCCGCCGTTGCAATACCCTGGCCAGGCGCTGGCCGTCGCGCTCTACGTCGAGGGGGGTATCCGTGGCGTCGAGATCGGAACGGTCATGTTCGGGCTCCATCCCGACGGCTCCGAGACGGAGGCGCCGATGGACCTCGTCCGGCTGGCCATCCCGCGCCGGACGTACACCCAGTCACACGTCGACTACGTCATCGAGGTCGTGCGCTGGGTCGCCGAGCGGGCGGCCGACCTGCGCGGCTACCGCATCGTGGATCAGGCG
>CAYRMQ010000108.1:0-9317 GCA_964425305.1 uncultured Anaerolineaceae bacterium | reverse complement strand
CCGGGCATGCGGCCGCAGCTCCTCGGGGTGGCGGCTCAGGTAGGCGAGCAGCCGGCGCCGCTTCTCCTGGCCGCGAGCCGCACCTCGGCTTCCGGCGAGGTCCATCGTCGGTACCAGCTCGGGCGCGTGACGGCTGACGCGGTCGTAGATCGCGCGCCAGCGGCTCTTTACGGTGGGCATCGCGATCCCCAGCGTGCGAGCCAGTTGGACGTCGGTATTGCCGGTCAGCGCGTGCCGGAGAAGGCGCTGCTCGGCGGGCGTTAGCCCGAACCTTGGCGCCACGTGCACGAACAGCGGCGCCGCGATGTTGCCCGGCGTTGCGCTGGCATCCGAGCGCGTGACGCCGATGAGATAGGGTCGCCTGGCGCCTGGCGAGCGCCACCTGTGACGAGCCCAGTAATCTGCGTACTCGTTCACCACGCGGCCCCAGCCGTTGAGGATGAACTCCGGGTCGAGCTCGTCCCAGAACTCTTGCAAGACGCTCTTGATGTGATATCCGCGGTGGGTCTCGACGAAGGCCTGGAAAGTCATGTAGCGGACCGCCGGCCGTGCCGCTGGTGGGAGAGCAGCCGACTCGGCGTAGTGCAGGATCAGGACATTGAGGCCGTCGGCCTGCGCCCGGGCCACCTCGTCGGGCCGGAGGATGGGCGATCGGCCGGCCAGGTAGCGCTTGATCGTGCGTAGCGCCACGTGTGGCCGTCGAGCCTTGGCCGCGTGGGCCGCCCACTCGTCGTCGACGAAAACGCTCGCCCCAAAGCTGGCGATTGAGGCCGCTCCGGCCCCGCTTCTGGCCTCGATCACCGATGCGATGAGCGCCTCCTCGTCGAGCAGCTGTCGCCAAGCGCGGGCCAGCACCGGCGCGGACCGGCCGGGATAGGCGGCCAGGCCATTCAGCAGCCCGAGGCAAGCCTCGACGTCGCGCTCACCCATCGGCCGCGCGGCGAGGTCGGTGGAGGCAACCCCCTCGAGCCCGGTACTCATACAGCCTATTAGCCGGTACTCAACAGCCTATTAGGACGTCGCCCGGAGCCAACGCCCGCAGCCATCATACAGGCCGGTGTCATCGACTCCGTCGGGCACCGGCCTGCGGCAGACATGCAGAGGCCGAGCGACGCGAGTGGCGAGGAGGATCGTTACCATGCCGAGGCCAGTTGACCGACCCCGACTCGGCGCCCTGCTTTTCGGCGCCCTGCTCGTCATCGCGTGTGGCGGTGCTCCGCCGGCCCAGATACAGGATGGAGACGGCCGCGGCAGTGGGGCGACCCCCGATGCGGCCGCACCGGCCGGCGGCGGGGATGCGGCAGCGGCTGGCGATTCCTGCGCGCTGGCGACTCCACAGATGGTGGCCGATGCCTTCGCAGCGACGTCGGCGAGGGCGGAGCCAGCCGAGACGATCCAGGGCGATCCGATCTGCCGCTTTCGGCTGACCGGCGGGCTCGTGCCCAACGTCTACATCTGGCACCACGGTTCCTCGGACGGCTGGCAGCAGCTGCTGGACAGGCACAGCACGCCGCCGCTTGGTGAGGACCGGCACGTCTTCGAGGAACGCAACACGATCGGCGACGGATCGTTCTATTGGCGGACGTCGCTGCTCGTGCGGGTCGGCGTGCGCTCGGACCCGATCCAGTACAGCGTCTACGTCGCAATTTCGGACATCAGGCCACCCGTCGGCGGGCGTGAGATCGATGCGGCGCTGATCGATCTGGCGCGCGCGATAGCAGGCTCCTGACGGCACGGCTACGCCTGGAAGCCGTCGCCTGAGCGCGGGCCGGGCCGTCCCGCCGCTGGATCGGCTGGCATACTCTGGCGTCATGACGAAGTCCCTTCTCGCCGACGCCTTCAACCACCACGTCTGGGCGACGCTGCGCGTGCTGGACGCCTGCCTCGAGCTCAGCGACGAGCAGCTGCAGACCGCCGTCCCGGGCACCTACGGCTCGATTCTCGACACCGCCCGTCACATCGTCGGCGCCGACGCTGGCTACCTGTTCGTGCTGAGCGGCGGCCAGCGGCCGCAGGTCGACGAGGAACAGATGGACCTGCCGGCTCTGCGGTCGGTGATGGCCGGCAACGGACCGGTCTGGGCGGCGCTCGTAGCCCGCGAGCTGGATCCCGACGAGGTCGTCGTCCGCCACCGCGACGACGGCTCCGAGAGCCACGCCCCGCGGTCCATCCGCCTGGCGCAGGTCCTCCACCACGGCACCGACCACCGCAGCCAGATCTGCACCGCGCTGACGACCCTCGGCATCGAGCCGCCGCCGATCGACGTGTGGGACTTCGGCGCCGAGGACGGTCGTGTCTTCCAGACCGAGCCTGCCACCTGACACGGCTCCAGGGACCCCCCGGACGGAGCATGTACATCCCCGCCCACTTCAGGCCCGACGACGCGTCTGTCGGCGAGCTGCTGCGCAACCTCGGCGCCGCCGACCTGGTCACCAGCACGCCGGCCGGCCTGCTGGCGACGATGCTCCCGTTCGTCTACGAGGAGCCGGACGCAAGACCCGCTGCCGCTCCCCGTGGCGCGCTGCTTGGCCACGTCGCGCGCAACAACCCGCACTGGCGCGAGCCGGCGATCGGCGAGGCGCTGGCCATCGTCCGCGGCCCGGACGCCTACGTCACGCCGACCTGGTATGCGACCAAGCGCGAGCACGGTCGCGTCGTGCCCACGTGGAATTACATCACTGCCCACGTCTACGGCGAGCTCATCGTCCACGACGATCCGCTCTGGGTGGCCGACAACGTGCGCCGGCTGACGGCCAAGTACGAGGCCGGCAGGCGACCGCCGTGGTCGGTCGACGACGCGCCGCCGCCCTACGTCGAGGGCCAGCTTCGCGCGATCGTCGGCGTCGAGCTCGTCATAAGCCGCGTGGAGGCCAAGTTCAAGCTCAGCCAGAACCGGTCGGCGGAGGACGTGGCCGGCGTGATAGACGGCCTGTCGCGTGAGGGTCACGAGCAAATGGCCCGCGCCGTGGATCGGGCGACAGGCGATGCGCAGTCGCGCGCTTGACGAGATCGAGCACCTCGATCCCGAGCGAGATCACCTGCGCATCGCCTTCCTCACCGCCTGTGTCGACTTTCCCTTCGATACCGCTCGCTCTCTCGAGCTGGCGCTGTTCCGGACGTTCTGCTCGCCGCGCATATCGGCCGTCCTCGATAGCACCGGCGAGTTTCGCGTGCGGGCGCAGAAGCGCTACGACGACACCGACTTGCTGCTCAGCGAGCTCCTCGAGTACGGCTACGACAGCCCGCGCGGGAAGGATGCGATGGCGCAGATCAACCGGCTGCACGGGTACTACGCCATCGCCAACGTCGACTTCCTGTACGTGCTCTCGACGTTCGTCTACGAGCCCGTGCGCTGGAACGCCCGCTTCGGCTGGCGGCCGCTGACTGACAGGGAGAAGCTGGCCAGCTTCCACTTCTGGCGGGAGGTCGGCCGGCGGATGGGCATCCGGCACCTGCCCACCGATTACACGGCCTTCGAGCAGTTCAACGTCGACTACGAGCGGCGGAACTTCAGCTACACGGAGGCAAACCGGCGGACCGGCGAGGCGACGCGCGAGATGTTCCTGGCGTGGTTCCTGCCGCGGCCACTGCGCGCGCTGGGGCGACCGTTCATCTACGCCGTCATGGACCAGCCTCTCCTGCGCGCCTTCGGCTTTCCCGATCCGCCACAAGGCCTGCGCCGCGTCGTCGCAACAGCATTGAGAACGCGCGGCTGGGCCGCCGGGCGGCTGCCGCCGCGGCGCCGGCCGCGGCTGCGCACCGAGATCCGCCGCCGCAGCTACCCGCGCGGCTACCGAGTCGCTGAGCTCGGCCCGCAGCAGCCGGCGCCACATAGCCCGTTCCTGCGTCGACCGGCCGCACGACCCCCGTCGTAGGCCGTTGAGCAGCCAAGTGGCTGGCACCAAGCGCCTGTTCGGCGGCCCCTGCGCTGGACGCGCACCGGCGGTCGCGTCAATGTGGCTCACCCCAGCAGAGCCGTTCCATTAGAGAGGAGGAGGAGGAGTGAAGATGGTCGCGCCAGAGCACCTGAAGGTCGCCGCCGCCGGCACCGTCACGGCCATCAACCGGGGAGGCGAGTTTCACACCTTCGCAGAGGTCGCGGAGTTCGGCGGTGGATGCGTCGATGAGATCAACGCCCTGCTCGGCCTGACGCCGGTGGCCGAGTGTGCCGCGGCGCCGGGCATCTTCTTCGAGACCGGCGTGCCTGCAGGAGCAAGTCTCGAGACAGCGCCGCTGGCCGAGGGCACACATCGGTTCCAGTGTCTGATTCATCCGTGGCAGCGAACGACGGTAGACGCGCGCTGACCGTCTGACTCTGCGCGCCGCCGGCAGCTGGGGCCGAACAGGCGCTTGACAAGTGCTTTCTCAGTTTAGTTAACTAAAGCGATGAAGAGCCTGCCCTCCGCCGCCGAAAGTCCCGCTCGCGAGGACGAGGCCTGGCTCAGCAAGGATGTCCGCGAAGTGGCCCGCGCTGTTCTCGCCCTGCGCGACGAGGACGAGGCGCTGCGCTTCCTGCGCGACCTGTGCACGGTCAACGAGCTGCGCGAGTTCGGCGAGCGCTGGCACGTCGCCCGGCTGCTCGACGAAGGCCTGAGTTACGCCGAGATACAACGCCGAACGGGCGCGTCGAGCGCGACGATCAGCCGGGTCGGGCAGTGGCTGCGCTACGGCCGCGGCGGCTACCGGCTGGTCATTGACCGGCTGGCCGAGGCGGCGACCGACCGATGACGCGGGCGTCCGACCGATGACCCAGGCCACCGAGCGTCCGGCACTCGAAGCGCAGCCGACGGCGACCGCCCCACTTCGCCTCGCCCTGCCCAACAAGGGTCGGCTGGCCGAGCCGGCGCTGGCGCTGCTGCGCGACGCCGGCCTCGACTTCGAGCTGTCCGAGCGGCGTCTCACGACCGTCGCGCGCAACTTCGAGCTGGAGCTGATGTTCGTACGCACGGACGACATCGCCGAGTACGTCGCCGACGGGCTGGTCGAGCTGGGAATCACCGGCCGCGACCTCGTCGCCGAGCGCGGCGACGGCATGGAGCCCATCCTGGACCTCGGCTTCGGGGCCTGCTCGCTGGTTCTCGCCGCCCCGCGCAGCGGCACGATCCAGCGTCCCGAGGATCTCGGCGGGAGCACCATCGCCACCGCCTTTCCGCGGCTGACCTCGGCCTTCCTCGCCGAGCGCGGCATCGAAGCCACGCTGGTGGAGGTTCACGGCGCGGTCGAGATCACGCCGCTCCTCGGGGTGGCCGACGCGGTCGTCGATCTGGTCGCGACCGGCTCCACGCTGCGCATGAACGGCCTGCGGCCGCTGGCCACGCTGCTCGAGTCGGAGGCGGTCCTCATCGGCCGGCGCGAGACGACCGATCCGCGCGTCCAGCCGCTCGTCGGGATGCTGCGCAGCGTCATCGACGCGCGCGGCAAGGAATACGTGATGATGAACGCGCCGGCCGACTCGCTCGAGCGCATCCGCGAGCTGATCCCTGGTATGTCGGGCCCGACGGTCATGCCGCTGGCCGACCCGGGCATGATCGCCGTCCACTCGGTCGTCGAACGCAGCCGGCTGTGGCAGATCGTGCCCGCGCTGAAGGAGGCCGGTGCGCGCGACATCCTCGTCCTGCCCATCGAGAAGGTCATCCGGTGAGCGCGCCCATCCGCGAGCGGACGCTGGCGCGCATCCGCTGGTCCGTTCTCAACGACGCCGCCCGTGACCGCTGGCTGGCCGAGCTGCGCCCGCCCGAGCCGGCCGCCGAGGTCGCCGGCATCCTGGCCGCCGTGCGCGAAGGCGGCGATGCGGCTCTGCGCCAGCTGGTCGAGCGCCACGATGGCGTACGCCTCGAGGCGCTGTGGGTGAGCGACGACGAGCTCGCATCGGCCGAGCGGGAGATCGACGACCGGCTGAGGAGGGCGCTGGCCGACGCGGCTGCGGCGATCGAGCGCTTCCACTCCGAGCAGCTGCGACTGCTGCGCTCGTCGGCTGCCGTCGAGACACGACCGGGCGTGACGGCGCAGCGGCGCTTCGTGCCCCTCCGCCGGGTCGGTGCCTACGTCCCGGGCGGTCGGGCAGCCCTGGCCAGCTCGGTGCTGATGCTCGGCGTGCCGGCGCGGCTGGCCGGCGTCGACGAGGTCATCCTGGCCACGCCACCCGGTCGCGACGGCAGCGTGGCGCCACAGATCCTGGTCGCCGCGCGGATAGTCGGTGTCACGCGCGTGCTGACGGTGGGTGGCGCGCATGCCATCGCGGCGCTAGCCTACGGCACCGAGTCGGTGCCCCGTGTCGAGCGCATCTTCGGCGCCGGTAGCCCGTGGGTGACGGCGGCCAAGCGCGCTGTCGCAGCGGAGGTCGCCATCGACCTGCCCGCCGGGCCGTCGGAGTGCGCCGTGCTGGCCGACGAGTCGGCCGATCCGCGCTGGGTGGCCGCCGACCTGCTGGCGCAGGCCGAGCACGGGCCCGATTCGGTGGCTGTCCTGGTCACCGACGACCGGGCCCTGGCCGACGCGACAGATGCTGCCCTGCCCGCTGCGGCCGGCGGCCTGGCAACGGGCGAGCGGGCGCTCGAGACGCTGCGCCGGCTGGGCCGGACCGTCCTCGTCGACACGCTCAACGAGGGACTGGCGGTCGTCGAGGCGGTCGCGCCCGAGCACGTCTCGCTCCAGTGCCGTGACGCGGAGGCCCTGGCAGCGCGGGTGCGCAGCGCCGGCGCCGTCTTCGTCGGCTCGCTGACGCCGGTCGCCGCCGGCGACTACGCCACCGGCACGAATCACGTGCAGCCCACCGGCGGTGCGGCGCGCGCGTGGAGCGGCGTCGGCGTGGAGCAGTTCGGGCGTTGGGTGACCATCCAGGCCGTGACCGCCGACGGCGTCAGGGGCCTCGCCCCGACGGTCCGCGCGCTGGCCGATGCCGAGGGGCTGCCGGCGCACGCCGCGTCGGTCGAGGCACGCGTAGTGGAGGACGGCCGATGAACCGCACTGGAGCCGCAGAGCGGACGACGACAGAAACGACGATCCGGGCCGGCGTGGATCTGGACGGCACAGGTCTTGGCCGGATCGACAGCGGGATCGGGTTCCTCGACCACCTGCTCGAGCTGTTCGCGCGCCACTCGTTGATCGACGTCGAGCTGGCGGCGCGTGGCGACACGCACGTCGACGAGCACCACACCGCCGAGGACTGCGGGATGGTCCTCGGGCGAGCGATCGACGCCGCCCTGGCCGAGCGGGCCGGCATCCGTCGCTTCGGCGACGTCCGCGTGCCGATGGACGAGGCGCTGGCCGACTGCGCCATCGACGTCAGCGGACGGTTCTACGCCGACATCGCGCCACGACCGGCGGCGGTTGGCGGCGGATCGGCGTGGCTCGAGCTCGTGCCGCACATGCTCGAGTCGCTCGCCCGCGAGGCGCGCCTGACGGTACATCTCGACGTGCGGAAGGCACGCAGCACGCATCATCACTGCGAAGCGATGGTCAAGGCCTTCGGCCGCGCGCTGCGCCAGGCGGTCGAGCCCGATCCGCGGCTGGCACCGGCCGGCGAGGACGCACAGGCAGCGGTGCCGAGTACCAAGGGGACAATCGGGTGATCGTCGTCGTCGACTTTGGGGCGGGCAACACGCGCTCGGTCCTGCGCGCCCTCGAGGCCGTCGGCGCGGACGTGCGCCTCGCCGCCGAGCCGGACGCGCTGGACGGCGCCGAGCGGCTGGTGCTGCCCGGGGTCGGCGCAGCGCCGACGGCCGTCGCCGAGCTGAAGAGGCGCCGGCTGTGGCAGCCGCTGCTGGAGTGGGGGAGGATGGGCCGGCCGCTGCTCGGCATCTGTCTCGGCGCCCAGCTCATGCTCGAGTCGAGCGACGAAGGCCCGACCGATGGCCTCGGCCTGCTTGCCGGCACCTGCCGCGCCTTCCCCGCCCCGGCGGTCGGCGGTCCGCGGACGGCGCCGCACATCGGCTGGAACGAGGTCGTGCTGCGCGGCGGGCAGCGACTCGAGGCGTACTTCGTCCACGGCTACTGGCTCGATCCGGCGGATCGTGGGGTGGTTGCCGGTACGACGGAGCTCGAAGCTTTTGCCTTCCCGTCGCTCCTGCGCTCGGGCTCGTTGACCGCCGTGCAGTTCCATCCCGAGAAGAGCGGCCCGGCCGGCCGGGCGCTGCTGGCGGCCTTCGCCGAGGGCCTGCTCGACGGCGCCGGCCGGCGCGTCCTGCAGGCGACGACGTGGAGCTGATCGCGGCGATCGACCTGCTTGGCGGGCGGGCGCGCCGGCTGGTGCAGGGCGACTACGCCAGGCCGGTCGAGGCCAGCGCCGATCCGCTCGAGCTCGCCGGTCGGCTGCTGGCCGGCGGCGTGCGCCGGCTGCACGTGGTCGACCTGGACGGCGCACGCCTTGGGCAGCAGGTCAACATCGAGATCATCGGCAGCATCTGCGCCCTGGCGGCAGGATCGAACAAGGTCCAGAGTGGCGGCGGGCTGCGCGATGAGCCGGCCGTCGAGCGCCTGCTCGAGGCGGGCGTCGACGAGGCCATCCTCGGCAGCGCCGCCATCGCCGAGCCGGCGTTCCTCGGCCGCTGCGCGGCGCGCTGGCCCGGACGCGTGGGCGTCGCGCTGGACCTGCGCGACGGCCGGCCCGCCGTGGCCGGCTGGACGAGCGAGCTCGACGCCGCCCCCTTCGAGCTCGCCGAGCGGCTGCTCGGCGAGGGCGCGTCGCGGCTGCAGGTGACGGACGTATCGCGCGACGGCACCGGCGCTGGCCCGAACCTGGCGTTGATCGGCGAGTTCCGCAGCCGCTTCCCCGACGCCATCCTCGTCGCCGCCGCCGGCGTGGCCACGGCCGCCGACCTGGCCGCCCTCGCGCGCACCGGAGTCGACGGCGCGATCGTCGGCCGTGCCCTGCTCGACGGCTCGCTCGATGTCGCCGAGGCGCTGGCTGCCTGTGCACCGGCCGCCTCCGACGTGTCGGCATGAGCGTGCGCCGGCGGATCATCGCCTGCCTCGACGTGACCGGCGGTCGCGTCGTGAAGGGCACGCGCTTCGTCGACCTGGTCGACGCCGGCGATCCGGTCGAGCTGGCCGAGCGCTACGCCGCCGAGGGCGCCGACGAGATCGTCATCCTCGACATCGGCGCCACGCGCGACAGTCGCCCGGCGCTGCTCGAGCTCATCTCGAGGGCGGCCGCGCGGCTCGACGTGCCGCTCGCCGTCGGCGGCGGCGTGCGCACGTTCGACGACGCCAGTGCCCTGCTCGACGCCGGCGCCGACAAGGTCAGCATCAACACCGCCGCCCTCGCCGAACCAGCGCTGATCACGCGCGTCGCCGACCGACTGGGCTCGCAGTCGGTC
>CAYRMQ010000107.1:0-9333 GCA_964425305.1 uncultured Anaerolineaceae bacterium | reverse complement strand
GAGGCCAACCCGGCGCAGCAGGTCGATCGATTGCTGGCGGCTCCAGCGGAAGGCGTGGATGCCGGTGTCGACGACGAGGCGCGCAGCGCGCCACGCCTGCGCGTCGAGCATGCCCAGCCGCTCGCGGTCGTCGCCGTAGAGGCCCATCTCTTCGGCGAGCCGCTCGGCGTAGAGGCCCCAACCCTCGGGGAAGGCGGCGCCCACGAGGCGCGAGCCCAGCCGGCGGAAGGCGGGCAGCCCTTCGAGCTCGGTCTCGATCGCAATCTGGAAGTGGTGCCCGGGCACGGCCTCGTGGTAAGTCGCCGCGGCCAGCCGGTGCAGCGGGCGGCTCTCGGGCTGGTACGTGTTGACGAAGTAGACGCCCGGGCGCGAGCCGTCGGGCGGTGGCGGCAGGTAGAACGCCGGCGGCGCCTCGGCCTCCTGGAACTCCTCCACCGGCCGGACCTCGCAGCGCGCCTGCGGCAGGCGCCCGAAGTAACGCGGCGCGGCGGCCATCGCCGTCTCGATCTGGCGGCGGGCGAGTTCGAGGATCTGATCGCGATCGGTGAAGACGCCCTTCGGATCATCGGCGATCTCGCGGCGCAAGCTGTCGACGTCCGGGTGGCCGAGCTGGGCCGCCACCTGCCGTTGGACGTCGGCGATCGACTCGATCTGGGCGAGGCCGTACTCGTGCAGCTCCCGCGCGCTCGCTTCGAGCGTCGTCGATGCCAGGATCAGCGTCTGGTAGAGGGCGTCGCCATCGGGCAGCGCCCACAGCCCGTCACCCTCGCGTGCGTGCGGCTGGTAGGCCTCGAGCATCGCCAGGAAATCG
Organism: uncultured Anaerolineaceae bacterium; assembly: GCA_964425305.1. Lineage (GTDB taxonomy): Bacteria > Chloroflexota > Limnocylindria > Limnocylindrales > CSP1-4 > JALYGJ01. Next base: position 8,522 of record CAYRMQ010000107.1, on the reverse strand, counting down.
GCCAGCGCCGGACGGACGTCGCGGGAGATGGCGTCGCGCAGCCTCGCCCGCGAGCCCTCGTCGAGCTCGGGATGGGCGGCGAGGAGCGGCTCCTCGTCGATCGGCATCGTCACCAGCCGCCGCGTCTGCTCGAGCACGCGTGCGACCACCGGGCGGGCGGCCGTCCGGCCCTCGCGCAGGCCCTCCTCGAGGTTCTCGCGATGGGCGGCCATGTAGCCAGGGAACCGCTCGAGCCGCCTGACCAGGCGTCCGAGCCGCTCCGGCGTGTCGACGCGCTGGTAGCGCGACAGCTCGCCGGGGAGTGACTGCGGCCCGGCCAGCGCGTCCATCGCCTCGATGTGGTGGACCCTGTTCTGGTGGTGGCGCAACTGGATGTTCGCGACGACCTCGAGCATGTCGAGCGTGATCGCGTCCTCGCCGCCGAGCCGGTCGCGGGCGATGGCGGCGGTCTCGGCCAGCAGGCGCTGGAGGGCGGCGACCTCGGCTGCGCGGCCGGCCGCCGACGGATCGGGCAGCATGTCGTCGTACTCCTCGTAGCCGAGGGCGGTGGCATAGATCGGCTGGCGCTCGAGGAACCACCCCCAGAAGCGATCGGCGAGCTCCCGAACCGGGCTGGCCGCGGTCGTGTCTGTCACTCGCTGAAGCTCCCTGTCACTCGAAGAGGTTGAGCTGCTCGGCATCGCGCTCGACCTGCGGGTCGAGGCCGACCAGCGGCCCGAGCAGCTCCAGCGTCGCCTCCTCGGCGGCGAGCAGCCGGCGCAGGTGGTCGGACTTGAAAACGTGCCAGTTGTCGCGCTCCATCGCCTGCCGCAGCAGCGGTGAGCGGGCGAGCTTGAGGCGGACGAGCTCGGCGCGCTCGGGCGGGATGACGAGGAAGCGCACGATCGTGTCGTCCGCCGGGATGCGCGGGCCGCGCCGCAGCAGCGGCTCGCTGATCATCGCCGTCCATTCGACCTCGAAGAGGAAGGTCGCCTTGCCGCGCAGGTACCAGATGCAGTCGGTCGTCTCGAGCGTCTGCGGGTCGCCGCCGGCGACGAGCGGCAGGTACACCCGCTGCTCGTCCTCGTTGAGCAGGTCGCCGACGGTGCCGCCGCGGTACGCCCGGCGCTGCTCGCGTGGCGCGGCCCAGCAGCGCAGGCCGAGCCGGTGGCCGAACTCGACGAGCATGCCGACCAGAACGCCGTGCTCGACATGCCGCCCCGCGAGATCGTCGCGCGGGCGCAGCTCGTTGGCCGGGGCGGCCGGGTCGCGATAGCTCTCGAGGATCGCCCGCACCAGCTCCTCGTCCGGCGCGTCGTGACCGCGAAACATGCGCGCGACACGGTCGAAGAAGGCCGATTCATCGATCGCCCGGGCGGTCGATAGCAGGCCGAAGATGGCCCACTCCAGCCGATCCGAGAGCGGCGGCCGAGCGTCGCGCATGTCGCGCTCGTTGCGCAGCCACCAGCGCCCGGGCTCGAGCTCGACCAGCCGCGGGTGATCGGGCCGGCGCAGGCCGGCCATCACGATCTCCATGAACAGGCGCACGTGGTCGGTCGCCGAGCCGCCGCCGAGGGCCCACGCCGGCGACGATTGATCCGCGGCGGGCTCGTCTGCGGCGGCGCCCTCAGCGGCAGCCGAGACAGCCGGCCCGGCACGCCCCTCGTCGCTATCCGGGTCCGGGGCGGCGCCGTTGTTCTCGAACAGCCAGCTGCGTGCGCGACTCGCGGCGGCGGCCGCGTCCTCGTGCGCGGCCGGGCGGGAGGTCGCCTCGTCCGCCTCGACGGCCGGCCCCGGCCCCGCACCGCCAGCCTCCGTCTCGTCGTCGGACGCGACGACGCGCACCTCGGCCCGCTGGAGCTCTGCCTCGACGCGCGCCTCGGTCTCGCTGAACGTCTCGGTCGCCACCAAACGGCGGAGATGGCCCAGGCGGTCGAGGCCGATGAGCACCTCACCGAGCAGCCGCTCGAAGCGCGCCGGCTCGCCGCGTGCCTTCAGCACCGCAACGGCGACCTCCTCGACGGCGTGCTCGACGTCGGCCAGCTGGAACGGCCCGGCGCTGTCGGCACGGGGCAGGCCGGCCAGTTCGGGATGGTCGCCCGTGTCGTCGGTCGCCGGGGCGCGCAGGCTGAACTCGAGTATGCCGCCGATCTCGTCGCCCGACTCGGAGAGCAGCGCCGACGACAGCTTGAAGCCGGCCCCGACCCCTCCCAGGACGCCGGCGACGAGGCCGTCCGGCCCGCCCTGATCGAGCAGGACGACGGCGCTCGCGTCGGGCGCCAGCACCGGCTCGACGGCGAGCAGCGAGCGGCGCAGCGCCGTCGCCTCGCGGCCGCGCTCGTTGCGCGGCGGAGGCCCGAAGAGCCAGTCGATCGGCAGGCCCGCGGCCGCTTCGTGGCCGAGGGCAAGCGCCGTCGTGAGGTAGGCGAAGGAGAGGTTCTCGGTCGTCCAGCGCATCGGCGGTTGGGTCAGCACGAGGCGCATCCGCGAGCGTGGATCGAGGCGGCCGAACTGGGCCGTCCGGCGCTCCGAGATCTCGGGCGTATTGGCCGGCTGGGCGGGGCTGCCCGTGCGCAGCACGACGTTGGCCGTGCCGTCGATCAGGGCCTCGAGCTCGTCGCCCGGCCGCGGCTGGAACGTGCCGGTCGCGGCTGCCACCTGCTGCACGAAGCCGCGCACCAGCCGGCAGCTCTCCTCGAAGACGAGCCATGGGTTGCGCTCGCGCCAGTGCCGTTGGCCGAGCGGCCGGACATGGCCGCGCTGGATGCGCAGGGCGGCGACGCGGCCTGGATAGCTGTTCAGCTTGCTGGCCGGCAGCAGCGCGTGGACCAGACCCAGGCGCAGGGCGGCCGAGATCGGCGCCGCACGCAGGTCGCTCTCGAGCCGGGCGATGAGCGCCTCGAGCGCGACCAGCGACCGCGGCGTGTAGAGCTCGAGCAGCTCGTCGGGCAGCGTGTCGTTGGCCTGGTGCAGAGGGAAGCGAGCGCGCAGCAGGGCACGCACCCGCGGCGGCAGCTCCATCGCGCGGGCGCGAGCGACATCATCGTCGTCGACGGCCACGTTGCGCTGCTCGGGCCCCGCCGCCTGGACGCGGCAGAAGGCGCAGCGATAGACCTTTCGCGTCGGCGCCGGGGCGTCGCCTTCCCAGATGAACTCGTCCACCACCACCGGCCGGCCGCAGGTCGCGCAGCGCGAGGCGAAGTCCTCGGCCAGCGCGTCGCGCAGGCCGACGTCGCCCCGCGGATGGGCGGCGAGGGTGGCCAGCGCGGCGTCGAAGTGACGCAGGTCGGGCGGGCGCAGCAGGACGTCGGCGAGCAGCCGCGTCAGCGCCGTCGACTCGCAGCTGTAGATGCGGCGCAGCGAGCTGATCGCGTCACGCGCGATCCAGCCGCCGCGGCCGTGCAGCTCGATGACCACGTCGCCGGCCGACGTGCGCGCGGTCAACTCGGCGCCGACCAGGTTAGCGGGCGGCGGCGGTGCGAGGCGCTCGAAGGCGGGCAGCGACGGGCCGGTGCTGTGCCGGATGAGCGAGGAGAGGGGCTCCGCCATCACGGCGGAGTCTACTTCCGGGGAGCGGCCGGCAGCGGGTACCGCGGTCGGCGGGCGCGGCCCCCGTCAGCGGGAGGACTACTCCTCCTCTTCCTCCTCGACGTCCTCCTCGACGAAGGCCTCGTCCTCGGTCACCTCTGCCGGCAGGATGCGCCCGATGTCCTCGATTTCCTCCTCTTCCTCGTCGAGCTCGAGCTCCTCCTCCAGCTCCATCTCCTCGCGCACGAGCGTGCCCTTGGTGTAGGGCCGCATGTCGCTGACCTTGGCCGCGGTCGGGAAGGAGACCTTGCCGTAGTTGGTCGGGTCCTGGTAGATCTCGCGGATGATGATGCGCACGTCCTTGTCGCCGAGGCTGGTCACGCCGGCGGCGTACTTGTTGCCGTCGGCGATCAGCTTGATCAGGCGCGCCGCGACGCGCGGGTCGACGAAGCCGATGTCGACGCCGTTGGAGCGGGCGCGCAGGCGCGGTCCCTCGGGCTTCAGCTCGACGGCGTCACCGGGATTGACCTGTGCCAGCTGCTTCGGGCTGGCCAGGTCGACGAGATGGGCGAAGCCGGTCTTGCCGGTCTCCTCGACGAAGATGTTGACCGGCGCCTTGCTGCCCTTCTTGGCCGGCACGGTCTTTTTGCCGGCCTCGGCGAGGAGCATGCGCAGCCGGTTGATGTTGCGTTCGGCGATGCGGTTTGTCGGGTCGAGGGCCAGCGCCGCCTGGTAGTGCTCGCGGGCTGCGGCAAGCTCGCCCAGCTCCCACAGCGCCTTGGCCAGGCGATTCTCCGCCTCGCTGTCCGGGCCGAGCTCCAGGATGCGGCGGTTGAGGTCTGCCGCCTCCTGCCACTCGGCATTGGTGGCGGCGGCTATCGCCTGCTCGACCAGCTGGCGCTTGAGACGCGTCGTATTGACGGCGGGCGAGGGCTGCGGGCCGCCCTCGGTGATCGGAAAGCTCATCGGATTCCTTCGCGTTGGGGCTGATTTGCGGCACGCGACGGCGCGCCGCGTCCGGTTCGTGGGATCGGCAAGTCTTGTACCACCCGGCCGAAGGGGTGTCAAACGCGCGTGCGTAGTTGACGGACGCCGACTTCCCTACCATTCTCGCAACGGCCCGCGCGGCCCCGCCGGGCGCCACGTCTCCAACGCGACACAGCAATCCCTTGGGAGCGTCGACTTGACGATGATGCCTGACCTTGTCGCCACGCGCGACATGGAAGCGCTGAACGAATGGCTGGCCAGCGCCGGCACGCTCGAGATCGCCGAGGAGCTGGCGCGTCTCGACCCGGCGGCGCGTGCCATCCCGTTCCGGCTGCTGCCCAAGGACCGCGCGCTGGAGGTCTTCGAGGCGCTCGACCCGATCCACCAGCAGGAGCTGCTCGAGGGCCTGCGCGAGGCGAGCGTGCGCCAGCTCTTCGAGGACCTCGACCCCGACGACCGGGCGCGCCTCGTCGACGAGATGCCGGCCCAGGTGGCCAAGCGGCTGCTCGCCGGGCTGTCGCCGCACGAGCGCGCGCTGACCGCGACGCTGCTCGGCTATCCCGAGAACTCGGCCGGCCGCGAGATGTCGCCGGAGGTCGTCAACCTGCGCGCCAACCAGACGGTGGCCGACGCGCTGGCCCGTCTCCGGCGCATCGGTCGCAGCGCCGAGACAATCTACGCTTTGCCCGTCACAGACGACCAGCGCCGGCTCGTCGGCGCCCTCGGTCTGCGCGACCTCGTGCTCGCCGATCCCGAGGCGAAGGTCGGCGACCTGATGGACCGCGAGGTCTACTCCGCTCGCGTCGACGAGGACCAGGAGCAGGTCGCGCGGCTGATCCAGGAGGCGGACCTGCTGGCCCTGCCCATCGTCGACGCCGAGAATCGACTGGTCGGCATCGTCACCGTCGACGACGCGATGCAGATCCTCGAGGAGGAGCAGACCGAGGACGTCGCCCGTGCCGGCGGCGCCGAGCCGCTCGCCCACCCCTACCTGGCGACCTCGATCCTCGAGCTTGCCCGCAGCCGGGTGATCTGGCTGCTCGTGTTCCTCGCGGCCGGCGCCATTACCGTCAACGTGTTGTCGGTGTTCGAGGCAACGCTGGCAACGGCCGTGGCTCTGGCTTTCTTCGTCCCGCTGGTCATCGGCACCGCGGGCAACACCGGCGCACAGTCGGCCACCACCGTCACCCGCGCGCTGGCCGTGGGCGAGGTCCGCATCGCGGACCTGCTGCCGGTGGTCAGCCGTGAGAGCGTGGCCGGGCTGCTCCTCGGCGCCGTGCTGGCCGCGATCGCCTTCGGTCCAATCGCGCTCTTCACGGATGGCGGGATCGCGGCAGTCGTATCGATCACGCTGGTCATCGCGTGCACGATGGCATCAGTGCTGGGCTCGACGCTGCCACTCGCCGCCAAGCGCATCGGCGTCGACCCGGCCGTGATGAGCGTTCCCCTCATCACGGCCCTCATCGACGCGGCGGGCCTCGTCGTCTACTTCCTGGTGGCCAGGATCGTGCTGGGTCTCTAGCCCTTCTGCCCGAGGCAGCCGAGGAAATCCGCGAGTGGCAGCGTGTTGATCACGTCGGCCTTCTCGAGCCAGGCGCGCCGCGCCTTGGACACGCCCCAGCCGAGGTTGTCGAACTCGTGGACGTAGTGGGCGTCCGAGTCGACGACGAAGCGGCAGCCGGCCTCCTTCGCCGCCCGCGCGCGCCGGTCGTCGAGGTCGAGCCGCTCGTCCGAGCCGTTGACCTCGAGCAGCGTGCCCGTCTCGGCCGCCTCGCGGTAGAAGGCGTCCCAGTCGAGGTCGAGGTCGGGCCGGATGCCGATCTTGCGCCCCGACGGGTGGGCGATGATGTCGACGTGCGGGCTGCGCAGCGCCGTGCGGTAGCGCGCCATCAGCTGCGCCCGCGGCTGGCGCCGGCCGACGTGGAGCGAGGCGACGACGACGTCGAAGCGGGCCAGAAGCTCGTCGTCGTAGTCGAGCGTGCCGTCGACCCTGATCTCCAGCTCGCAGCCGTGCAGCAGGCGGAAGTCGGTGCCGTCGGCGGCCAGCCGCTCGTTCAGCTTAGCGACGACCCGCCGCTGTTCCTCCACGCGCCGGCGGTCGAGGCCGTTGGCGATGGCCAGGCTGCGCGAGTGGTCGGTCAGGACCTGGTAGTCGAGGCCATGGCGGCGCGCCTCGTCGGCCATCCGCTCGATGGTGTAGTGCCCGTCCGACCAGTCGCTGTGCGTGTGGCAGTCGCCACGCAGGTCGGCCAGCTCGACGAGGTCCGGCAGCCGGCCGGCGAAGCCGGCCTCGATCTCGCCGCGGTCCTCGCGCAGCTCCGGCGGGATGAAGGGCAGCCCGAGGAAGGCGTAGACCTCCGCCTCGGTGGCGAACGTGCGCCGGTCGGCCGCCGCGCCGGCCAGCGGCGTCCCGTCCTCGCCGAGCCGGACGAGCCCGTGCTCGGACAGGCTCCAGCCGCTGTCGCGGGCGATCTCGCGCAGGCGGACGTTGTGCTCGGCCGAGCCGGTGAAGTGGACGAGGTACGTACCGGCCGCGCCGACGGGCATCGTCATCACGTCGAGCTGCGGGCCGCGCAGCAGTTGCACCGTCACGCGGTGCGCGCCACCCCTTCCGCCGTGGCCGCCCACGCGCTCGACCCAGGCGGCCGATGAGACGCTCGCGATGACCTCCGCCGGCCGGTCGGTCTCGACGAGGAGGTCGATGTCGGCGACCGTCTCGCGCCGGCGCCGGAACGAGCCGGCAGGCTCGACGCGGACGACGCCGGGCAGGTCCGCGATGGCGTCGGTCAGGCGGCCGACGATGTCGGCGACGGTGCCCAGGCGCAGCCGGCGCGGCGGCCGGCGGCGGAGCGTCTCGAGGCCGTCGAGCAGCCGCTTCTCGGTCCGCTGGCTGATGCCGCGCAGGCCGCGCAGGCGGCCGCCGCGGGCGGCCGCCTCGAGATCGTCGAGCGAGCCGATGCCGGCCTGGCGCCACAGCTCGCCGGCGGTGCGCGGCCCGAGACCGGGCACCTGCAGCAGCGTCACGACGCTCGGCGGCACGTCGCGGCGCAGTCGCTCGTAGAAGCGCAGCCGGCCGGTGTCGGCGAGCTCGGCCAGCTTCTCGTCGATGGCCCTGCCCACGCCGGCCAGCCGCGGCGGCGTGCCGCCACGGTAGGCGGCGGCGACGTCGACCGGGCTGTGCGCGATCGACTCGGCCGCGCGCCGGTAGGCGCCGACCTTGAAGGGCAGCTCGCCCTGGATCTCGAGCATGTCGCCGATCTCGTAGAAGATGCGCGCCAGCTCGTCGTTGCCCAGCAGCGGCACGTCGTCGCCGCGCGAGAACCGCGGCCGCACCTCGTACGGCGGCTGGTCGGGATCGACGACGATCTCCTCGGTCAGCGCGGGGGCAAGCGTGTCGGCCTCCGTCGGCGGGCCTTCGGCCAGCTCGTCGTCGGGCTGCAGGTGGTCGTCGGGTTCGAGCTCGTGGTCGGCCTGGAGGTCGGCTTCAGTGTCGGCGTCGGCGACCAGCGAGCGCTCGGGAATGCGCTTGGGGCGGGGCGGCGCGGAGCGCCGGGCGCGGGCCATGGCTGCCTATCGTGTCATGCGCGCCTGGAGCGCGCCACGCCGGACGGCCGCCGGATCGGACGCGCCGTCAGCGCGCGAGCACGACCCGATTGCGCCCCTCGCGCTTGGCCCGGTAGAGGGCCGAGTCGGCCGACTGGAGGAGAGTCCCCACGTCGCCGTCGTCGGTGCCCGAGACGGCCACGCCCACCGACACGCTGACCGGATCGCGCAGGCCGAGCTCGCGGGGTGGAATACCGGCGATGGCACGCCGGATCCGCTCGGCGACCTCGAGTGCCTGCTCGGCATTCGCCTGGCGCAGCACGACGGCGAACTCCTCGCCGCCATAGCGGGCGGGGGTATCCTCGCTTCGCACGGCGGCCTGGATCTGCTCGCCCACGACGCGCAGGACACGATCACCCGTGGCGTGCCCGTAGCGGTCGTTGAGCCGCTTGAAGTGGTCGATGTCGACCATCAGCGCGCCGATG
>CAYRMQ010000106.1:0-9381 GCA_964425305.1 uncultured Anaerolineaceae bacterium | reverse complement strand
GATCAGCTTGACCTGGCTGACGACGGGGTCCTGCTGGATGAGATCGAAAAAGGCGGCCATGCGCTCGACGGCGTGCTCCTCGCGCATAAACGTCGCCGCCAGGTCGAAGCGAAAGCCGTCGACGTGCATCTCCTCGATCCAGTAACGCAGGCTGTCCATGACCAGCTGCCTGACGTAGGGATGGCGCGCGTTGAGCGTGTTGCCGGTGCCAGTGTAGTCGGCATAGCGGCTTGGATCCGCCGGCCGGAGGCGGTAGTAGGCCTCGTTGTCGATGCCCCGGAACGATAGCATCGGGCCGAGGTGATTGCCCTCGGCCGTGTGGTTGTAGACGACGTCGAGGATGACCTCGATGCCGGCACGATGGAGGGCGGCGACCATCTGCCGGAACTCGGTCACCTGCTCGCCTGTCTGTCCGGCGGCGGCGTACTCGTTGTGCGGCGCGAAGTAGCCGATCGTGTTGTAGCCCCAGTAGTTGCGCAGGCCCCGCTCGACGAGCTGCGAGTCGTGCACGAACTGGTGGACCGGCAGGAGCTCGACGGCCGTCACGCGAAGCGCCAGCAGGTAGTCGATGCTGGCCGGATGAGCCAGCCCGGCGTAGGTGCCGCGCAGCTCCGGCGGCACGTCCGGATGGCGGACGGTGTAGCCCTTGACGTGCGTCTCGTAGATCACCGTCTCGTGCAGCGGCCGGCGCGGCGGGCGATCGCCGGCCCATTCGAAGGAGGGGTCGACGACGACGCTGCGCGGCACGTACGACGCGCTGTCGGCGTCGTTGCGCGGCCCGCCGGGACGGTCGAAGTGATAGCTGAAGACCGCCTCGTTCCAGTCGACCTGTCCCTCGACCGCGCGGGCATAGGGGTCGAGCAGCAGCTTGTGCGGCAGGCAGCGACGGCCGCCGGCCGGCTCCCACGGCCCGTGGACGCGGTAGCCGTAGCGTTGGCCCGGAGCGGCGCCGGGCAGGTAGCCGTGCCAGACGAAGCCGGTCTGCTCGGGAAGCTCGACGCGCGTCTCGTCCCCCACCGCGTCGAACAGGCACAGCTCGACCCGCTCGGCCACCTCCGAGAAGAGCGCGAAGTTGACGCCCGCGCCGTCGAAGGAGGCGCCCAGCGGATAGGGTCGCCCGGGCCAGGCGATAGGTGTCGAACGGCCCGTCGGCGGCGCTTCCGGCTGTTCGGTGGGTGCGTGCGGTCGGGCGATCGAGGCGTCTACGTCTGTCTCCACAGGGGTCAGGGACCACAGAAGGTCAAGGAACCACAGAAGGTTAACCGCCGCCGCGTGCAAGAGGACTGCAACTCGCGCACGCGGCCCGGCCGCGGCTGGCGCAAGCGGTGCTGTCCGAACGTGGACGGCACAGCCGTGGAGGTACGAGTGCACAGCATGTCCGAAGCATCCCGCCCCCAGGACGCGCCGCCCGGCGGCCGGCCGGAGATCCCCGAGCGGGAACCAGCGGGCCACGGCGGCGAGGACGGGACGTCGATCGCCGACCGCGTCGGCCGCAACCCGGGCAACCTCGGCGACGACGTTCCCGAGGCTGGCGACGTGACGCACCCGACACCCGACCCCGACGGTCCACAGCTGTGAACCGGGACCGGCCGTCGCGGCAGTCGGAGGGGCGGGGGGACTGGAACACCCGTACCGGCGCGGGCGGGTATTCCTGCTCCGGCATGCCCCGATGGCTGGCCCGGGCAGGTCTCGCCGTGGCGGCGCTGGTGCTTGCCGTGGCCGCCTGCGGGCAGGGCGGCGAGATCACGCCGCAGGTGATCCCGACGCCGCCCGTCGAGCCGGGCACGCGACCGCCGACGACCTTCACTCCGCCACCCACCCTGCAGCCGCCACCCTGAGGAGGATCGCCGATGGCGACGGGCCGATACGGCCGAACCAGCGGCACGGACACGCGCGAGAGCCGGCCTCTGATGGAGCCGCTGATGACCTTCTCGTTGCGTGACGAGCTCGAGCGCCTGCGCAGCGAAGAGCCGTGGCGGGAGGGCGATCGCAACTCGCGGACCCTCGCCAAGGACGTCGACTTCCGTGTCCTCCTGACCGTCCTGCGCGACGGCGTGACGGTGGGCGAGAACGACGGTGATGCGCGAGCGAGCATCCACCTGCTGGAGGGCCGGGCCATCCTGCGCCGTGCCGGCGCCGAGGCTGAGCTGCACGGGAACGACGTCGGCGTCGTCGACGTCGGCGAAGGGTGGACGCTGACGGCGCAGGGCGGCGACTGCGCCTTCCTGCTGACGCTCGCCTGGCCGCCCGAGAAGGCCGATGTCTGAGCCGCGCCGGCCAGCCAGCCGGCACGCCCTACAGATCCCGGCCAGCTGCCGCCCGACCAGCCGGACGAGGGCTGGCAGGACTGGCCCGCCGGCCACCGCCAGGACCGCCCCGCCGACGACGACCTGCAGCGCCGCAAGGGCTGACCGAGCGGCAGGCGTTCGGCCACAACGCCGGAGCCGGCGACCGGCCTGCCGGCTAGCCGGCCCATCTCGAGCGATGTAGCGCCGGCCCGCGGCGGGCGGCGCGGGCTCGCTCTCGTCAGCTGACGCGCTGGTGGGCGTTAGTGGCGCCGGCCTGGCATCGTTGTTGACAGATGGCGCGCTGGTGAGCCGTAAGCGCGCCTGCCGCGGCAGGTCCGGTCACCTGCTCGCGGGCTGGGCACTACGCCAGCCGAGACGCCGCCCGCGCTGCGCGGCTAACCGTCGCCGAGCATGGCGGGGGTGACGGAAGGATGACGCTGACCGGTCTACCGCTGTCAGGACTCGCGTTGTGCTCACGACGGCGACACATGGCGCAAACGAGCGCCGGCTGGTCTGGCAGGGCGGCGCCGGTCCCCCCGATGAGCGCGCTCCGCCCGTTCAGGGCGGCGCCACATATCGGCGAGAGGACAGGGTAGGCCAGCGTCGGGGCGTACTCGCAAACCTCGTAAGCACGCGCCCCGTGCCAAGATGGGCAGCCCACTCGGGGAGGGTGGCCGATTGGCGAAGCGCGAGCGAGCATACGTGGGGCTGGGCGCCAACGTCGGCGCTGCGCAGGCGACGCTGACTGCTGCCGTCCACGCGCTGTCGGCACTGCCCGGCGTGCGGTTGGCGGGAGTCTCGAGCCTCTATCGCACGCGACCCGTCGGCGTCACCGACCAGCCCGATTTCCTGAATGCCGTCGCCGCGCTCGACGTCCCGGCCGGGCCCGATCCGGAAACGGGTGCGCTCGCCTTCCTCGCCGCGCTGAAGCAGCTCGAGCACGCGCTCGGCCGACGGCCGCGCCGTCGCTGGGCGCCGCGCGAGCTGGACCTCGACCTGCTGCTGTTCGGTCCTCACCGGATCGACGTGAAGCGGCCGGACGGCCGTTGGCTCGCCGTTCCCCATCCGGCGCTGGCCGAGCGGCTGTTCGTGCTGGCTCCGCTCGGCGAGCTCGCGCCGCGGCTGCGCCCGCCCGGGTGGAGTGCCATGATCGCCGACGCCCGAGGCGCACGCGAGGCGGCCGAGGGGGCGCAGGCCGCGCGGATCGTCGGCCGCTGGCGTGACGAAGAGCGGAGCTGGGTGGCCTGAGGCCGCTTACTCGACGCGGGCCATGCCGTACCACATGCCGTCGCCGGTCTCCTCGCCGGTCACGAAGATGAGATGGACCTGCGGCGGCGAGTGCTCGACGGCCGGCGGCGCGAGGTCGAGCCACAGCGTCGGCTCTGACGCCAGCTGGTCGAAGCCGAACGAGCCGCCGCTGCCCAGCGCGTAGCGCACGCCGCCCGGCCCGCCGGCGACGATGTGAACGCCGCCGGTGCCGTCGACGACGACGCTCGACGCGAGGGCGTCCTCCAGGAGCGGCTGCGGCGCGCTCCAGCCGGCGCTCCCGCGACGCGCGTAGTAGAGCGTCGAGCGCGGCGCGTCGTCGGGCCATTCGTGCCAGACGGCATGCGGCCGGCCGGCCGGCCCGAGCGCCAGCGAGGCGCCGCGCGCGTCGGCGGTCGTGCCCGGCAGGCGCTCGAGCGTGAACGAGCCGTCGGGCGTCGAGCCGGCGGCGTACGAGACGCCGACGTCGGCCCAGAAGGGCGAGCTGAACAGGATGTGCGGCCGGCCGTCGCCGTCAAGCACGAGCTGCGGCAGCGCGCCGTTGCGCGAGACCTCCTTCGCCCGGAAGCTGCCGCTGCGGTCGGTCCCGTACATCAGCGGGTGCTCGGGGTCGTCCTCGATGATGTCGGTCGGGCTGCTGGCCACGTAGGCGAGGTGGATCACGCCGTCGCGTACGGTGAGCGAGGGGCCGTGTGCACCGCCGCCGACGAGCATTCGCGGCGCCGACCAGTCACCGCTGACGTTGCTCGTCAGGTAGATACCCTCCGGGAAGCGGCCCAGCTCGCTGTCGTACATCCGCGTGAAGGCGACGTACAGGCCGCCGCCGGTCACGTCGAGCGCGATCGACGGCTGCTCGTCGGTATAGGCGCGTGGCGGGTTGCTCAGCCGCTGGCGGGTCCACGCGCCGGCGACGTTGCCCTCGTCGTTGGTCACCAGGAAGATGCCGCGGCCGAGGCCGGCGGCGACATAGACGAGATCGGTCAGGCCGCTGTCGACGACCAGCGACGGCTCGTAGTAGCTGCGCTCCGAGATCCGCTCGGGGCCGGTCCACGAGGTGCCACCGCCGGGCGCCGGCGTGGGCGATCCGGCGGGTGTCGGTGAGGCGTCGGGACTGGGCGACGGGTCGGGACTGGGCGACGGGCTGGCCGGCGCGTCGGTCGGGCCGGGCGACTGGCTGGGCGTCGGAGCGGGAGAGCCGGTCGGCACGAGCGTAGGCGAGGGCGGGGCGACCGGCGAGGGCGACTCCTCGGCCGGCGGCTGCGCGAAACAGGCGACGATGATCAGGGGCAGCAGCCCGACGGCGAGGTGACGGATGAGACGCATTGATCGAGGTTCTCCGCAGTAAGGCCTTGGCCTGATGAAGCGTTGGTCGGCCAGTAGATGCACGAGGCGACGCGCGTGACACTCGCCCCACCCCGTAGACGGTTACGGATTGTGGCCTCCGTAGAGACGGCCGTCAGGGCGCCGGTGCGACGCCGTACCACGACCGCAAGCCCTGGAGTGGGTCAGAGCCGAACGCTCGGCGGCCGCTCGCGATCGAACATGTGGACGGTGTCGACGAAGCGCACCTGCTTCGACTGGTAGCCCATCACCAGCGAGTGCGTGCGGGCGCCGCCACCGAAGAAGCGCACGCCGCTGAGCAGGTCGCCCATCGTCACGCCGGTGGCCGAGAACACGAGGTTCTCGCCGGGCGCCAGGTCGGTCGTGGTGTACACGCGCTCCTCGTCGTGGGCCTCGATGCCCATCGCCCGGGCGCGCTCGCGCTCCTCGTCGTTACGGAACCTGAAGCGCGCCTGGATCTCGCCGCCGAGGCAGCGCAGGGCGACGGCGGTCAGCACGCCTTCGGGCGCGCCGCCGATGCCCATCACGGCGTGGACGCCGGTGCCGCTGACGGCGCAGCTGATCGCGGCCGACAGGTCGCCGTCGGAGATGAGCTTGATGCGCGCACCGGCCGAACGGACGTCCTCGATGAGCTTGACGTGCCTGTCGCGATCGAGGATGACGACGGTCAGGTCGCCGACGCGGCGGCCGAGGGCGTGCGCTACGCGGGCGAGGTTCTCCGCCGCCGGCAGGCGAATGTCGACCTGGCCGGCGGCGACAGGCCCGACACACAGCTTGTCGAGGTACGTGTCGGGGGCGTTGAGCAGGCCGCCCCGTTCGGACGCGGCGAGGACCGTGATCGCGTTGGACAGGCCCTTGGCGACGAGGTTCGTGCCCTCCAGCGGATCGACCGCGATGTCGATCTCGAGCTGGCCATCGCGCCGCTCGCCGACCTCCTCGCCGATGTACAGCATCGGCGCCTCGTCGCGCTCGCCTTCGCCGATGACGATCGTGCCATGCACCTCGATCTCGTCGAGCGTACGGCGCATCGCCTCGGTCGCCGCGCGGTCGGCGCCATCGCGGTCGCCGCGGCCCATGTAGCGAGCGGAGGCTATCGCTGCCGCCTCGGTCACGCGGACCATCTCGAGTGACAGCTGGGACTCCATTCGCTCCTCCTGTGCTGCTGCGACCTGCCTCAATGGCGGAAGTGGCGCCGGCCGGTGAAGACCATCGCCATGTGATGCCGATCGGCGACCTCGATGGCCATCTCGTCGCGCGCCGAGCCGCCGGGCTGGATGATCGCCGTCACGCCGCGCTCGGCGGCGAGCTGGATGGCGTCGGCGAACGGGAAGTAGGCGTCCGCGGCGAGGACGCTGAGCGGAGCCCGCTCGGCCGCCCGGTGCAGCGCGATCTCGACCGCCGCCAGGCGGCTGGCCTGGCCCGCGCCGACGCCGACCAGTGCCGCGTTGCGTGCCAGCACGACGGCGTTGCTGCGCACGTGGCGAACGGCGCGCCAGGCGAAGAGCAGGTCGGTCAGCTCCTCCAGCGTCGGCCGCCGGCGGGTGACGACCTTCAATTGCGAGCGGTCGACGGCCGACTGGTCGAGCGTCTCGACGAGCAGCCCGCCGTCGATGCGGTGGAAGTCGAGCCGGGCGATGCCGTAGTCGGCGATGGCCTCCGACGGCCAGGCCGGCACGGCGAGGAGCGCGAGGTGCTCCTTCCCGACCAGCAGCTGCCGCGCCTCTTCCGAGAAGCCGGGCGCGACGACGGCTTCGTAGTTGTTGCCCACCAGCTCGCGCGCGGTCTCGGTATCGATCTCGCGGTTGACCGCCACGACCGCGCCGAAGGCGCTCACGGGATCGCCCTCCAGCGCGCGCCGGTAGGCCTCGATCAGGCGATCGTTGGAGGCGAGGCCCGTCGGGTTGACCTGCTTCACGATGCAGCAGGTGGGCGAGGCGAAGTCGGTCACGATGCGGTAGGCCGTGTCGAGGTCGAGCAGGTCGTTGAACGTCGGATCGTCGCCCTGCAGCTGAACGGCGTCGGAGAGGGTGCCCGTGCGGTGCGTCGTCTCGCGGTAGAAGGCGGCCTCCTGGTGAGGGTTCTCGCCGTATGGCAGGTCGCGCTGCTTCTCGAGCACGACGGCAAGGCGGGTCGGGAAGCGTGTGCCGGCGATGTGGTTGAGGTAGCCGGCGACCTCGGCGTAGTACGCTGCCACGTCGGCGAGCGCGTCGGCCGCCACGCGCTGGCGGAACTCGGCCGACAGCGAGCCCATCTCGCGCAGCTCGCGGACGAGCCTCGGGTAGTGGCGCGGACTCGAGACGGCGGCGACGGCGGCGTAGTTGCGCGCGGCCGCCGTCAGCAGGGCCGTGCCGCCGACGTCGATCATCTCGATCGCCTCGTCGAGCGGAATCGCACGCTCGCCCACCTGCGGCGCGAAGGGCTTGACGTTGACGACGAGCAGGTCGATCAGCCCGATCTCCTGCTCGACCAGCTCGGCCAGCTCCTCGGCGCGGCCGCGCCGGGCAAGGATCCCGGCATAGATCGCGGGGTGGAACGTCTTGACCTGCCCGCCGGCGAGCGGTTGTGCGCCCGTCAGCTCGCTGACCGGCCTGACCTCGACGCCATCGGTTGCCAGCGCCGCGCGCGTGCCGTCGGTGGCGTAGGTCTCGACGCCGATGTCGAGCAGCTCGCGCGCAAGGTCCGCTATTCCGTCGCGATTGGCGACCGAGAGTAGCGCTCGCACGGTGTCCTCCAGCTCCTCTCGGTGGGACGCCGCGGCTCTGGGCAGGAGCGCGGGCGCGGCCGAGTATAGCAAGCCGGACGCCGACGGCAGCCCGTGCCGCGGGCCACCCACCGATCGGCGCGCGGGCCCCCGCCGATCGGCCCGCGCGCCTCCTCTGCTATCCTCGATGGCCCCGTCACGCCGATGTGGAGGTGCCGTGCGTCACGCGCCGTGGGACTACCTGGCCCGCCAGTTCATCCCCGAGAACTTTCCCGACATCTTCCATCCCATCTGGATCGCGTCGCTCGTGTTCCTGGTCCTGACCGTCGTGCTGTACAACATCCGGACGCGCCAGCTCCACCGCCACGAGCCGCTGCGCACGATGCAGGAGTGGCTGCTGTGGACCGGCCTGTCGGTCTTCGGGCTGCTGCTCGTCGCGACAATCTTCCGCTTCTACTTCTTCGTCATCGTGGCCACCCTCGTCGTCGGCCTGGCGACGTTCATCTGGATCCGCTTCTTCCGCTTCCCGCCGCTGATCGAGGTCTACAACGAGCAGCTGCGCCGGGCGAGGTTCTTCAGCCAGTCGCGCTACAAGAGTCCCGAGGCGACGGTGCGCGCCAAGCGCAGCCGCGGCCAGCGGCGGCGACGCTAGGGCGCCGGACAGAGCAGGACCGATGGAGATCCGCCGCTTCGGGCCCGGCCATCGCCGGCCCGACGGCCCGCCCGGGACGCAAGGCGTGACCGGCCAGGTGATCCACCGCGACGAGCACGCGCTGGTGTCCGAGCTGGCCTTCCAGCGCTACGCCATGATCAGCCCGCACTCCAATCCGAACACGACGCTTTTCATAGTGGTCAGCGGCGGCGGCTACGTGCAGGTCGGCGACGAGCGGGCACGCGTCAACCACGGCGAGGCCGTCGTCTGGCCCGCCGGCATCATCCACGGCGCCTTCACCGACGGCACCGAGATGCGCGCCATCGTCGTCGAGCTGCCGACCGGTCGCAGGCCGGTGCTGGAGGGCACGGCAACCGAGATAGAGGCCGGTCAGCCGCGCTTGGGCGTCACCCGCGGCGAGGGCGCACTGGCCGAGCGGCCGAAGCTGCGCGACGAGTACGACTCGTCCGAAGGAGAGCCCTGGTAGAGCGGTCGCCCGCGTCGATCAACCTCAAGGCGCGATGGTCGTCGGCATAGAGCTCGCCGCCGTCATCGGGCTGGCCTTCCTCGGTGCGGCGGTCCTGTACTCGTCGGTCGGCCATGGCGGCGCGTCGGCCTACCTCGCGATCATGGCGCTCGCCGGCCTCGAGCCGCTGGTCATGCGCCCGACCGCGCTCGTCCTGAACGTGGTCGTGGCGGGCGTGGTCGTCGTCCGCTTCGCGCGCGCCGGCCAGCTGCCCATTGGCACACTCCTGCCCTTCCTCGCCGGCTCGGTTCCGCTCGCCTTCATCGGCGGCGCGATCGTGCTGCCGACGCGCGCCTACGAGGTGCTCGTCGGCCTCGTCCTGCTCGTCGCCGCCGGGCGGCTGTGGCAGACCGCCGCCCGCCACGACGACGCGGCGGTCGCCGGCGCCATCCCGCGCCCGGCGTCGGTGCTGGTGGGCGCGGCGCTGGGCCTGCTGGCGGGGCTGACGGGCACCGGCGGCGGGATCTTCCTGACGCCGCTTCTGCTCTTCCTCGGCTGGGCGCCGCCACGCACCGCGGCGGCGCTGTCGGCCGGCTTCATCCTGGCCAACTCGCTGGCCGGCCTGGCCGGCAACGTGGCCGTCGTCGGCGTCCTGCCGCCGGCGCTG
>CAYRMQ010000105.1:0-9501 GCA_964425305.1 uncultured Anaerolineaceae bacterium | reverse complement strand
GAGCCTGCACCGGACCGACAGCTGCCGGCGCAGCATGACCGGCGAGGCAAATCGGGATCATGCGAAGGACAGTTGTGGTCGTCCTTGCGGTGCTGATCTCCGCCTGCGCGAGAGCCGACGATCCTTGCGCGGGTGAGCCGCACGAGTGCCGGGTAGCGGTCGAGACGGCCATTACGCATCTGGGAACGAACGGGCGCGCGAGAGTTGAATCGGTCACGGTGCAACCCGAGGCCGACTGTGCGCTCATCGATCCAGACGACACACGACGTTGCCCAGAGGATGTCGTTTATGCCGTGCGAGTCACTCTGAACATGAGCCCGGCGCAGCTCGAGCGATTCCCGTTCTTCGATCTTGTCGTGGCGCAGTTCCGGGACGAACCAATGGCTGTTACCTGGGACGGTCGAGGACCACCTGCGCCGCCCTGACCGAAGCGCCATGAGACACATCGGAGCATACGTAGCACTGGCGCCCCCGGAGAGACTCGGAAGCACACCGGCAGCGCAGTCCTCGGCTCGATTGGTACGCTGTACAGGCGTGTCAATTGCAACATGCGAGCACTGCGGCCGGCTGATGAACGGCTCATCATGCGAGCCACGGCTCCATGAGCTCGGGGGCACCCGCAGGCCGGTCGAGGCGTACGGGGCGGAGGCGTGGTGGTCAGAGCCGGGCTCTTTCAGGCCGCAGTCAGACTGTCATGACTGCGGCGCCCCGCTGGGCGGGTTCCACCATTTCGGTTGCGACATGGAAATCTGCCCGCATGACGGTACCCAAGCCATGTTGTGTGAGTGTGAGGTAGTGCCAGCCTAGCGGTTGCGCTCGGCCCGCAAGAACTGGCGCCCCCGGAGAGGCGCGACCACCCATTGGGCAAAACGCTCGATCCGCTGTCGTGGTGCGTGGCTGGAGCAGCGCGGCCGGTCGGCGTCGGTGGTCTCGGCTCACCCAGCGGCACTAGTCGGGCTTGAAGGCCGCTCCGTCCGCCGGTGCGACATCGATGTCCCCGCCTGTGCCGCCGCCCCAAACGAGTAGCTCGGTCCCCGTCCAAACGACTGCAGCCCCGTCATGGCGACTCGACCCCCAGCCGTCACGCCTTGGTGCCGGTGGAAGCTGGAGGCACTGACCGGTAGACAGATTGGCGAGGAAGCGCGGCGTCAGGACTAGTTCGCCTGTCCAAACGGCCGAGATGGTCCCGATTCCCATCGGGCATCCGGGAGCTTCGAACGGCTCCCAGTGGTCGGACGCAGGGTGGTAGACGACAGTGCCCTGATGACCGCGCCCGATGATCAGCCGGTCTCCGACCCAGACGGCCTCGACGCCCTCGTCCAGGCCGGTGAGTGGAGTGGGCGCGAGGGTCCGCCACGTCGCGCGCTCCGGATCGAACGCGGCCGCCGGAGCAGGCGATCGCGCTGATCCCTCCATCGCGATCACGAGCCATTCTGTACCGGTCCACTCGGCGATGAATGATCCCGGAGGCAGTGGAGCGGTCGGCAGCTCACGCCACTCGTCCGTGGCCGGATCGTACGCAGCCGCGCGCATGTCCGAGGTCAGTACGAGAAGCTCTGAGCCGGTCCAGGCGAGCTCGGCATGCGCACTGGCGAGCGGCCCAGGCGCAATCGGCTGCCAAGTGTCAGTTTCGAGGTCGTAGAACCCGCCGTCGGGAAGACCATCACCTCTGCCGCCATCCCAGGCGAGCACAACTTCGCCAGTCCAGACGGCGGCAAGATTTCGTCGTGGGCCTCCAGGACCAGCCGGAAGCATCCGCCAGGCGTCTCTTGTGGGGTCGTACGCGGCGCCCTCCGACAAGCCTGCGCTGCCCCACACGATGAACTCCGTGCCGGTCCAAACGCCCGTGGCGTAGAGCCCGTCCTCGATTGCTACCGGGGGTAGCTTCCGCCAGCTGCCGTCGGCTACCGGCGTCGGGGTTGGCGAGGGCTCGGGCGACGCCTGGCGTGCAGTGGGTGTGGGGCTCGGGTTGGGGGTGGATTCAGACACCGCCGTCGGAATCGGCTGTGGCGTTAGCGCAGGCGACGGAAGCAGCCGGAAGTCCGGCGGGTAGCAGCTGTCGAACAAGAGTCCAGAAGCGATGTATGGATCGTTGTACGTTCCGGCACTGTCGTCAACGCTGACCTGATCGAGCTCAACGGTGTCGCCCGCCCGGGCGACCAGGCGGCCTTCGGAGTCTCGCAGAATCGCTTCCGGCTCGAAGGTTACCGAGAACCCGCGCGGCCAGACGACCGACAGTCGCTCGCCGTCGGCAGCCACCAGCCAAACCGGCTCGAGCGGATCGTCGGGCGATCCATCAAGGCGGCCGACGACTGGATCGACAAGCGCGAAGGCCGGGCATGAGGCCGGAATGCCGTCAATCTCGTGCACGACGGCAAACGTGCGCAGGCCGTCGGTCCCTGTCTCGATGAACGGTGCCGGGCTTGGCCCTGGCCCAGCTGGGTCAGTAACGGTCAGCCTGAGCCACGCCTCCATCGTCACCGGCTCGCCGGTGCAGCCATGGCCCAGCCGGAAGTCTGACCTGACCACGATCTCCCACTCGCCGGCCGGCAGCCAGAACACCGGGTCACCCCACCACTGCTCATAGAAGTCTGCCCGCGGGTCGTCCCGGCTCCAGCCGCCGCTCTTGGTGAACGCCCGGCGCAGCTCCTCGCCCCGCTGGAGTTCGTAGGGCACGCAGATGGCCGGGGAGTCCCCGCCCATCCCAATGTCGCCATCGGGCTGGCGCACGATGAAGGTGGTGATCGGGTGCGAGGTGGACAGCTCGACGCTGTCAGCCTGGCCGTGGTAGCTGAAGGTGGCCTCGACATCGATCGGCTCTCCGGCAACGTAGTCGGGCTTGGCCGCGCTGATGGTCAGCGTGAAGGCACCCTGCGTGGCCTCGCCGTACGGCCCACCGGGCCAGCTCCCCGGCAGGCGCGAGAGGGCAAAGGCGCCGATCAACGCCACCAGGGCAACCACGCCCACCAGCCCAGGCAGGGCGACTGCCCGGGAGCTGGCCGGCTGGCGAGGCTCGTGGCCGATGCGCGCGCGGACCGCGGGCAACAGCTCGAAGCGAGACCAGTCATCGGCCAGCGCGACGCCCTGCGCAAGCGCGCGGATCTCGGCGGCCAGGCGCGCGTCTAGTTCTGTGTCGGGAACCGACCGCCAGCGAGTCATCGACCACGCTCCAGTTGGGCACGCAGTGCGCTTCGTGCGCGGCTCAGGCGCCACTTCACGGTCCCTACCGGCACGCCCAGCCAGGCCCCGATCTCGCGCACCCCGTAGCCATGCAGGTGATGCAGGACGAGGAGCGCGCGCTGGTCGACGGACAGCCGCGCGAACGCTTCGCGCAGCTCGGCGGAATCTCTGTCCAGGGCCGTTGAGTGCGCTGGGACGTCGGTCAAGCCGACGTCGCGTACTCGGCCGCGGCGGCGCAGCACGTCACGGCACTGGTTGATCAGGCTGCGGCCGATCCAGGCGTCGAAGCGATCGGGCTCGCGCAGGCTGGCCATGCTTCGCCACGAGCGCACGAACGTCTCCTGCACGGCATCGCGGGCATCGGCTTCGTTGCCCAGGATGGCAAGCGCGGTCCGGAAGAGCGACTCCCCTTCGGCCAGCACGATCGACTCGAAGGCCTCCACGTCGCCGGCGCGCGCCCGAAGCAGGAGTTCGCGATCCATCAATCCCTCGTGCGTGGCCGGATCATCTCTATTGACGATCAGGAGGGCCCCGCGGTTGGCATGATGATCAGGTTTCACGCCTCAGAAAGTCAGGGGCGGCGCACGTCACCCTTCCCTACCAGTGCATCCACCTCCGTCTTCGGGCATGGCTCGGTGCGGTGCTTGACGGCGGTTGACTCTCGCCCAGAGTCACCCACGATGGGAGGACCGTGTGGCGCCCCCGGAGAGACGCGGGCACCCGCCAGGCAAAGCAACCGATCCGCTGTGGTGGTACGCGGTCGGAACTGCCTGATGCCGTCGCGGCCCGCCACGTGCTGCTGACCTGAAACAGCGGGCGCCGCCCGTGCATCAATAGGGTATGCAAGCCCGTCGGGAGGTATCAGCATCCCAGGCGCTGCCTCCCGAGCAGACACTTGAACTGCTGAGGGCCCGCGATCAGGACGTCTTCACGGAGCTCGTTGTCATGCACGACGCCGAGCTCGTGCAGGTGTGTTTCGTCATCTGCGGGGACGTCGAGATGGCCAGGGATGCGACGCAGAACACGTGGCACAGGCTGTGGTCTCGGCCGCCGGCTCTGGCGCCCCCGGAGAGACCCGAGGAGCACCACGCCAACAGCAGACCAGTCGGCTTGGTACGCGTCTGCCTTCGAAGGCGGCGAGGCACATCCCGCTTCCTCATCGCAAGCAGGCACGGCAGCCGCCGGCAGGGCAGCTGTGGCCCGTGTTTCCGCCGGACCTCGAGCCCGACTACCGTCCTACTCTTCCGCCGTGGGCCGGGTGTGGAAACTGCCCACCAGCCGGCCGCAAATGGCCCGCACTGCCGCTCGCGTGCCGGGACCCGTGGCCGGGTGTGGAAACTGCCCACCAGCCGGCCGCAAATGACCGGCGACGGCGGCGAGTGGTGCTCAACTTCGGCTCGTCGCGACCGCGATGAGGTTCGGTTGTGGGCTTTGGCCACATCTCGCGACGAAACGCTGACTCCGTCGAGTCGATCGGTCACTTCACGTCGCGCTGGTGGGAACAGCCCACAGCAAGCCGGCAGCGAGGCCAGCTGAGGCGTTCGCGTCGTCGCGGATATAGGAGCCTGTTCCCACCGCGACAAAACAGGGGGTGGCGCCCCCGGAGAGACGCGCGCACCCACTGCGCAAAGTCGGCGATGCGCTGAGATGGTACGCCGTGAGCTGAACGCGGCCTGCGGCGTCGCGTCGCCGCGAGGGCGGTCGCGATGTCGGGCGCCAGCAACGCACGGTATCCTTTCGCCCGATGGACGAGGTGCTGGCACGGCATGCCGTGCGCGTGACGGGAAACCGCGACGGCCGGCCGATGATGTTCGCGCACGGTTTCGGTTGCGACCAGACGCTTTGGCGTTTCGTCGCGCCGACCTTCGCCGACGACTATCGCATCGTCACCTTCGACTACGTGGGCGCAGGACAATCCGATAGAGCGACCTACGACCCACAGCGCTACGCGACGCTGCTGGGCTACACCGACGACATTCTCTCCATCTGCGAGGCGCTCGCGCTGCGCGATGTCGTCCTCGTCGGTCACTCGGTCAGTGCAACGATCGCTGTGCTGGCCGCCATCTCCGACCCAGAGCGGTTCAGCGAACTAATTCTCATCACGCCGTCGCCGCGGTACCTGGACGATCCGCCCGACTATCGCGGAGGCTTCAGCCGCGCCGACATCGACGGTCTGCTCGAGATGATGGACGTCAACGCGGTCGGCTGGGCCTCGATGCTCGCGCCACTGGTGATGGGCAACCCGGACCGACCCGCGCTGGCCGCCGAGCTCGAGGAGACGTTCTGCTCGATTGACCCGGTCATGGCCCGTCAGTTCGCCGAGGTGACCTTTCTGGCCGACAACCGCCTAGACCTGGCCCGCTGCACCACGCCGTCGCTGATCGTCCAATGCCGCGAGGACGCGGTCGCGCCGCCCGAGGTGGGGGAGTACGTGCACCGCGAACTGCCAGCTAGCACGCTGGCAGTGATCGACGCGACGGGTCACTGTCCGCACGTCAGTCACCCTGAGCAGGTCATCACAGCGATGCGCACATACCTTCGCCTGCCCTCGCCTGCGGTGACGGCTCGCTGAGCGACCCTTTCGACCGCGTTCCGGGTGCGGTCCTGCTCCTCTCGGCGGACCTGCAGATCGTTCACGTCTCGGCCGAGGTCAACGCGTTCGATGTAGGCGACCGGGCCGCGCTCGTCGGCAAGCCCCTCGATACCCTGCTCAGCGGCGCCTCTCGAATCCTGTTTCAAACGCACGTGTTTCCAGCTCTCGAGGCTGATGGCCGCGTGGAGGAAGTGTTCCTGACCCTCGCTTCACCGAGCGGTGAAGACGTACCGGTTCTGGTCAACGCTCGGCGGCTGGACGACGACCACGCGGCGCGCTACGTCGCACTCGTCGTGCGCGTCAGAGCCCGCGCCAAATGGGAAAAGGAGTTGCTCTCGGCCACGCGCGCGCTGGAAGGCGAGCGGGCAGAGAGCCGGCGCCTCGCGAACGACCTGGCCGCCCGCTACGCCGAAGAGCAACGTTTACGTGAATTCCGCGATGCCCTGATGGCAGTCGTCGCGCACGAGCTGCGCACGCCGATCACCACGATCTACGGTATGAGCCACATCCTGCGCGAGCGCATCTCCACGCTCGAGGTATCGGCTGTCAAGGAACACATCGGTGATATCGCAAGCGAAGCCGGTCGGTTGCGCCGCCTAACCGAGGACCTCATCGTGCTCAGTCGTGCAGAGGCAGGCAAGCTGGTCGTCGCCCCAGAGCCGATCCGTATCGAAACCCTTCTCCGGCGCATGGTCGGCGGCGAGCTTGCTCGCTCGACTGTACAGAACTACACCCTTGAATTGGCACCGGATCTGCCGATGGTGCTGGGCGAGGAGTTGTACGTCGAACAGGTCGTGGGCAACTTCCTGAGCAACGCGGGCAAGTACGCGCCCGCCTCCTCGACCGTTTACATCATTGCGCGGCAAAATGACCAAGGCGTGTCGGTGCGCGTGATCGATCAGGGACCAGGGTTGGGCGACGAGCCGCCGGACCAGCTGTTCGAGCTCTTCCATCGCGCCCAGGGCGCGGCGAGCAAGGCCGCCGGCGCGGGCATCGGGTTGTTCGTCTGTCGTGAGCTGATCAAGGCCATGGGCGGCCGCATCTGGGCAGCCAATTCGTCGCACGCGATCGCCCGCGGCGCCGAGTTCGGTTTCTGGATGCCGGCAGCCACGGAGGAGCCATAGCCCGGGTCAGTCTGCCGGACGGCGAGTTGGCTCGCGCTCTGCGTGCGGCCGCGCGCGTGCTCTGGCCGGCTGTTGGTCGACCGCGTCACGACCGAAGACAGACGAGTCGACCCGATCGAGCTTGGCCCTGCAACGCTCACGTTCGTCGCGGCCGAGAACTCTTCTATGGTGCCCCCGCTGCGGAGGCCTCGTCTCGCTCGTCGTCGGCGAGTGCGTGACCCATCAAAAACAGCGTCGGCGGCCACAGCCCCACGAAAATCGCGAGTCGCTCCGGACGCCCTCCGTCCCTGTCGTCACGGCCACGAGGCACGAACCAGAGGATCAGCGATAGAAAGATCGACCCGATCGATGCGGCGTAAAACATGTCGGGGGTTGCACCAAGTGAGCGAAGCAGGCTAAGCATTTCCCGCACCTCGAGCGAATATGGTCGTGCCAGTCTCGACGACCAGTCCGACGTAAGCTGTCGCGACGTCCAGCCACTCCTTTCAGGACCATGACGGTTGCCATCTCTGGTGGCCGTCCCCTCGCGCGAGCGGTGGCCTTGGCCCGCTGGGTCGTCTCGAAAGCAAGGGACAGCGAGGCCGCCTCGCAGGCTGGCCGGCCGACTACCAGGCAGGCGCCGTGGAGCCATCGAGTTCGTCCAGGCGGCTGCCAGGTCGCTCACCCTCCAGCGAATGCCCGCCGCCGCGAAGGTTGCAATTTAGCGCAACCCGTTCCCTGACAACTACCCCGTCACCACTGGTCACGAGGCCCTGGCTGAGGCGGCAGGCAGCCACAGCTAACCGCACCAGCCGTTCGGAGATGTAGCGACACACTTCTCCGTCATCTGGAATTCTTCTTGCGCGGAGTGTGGCTCCGACGCTACGGTCTCAAGCCCCGTAGCCACCCCACTGTCCCGTTCAGATCGGCGCTTCTCCGGCGCCGCACACCGCTATCACCGCGCCGACTACTGCGCGTCCCTCAGCCGCTCGAGGCTCTCGAGGACCAGGTCGAGCCCGAAACTCGAACTCGTCACCGTAGTCGTAGGCGGGCTTTAGCACGTGCTCGAAAATCAGCTCCGCGAGGTGCGGGTAGTCCGCTGGCGGAAAGGACTGGAGGATGCCTTGTGCAACCTCTGCGATCTCGGCCGAGCTTGCGAAGGGCAGGTTGCGTTGCTGGAGAGCGAAGCCGTAGACGTAGCTGTCCATGAGGTTGTAGGCGAGGGCAGTCGCGGCGACCGAGAAGCCAGCCTGGCGAAAGGCACCTATGACACTGTCGTGATGCCTCATCGTGGCAGCGCCCGGCCGGGCACCCGACTCCATCAGCCCGATTGCTTATGGGTGGCGGGCGAGTGCCTCGCGGGCCGACATCGCCCGCCTTCGCATGGCCGCGAGGAACTATGAAGGCACAGGTACAGGACCGCTACGGCACCGCGGAGATACTCGAGCTGCACGTTGAAGACCTCATCCGGCGGGCGTCGGATCTCGATCGCGTTCGAGAAGCGCATTTCGCGAGTGTATCGGGCGGGCGGCCGCAACTCGCGCGTGGCCGCCGCCGAAATGTGTATTGCGCCCCCGGAGAAATCCGGGGACTCAAGGGCTACGCAGGATCCTCTTGAGTGGTACCAGGGCACTGTGCCGTAACAGAGACCATATGTGAAGGCTTAGCTCACCGGCTCGGCCAGTGCGACGACGATGCCCTCCGGACCGCGGACGCAACAGAGCCGATAGCTGTCCTCGTACTGCACCACCACGCCAACGAGCTCGGCGCCGTGGGCCTTCAGTCGGGTGAGGACCTCGTCTATGTCGTCGACGGTGAACATGATGCGACGGATGCCCAGCGTGTTAACCGGTGCGTCTTCTGGCTCGAACCTGACCGCGGCTGGCGTGTGGAACGTATCCAGCTCGAGCCGCCCGTGGCCGTCCGGGGTACGCATCCGCGCGATGTCGCTTCGCTGTCGAGCCCGACGGTGCGGTCCACCCACGGCCCCTCGACGGTCGTCTCGCCCTCGAGCTCCAGACCAAGTTCGGCAAAGAACGCGATCGCAGCCTGGAGGTCGTCGACAACGAGGAGGACGTTGTCCATCCGCAGAAGTGTCACATTCGGAGTGTAGCGTCGCCCGGGGCGTCGACCGCTGCACCAGGAGTCTGACGTGGCGCCCCCGGAGAGATTCGAACTCCCGACGCAGGCCTTAGGACGGCCTCGCTCTATCCACTGAGCTACGGGGGCGCCCCTCAATTGTACGTGGCGCCCCTCGACCGGCCTCTGCGACGCGGAGCGGGCAGCCTACGGCGACCCTGGCACGCCTGTGATCCAGTACTCGGTGTCGGGCGTGGGCGGCGTCGTGAAGCGGGCGTTGACCAGCCACAACCGGCCGGCCGCAAGCGCGGCCGTCGTCGGAATGTCTAACTCGGGCGATGTGATCGTGTCCACCAACTCCGCCGAGCCCAGGCGCGCGCCGAGCCTGAAGACGTCGACCTGGTTGAGGAAGTTGCGCACGACGTAGAGCGTGCTGCCACGAACCTCGAGCCCGTCACCCGACGACACGCTCGTACCACCGAGATCGACGACAGTCGCCTCCCCCGTCGCTGGGTCGACACGCAGTAGCTCGCCCGAGGCGGACAT
>CAYRMQ010000104.1:4169-9609 GCA_964425305.1 uncultured Anaerolineaceae bacterium | reverse complement strand
GACTCGCCGAGCTTGCCCGAACTCATTAGTACGCGCCATGCGAGGCAAATCAGTCCAGCCGAGCCGCAGCTGGACACCTCAACGCTCGAGCCAGCGCACCTCAACGAGATCGGATACGCGCTCGAACTCGCGATCACCGGTGAGGACCGGCACGTCATCGCGGTGGGCCAAGGCGCCGGCGAAGCAGTCGGCAAACGAGATGCCGCCGCGCGTCTTCAGGTAGGCCGCCCGCGCCG
Source organism: uncultured Anaerolineaceae bacterium (assembly GCA_964425305.1). GTDB lineage: Bacteria > Chloroflexota > Limnocylindria > Limnocylindrales > CSP1-4 > JALYGJ01. Next base: position 9,373 of record CAYRMQ010000104.1, on the reverse strand, counting down.
CCAGCTCCAAGTCGACATCGACGAGGGTAATCGGCAGATCCTGGATCAGCTCCAGTGTCCTGTGACTTGCTTCCGCACCGCCGATCCGCTCCTGCACGAGCATCACTTCGGCGGCGTTCACGACCGTCATGGATAGCCGAAGATTGTCTGAAGCCGCGACGTGGAGAAGCTCGCGCACCAGACCGTCTCCCGGCTCGCCGTTGATGAAGACGACAAGCGGATGAGCATCCAGGACTAGCGCTTCCGTCGCAGGCCCCCGAGCTGCTCGAGCCATAGCCTGTCGTCCTCACTCCGCAGCGCCAGCAGTTCGTCGGACGCGCTCGACCGCGCCTTCCCGCGCGCCAGGCGCTGGATCGCCGCCGGGCCGTCATCGATGGGATCGGCCCAGGTAGGCACGATCTCCAGCACGCCGTCCTCGGGCCGAAGCCGGAAGCCGACCGACGTACCCGGCCTCAGCCCAAGCCTGTCCCGATAGTGCTTCGGAATCACCACCTGGCCCTTGGGCCCCACCCGATGAGTCATGCATCACGTATAGGCTACGGTATAACTTGAAGTCGACAGTATAACCGGCGCGTCGCGTACGGCGCTGTGAACTCCTCCACGACCCGCAGAAACACGACCCGCAGGCCGGGCTTCTAGGGCGCGCTAGAGTGGCACTGCGCTGGGGGCTCTAGCCAGCCCCCGGCGAAGGGGCGGCCGGTGGCGGAACACGCCTGCCGCTCCGCATATTCACGCCGTTCCCAGGCGGCGGTCGAGGTCGACGTTGACCAGCTCGAGGGACAGGCCTGCAGCAGATCGAGCGTCCCCTAGCTCGCCTCGGCGCCCGCGCGCAGCCAGTTGACCTCGCCGTCCTTCTCCGCTGCATGAGAAGAGACCCGGGCTTGGAGCCCGGGTCTCTTCCTGCTGGGGATATTGAGCTCGGTTAGCGACCGCCGCCGAGACCTCGACCTCGGTTGACGGCGCCCTTGCCGCCGCCCTTGCCGTTGGCATTGACGCTTGGGCCGTGGCCCTTGCCCGGACCTGACGCCTGCTCGGTGTCGTCGGACGAAGAGTTCCAGGAGCCCGGGCCGCCGCCCATCTGGAACACCCACGCGGGCGGTCCCTGGCCCTCGACCTCGCTCTCGTCCTCTTCGACGTCCTCGGCGTCTTCGTCGCCCTCGACGTCCTCGCCACCGTTCTCCGGGACCTCGAGGCCCCAGCAGGTGTAGCGAGCGGCCTCGTTGACCGCGCCGCCGTGGTTGTTGTTCGGGCCACCGACGGCGTCACTGTTGGCCACCTGCCTGACGCAGTAACCGTGGGTCCACTCGGGAGGACCATCGCCCTCGAGCTCTTCCTCGGTGTCCTCTTCGGTGTTCTCCTCTTCCTCAGAGTTCTCGTCTTCCTCGGTGTTCTCGTCCTCGTCGGAGTTCTCCTCCTCGGAGTTCTCGTCTTCCTCGGTGTTCTCGTCCTCCTCGGAGTTCTCGTCCTCTTCGGTGTTCTCCTCTTCCTCGGAGTTCTCCTCTTCCTCTTCTTCGGTCTGCTCCTCGTCCTCGTCGACCTGCTCCTGCAGCATCGACAGCACGAACGAAGCGACGTTGAGACCGAAGGTCGCCGACTGGGTCTGCGCCGCCTGGGCGCCGAAGACGCCCGACACGGTCAACACGAGCAGCAACACGCCGCCCAGCGTGGCGAACCAGGTAGTCCGGAACCGACTCATGACACGGCCCCTCCCGATGATTGCGTTGTGGCGCCCGAGCTGGCGCCTGGGCTGGGTGCGAGATACACCCAATGACTGAGAACGCGAGTCTCCCGCGAACGTCACGTCCCGCGGCCATTACTTCGGTCCAGGCCGCTACCAGAAATTGGTCGCACGAGGTGGTGACTTCAGTCACCGGCGGGCCGTATTTCAAGGTTGGCGGCAAGGTTGCGCCGACTACAATCGACGCGTCATGATCGCGCGCATGATCCGCAACGTCGTGTCTGCACTGTTCGTCGTCGCGTTCGTCGGCGCATCCGTCTTCGCCCTCCAGGCGAGCAACCCGCTGGCCGACTCGCCGGCAGATTTTCAGCCCGGAGCCGACCAACCGGAGGTGACCACCCAGCAGCAGGATGACGGCCGCGGCGCCTGTCACGGCCTGCAGCGTGCCTATTGGGCGGTGACCAGCAACCCCGGCCGCGGCGAGGGCAAGGAGGCGGCCGCCGCGGCGTTGGTCGAGGAAGCGACGAGCCGCGACTGCGAACTGTCCGATGCTCCGCCTGGTTCGTTCCCCGGCGGCCGACCGGACTGGGCAGGCGGACCTCCGCCGTGGGCGGGCACCGACGACGCGGACGACGGCTCGGGACCGCCGTGGGCGACCGAGGGCGACGGACCGCCGTGGGGCCCCCCGCCGTGGGCGGGCAAGGGCGACGACGCCGGGACCAAGGGCAAGGGTCGTGGTGGACCGCCGTGGGCGACCGAGGGTGACGGCCCGCCGTTCGGCCTGGCCTGGGGCCACTGGCTGAGCCACGCGCCGGACGATGTCTGCGCCAAGATCGCCGCGCGGCTCGAGGCACACCCCGGCGCCGCCGTGCCGGAGGACCTGCGCGCCCGCATCACCGACGAGCTGGGCTGCAGCCTGCCCTGACCTTTCCGACTGATCACCGATCCAAGGCTCGGCCCTGGCGCCTCCGCGCGCGCTTATGATCGAGCCGGTGGACACTCCAATCGACGAGCTGCGCGACCTCCCCGGTTCCGAGCTGGTCCTCGCCGGCCTCGAGGACCTGCGACGCGGCCATCGATCGCCAGAGTCGCTGCTGGTCACCATCGGCGCCGACCATCTCCGCGCCAGCGGTCTCGACGTCCCCCGCGCCGGCCTGAGCGGCCGATTCCCCGAACACGAGCTCTACGACCTTCTGGAAGCGGAGGACTCGAGCTCTGCGCACGGCCGCTACAACTCACTCATCCGGCGGTTGCTCAGCTTCGAGCGAGCCCTCGAACGTGCGCAGAGAGGCTGATCGGGACCGGATCCAGCGCTTCCTTGGGGCGCTCGGGCGTCGATCGAGGTCTCAGGTGACCGTATATCTGAGCGGGGGTGCCACGGCAGTGCTTCACGGCTGGCGTCCATCCACGATCGACATCGATCTCCGCATCGAGCCGGACAGCGACGACACACTGCGCGCCGTCAGCGCGCTCAAGGACGAGCTCGAAGTCAACGTAGAGCTGGCCTCGCCGCTCGACTTCATCCCAGAGCCGTCGGGCTGGCGCGATCGAAGCCCGTTCGTCGCTCAGGAGGGCCCGCTGACGGTTCGGCACATGGACCCGTATGCGCAGGCCCTCGCCAAGATCGAGCGCGACTTTCCGATCGACCGGAGCGACGTTCGCTCGATGCTCGAGAGCGGGCTGGTGGAGGCGGCCGAGTTGCGCCGCCTGTTCATGGAGATCGAGCCGGCGCTGTTTCGCTTCCCCGCCGTCGACGCTGCCATGTTCCGCCGCCGCCTGGAGGCCGTGCTGAGCCGTGAGGGCCACTAGGACCGCGGTTGTCATGCGCCGCTGTAGCCCGGCGTGGTCAGGCCCTGGCCCTTGTGGGGATTACCCACGAGCGCGACGCAAATGGCCGCCGCCGAGCCGATAGGGCAGGAGAATCGGGTCGAGTTGTGGCTGATCTCCACAGACAGCATCAGGAACGTGCTGTCAACGGGTCGTGCACCCGCGTTTGCGGCCCAGTTGTGGAATATGCCCACCACCCCGAGCCGTCGACCCGCGGCCGCACCCCGCGTCGCCGCCGGGCCCCAGCTGCAACGGGGATGCAACCGACCAGCGCGCGCGGTTGTTTGCCGGTCCTGCCTCGGGCGCATAGCGTACGGCCGCTCGATTAGAGGAGGCCGTGATGCACAAAACGCTCAGTACCGTCAGCCTCGGAGTGGCCGCCATGGCCCTCCTGGTCGCCGCCTGTACCGCCGTGCCCGGCGCACCGGGCGGCTCACCGGAGGCACCCAACGCCGACGCTGCGCGCACCGCGCTGTGCGACCCGACGAGCGACACCGGCCTGGCCGGCCTGGCGACTCAGCTCGAGGGCGTCGACGAGAACACCGACGTGACGATGATCTCGACGGCGATCGGCACGACCATGGCCGATCTCGCGTCGGCGCAGGTAAACGAAACCGAAGCGATCGTCCGCGACGCCGCCGTGACCGCGCTGGGCCAGGTCCAGGCCGCGCTCAGCGACCCGGCAACGCGCGCCCAGGCGGCGACCCAGGCCGCCGACGCCCTGCGCACGGCCGAGAACGAGCTCTGCTGAGACTCATTCAACCCGGCGCGCGCTGTTGATGGGAACCGGCCGGCTGGACCGACCGTCGAGAATCGCAAGATGCCACCGGCTCATGCTCGCCGCCGACGACCTTCCGTCCGACTGCTGGGCGCGATCGTCCTGTTGTCGGGCTGCACAGGCCTGCCACCCGCCCCTTCGCCGACCACCTCTCCAATGCCCACCCCGATCGTGATCCCGCCGACCGGCCCTATCGAGCCCGTCACTTCCGGCCCAACGGACGGCCCTTCGTTGACGCCCACGGGGCGTCCGACCGACGCGCCACCGCTCTCGGACATCCGCCTGGCGTTCAACAAGGTCAATGAGGCCTCGGCCTACGTCATCAGGGTCGAGACAGCCATCGGGCGGACGGTCGATCGGTATGCAGAGCTGTTCCAAGCCGAGCCGATCGAGAGCCGGCGCGTCGAGCACGAAACGCAGGCCGGAACGACGCGAGTGGTGATCATAGGCGAGCGGGCATGGCTGGCCCAGCCGGGCCAAAGCTTCGCTCCTGTTCCGCTGGCGCGGGCGCAGATGCACGCTGACGTGTTCTCTGTAGAGGCTGTCCTGGAGCCATACCTCGGTCACGACGCCAGCGCCACGCTCCGCTTCGTCGGCCGCGACGCACGCAACGGTTACGAGACCGCCCGTTACGTCGCCGATCCCGACCTCCTGCAAGCCGCCTTTCCCGGCGCCGGACAGGACGCAAGCTTGACGGTCTGGGCGTCGGAGGAAGGCCATCTCATTGCGCTCGAAGCAATCGGCGTCGAAAGCGCCGATCGGCGGGTCGTTTTCGATGCCGAGCGCATCGGCGACCCCGGCCTGGTTATCGAGCCTCCCGTCTGAAGGCATCGCGAGGCAAACGAGTGGGGGCGGGCGCGGGGGGGACCCCGCCCCCCCCGCACGCGCGGCGCCCGGGGGGGGGGCGCCGGGGGGGGGGCA
>CAYRMQ010000104.1:0-4159 GCA_964425305.1 uncultured Anaerolineaceae bacterium | reverse complement strand
GCCTAAGGCGCGCGCGTCTGACGGGCGCGTCATCCGGCGTCCTTGGATTAGAGCCATTCATCGGCGGCAGTGCTCTACGGTTGGGAAGTTCCCTAGGGCGGCCGCGGTGTGACCGCGGCCGCCCCTGCTGAGCCGGCGCCGGTAGGTGGCGCGCGGCGGGTGCTACTTCGGCTTGGGGCCCTTGCCCGTGCCGCCCTGGTAGACGGTCGTGACGGTGTCGCTGTTGTTGGCCAGATTCGGGTCGAAGGTGTCGCTCGTCACCGTCGCGGTGTTGGTGAACGAGCCGACCGAGCCCTTGATCTGGAACTGGATCTCGAAGGTCACCGACGTGCCCGGCGCCAGCTCGGCGACGGTGCACGTGACGGTGTGGCTCGGCTCGTCGTAGACGCAGCCGGTCGACAGGAACTGGACGACCATCTTCTTGCTGGTCAGCGGCAGCGGGTCGCTGACGACGACGTTGATCGCCGGGTTGGGCCCGCCGTGGCCGGAGGTCGGCGTGTCGTCGGCGACCTGCCCCGGCTCGTTGTGGACGGTGATCAGGTAGACCAACGCGCCCGACGGGTTCTGGGCGCTGACGTTGGCCTGCTTGTCAAGCCACAGATCGGTGCCATTGACGGTCGTCGTCCAGGTCGCCTGGTTGTCGGACGTGTTGGGGTCAGCCGTGCTGCTCGTGACGCTGGCGTTGTTGAGCAGCGTGGCCGGTGCCGAGGGCAGCACCTTGACGTTGATGTCGAGGCTGGCCGAGGCCAACGCAGCGAGGTTGCCGACGCTCCAGGTGAGGACGTTGCCGACGACGTTGACGGTGCCCACGCTGGGCATCGAGGAGACGTACTCGACGCCGGCTGGCAGGGTGTCGCTGACGACGACGTTGGTCGCCGTCGACGGGCCGGCGTTGGTCACCTCGAGGGTGTAGCTGAAGGAGTCCAGGAAGTCGACCTCGGTCGGGCCGGACTTGGTGATCGACAGGTTGGCGCTGGCACTGAACGACAGGCCGGCGCTGGCCTGGTTGTTGGCGCTGACCGGATCGGGCGTGGCGCTCGTCACCTGGGCGACGTCGTTGACGTCGACGCCGTCGGGGCTGGTGATCGAGACGTCGATCTGGGCCGTCGCGGCGGGCTGGATCTTGCCCAGGGCGCAGTCGACCACGCCGTCAGCGTCGGTGCAGCTGCCGTGTGTGGTGGTCACGCCGGTGATGCTGAAGGCGCCGTCGCTGACGTGGGTGTCGGTCAGCTCGACGTCGCGCGCGGCCGACGGCCCGTGGTTGGTCACCAGGATGGTGCAGACGCCCTCGCTGCCGGCCTGTGCCGGATCGCTGTCGGGCTTGCACAGCTTGGTCACCGCCAGATCGGCCAGCTCGTTGACCAGGTGGGTCAGGCTGACGGTGTTGTTGGCGGGATTGCTCTCGCCGGCGTCGGAGCTGACGCTGGCCGTGTTGGTGATGCTCGTCGCGCCGCCCAGGTCAGGGTCGATCTTGACCTTGATCTCGAACGACGTCGAGGCGCCCGCGGCGAGGTTGCCCAGCTCACACGTCAGCGTGCCCGTGCTGCCCACGGCGACGCCCGAGCAGGTGTCGGTGTCGGCCAGGTAGCTGACCTCCGCCGGCAGCTCGTCGGTGACGACCACGTTGGCCGCGTCGAGCGGGCCGTTGTTGGTGACGGTGATCGTGTAGATGGCCTCCTCGCCGGCGTTCGGATCGCTCGGGCTGACGCTCTTGCTGATGGCCAGGTCGGTCGCGCAGTCGTCGAAGCGGAAGCTGGCAATGACGCTCTGGCGGACGCCGCTTGCTCCAGTGGCGTCGCCGGTGTACCAGAACGTGCAGTCGTCGACCGGGTCGACGACCATCGTGTAGTAGTCGCCCCAACGGTTGCCCGTGGTGGCCGACACGCCGGCCAGTATGGTCTTCTCTGGCTGGGGCATGAGACCGAGCGGGTCGCCGGCCTTGCGGCCGGTGTAGCGGGCCGACGGGAAGATGTTCTGTGAGCTCGACGCCGTGTGGCCGAGGGCGATGTTCCCGAATCTGTCCATCGCCACGCTACCCATCCAGCGATAGATCCACGGCTGAGCACCGCCTGGCTGAGGCGCATAGGTCCCCTCATTGGCCACGGACCATGCTCCACCACCGGACCGCTCGAGGACGAACCAGCGGATGCCGACGCCGTCGTTGCCGTCGGCGTCGACGGTGAAGTTGCCGAGCATGACCTCCTTGCTGCCGAAATTGCGATAGGGGAAGCGGTACATCGATGCGATCTGGATCGGATCGAGCCGCTGGGTCGTGCCCGGCTGTTCCGGGCACTGGACGAACCCGTAACCGCACGTGTCCGAGTCGAACGGAGCGGTTGGAATGTCTGTCGGCCCGGTGAACGTTGAGGCGGCGGGGTTGGCCCAGTTGACGTGGAACTCCCACAGCTCGATGCGGTCGAACGCGCCGCCAATGATGTCGGCGTCGACCTGGCGATACATGAAGTTCGGTGTACCAGCCGGTGGTGGCGTGTTGCCATCGAGGTCGCTCGGCAAGAGCATGTCGAAGTTGTCAACCAGCGTCGGAGCGGCGAACTCGACCGTACCCGCTGGGTTGCCGTTGAGCATGTTGGCCCGGTCCATGACTGCCGCCAGCGCTTCGTTTGGACCGTTCAGGTTTGCGCTGACGTAGTAACCGTCAGGCCACGCCCCGATCTTGAAGTAGTCGGGGAAGCGGGCGAAGGCGAACTGGTAAAGGTAGTAGACGCCGGTGGGATCGGCCGTCTGGGAGATGGCGACGCAGATGAACTGTGTCTGTGCCATCTGGCTGATCAGCCAGCGATCGGCCATGTTGTCGTAGAGCACGATCGGGTCGCCATTGTTCTGCGAGCCGCAGGCGCTGGTCGTGTCACCGGCGCTGGTCCAGAACGAGTTCAGCAGTGCAGGCGTCGTCCTGGGATTGCCCTGCTTGTCGAAGATCTGGAAAGTGACGTTGATCGCCTGGACGAAGTCGTTCGGCCCAACGTCGCCAGTCGTGTCATTGGGGTTTGCCCCGCCCTGCCCGAGCACGTTGACGATGGGATCGCCGAGCTGCTCGAGGCTGCGGGTATCCGATTCAGACAGCTGGGCGACGGGATCTACGATCCCCGTGTTACCGCGGCTGACTACCTCGGCCGTGCCGAGCAGACTGTCGACCTCGCGCTGGGACGGGGCTGGGGCCGGCGGAAGTTCACGAGCCGGCAGTGATATCTTCGGCGTAACCTTTGGGCCAACGAAGGGGCCTCGGACGCCTGGTGACGAAGCCGGCTCGCGCGCAGCGACGGTCGCAATTGGCAGCAGTGCCGTGCACATGACGGCTACCAGGATTGCGACCAGCGCCGGCCTGTATTGACGCTGGATCAGCATGTCGATCCTCCCTCTGGCGGTGTGGCTGGTGCCGACCGAGATCCCCGCCCGCTCGGTCAATCGATGTCTCTGAAGCGTTCACCTCCTCTCGCTTTCAGCCGTCCGCTCCATTGCTTGGCGACACCCGGCCGCGCCGGATCAGCAGTCGATAAAGAAGGGGTTGACGAACCAGAGATCAATGGAGCTGCCCGGTGGTCGCACCTCTGCCGGCGAAGGTTCGTGCCGCTCGACTACCCACGTCTCATCGACGGGTCCACCCTCCAACGAGTACGTCACCTCCCCTACACGGAACCCGTCCCGTTCGATGAGCCGTTCGGCGTCGGCGAACGTCAGGCAGGTGTAGTCGCCCACCTTCAGCCCATTGACGACCGTAGGCGCGGGCTGGCTGGGCGATGGAACGGGCGGGCTCGGGGCAACTGTCGGACCGGGGGAGACCGTCGCTCCCGGGGAGTCCATTCCAGTCGTCGGCTCTTCGCTCGCCGATGGCGGGGGTGTCGGCAAGTGGTCTGGTAGGACCTGGAGAAGGACGAAGCCGATCGCCACGACAGCCACTCCGACCAGCAGAAGAACGAGCCATGGGTCCTGCCTGCCGCCGCGTTGACGGCGTGCACGGCGATCGCCTACCTCGTCAGGCGTCCGTGGACTGGAGCCGTTCATCAGCGGCGATGCCCTGTACTTGAAAGTCTGCCGGGCGGCCGCGGGGTGCGTCCGGCCGCCCCAGCGGAGCCCGCGCCGGGGGGTGGCGCGCGGGGGGTGGTACATCGGCGTGGGGGCCGTGCCCCGGCCGCCCGGGTTT
>CAYRMQ010000103.1:0-9798 GCA_964425305.1 uncultured Anaerolineaceae bacterium | reverse complement strand
TGGCGGGCCACCCTAGTGGTCTGGCGGGCCACCCTAGTGGTCTGGCGGGCCACCCGCCGCCACGCTCGACTGGGACCATTTCGCCCCCCTCGATCGGTACCAAGGGGGTTGCGCCGACGCCTACGCGTAAAGGTGCCGCGCAAGGTGCGCCCATCAGGGTGGTGGGCATGCATCGCAGCGCATACGTCACGCCACGCGACGGCGCCCAGGTGCCGGCAGCCCGGCCGTGCCCAACGGCCGGCCCGCGGCGGGACTTCCGTACGACTCGGTTTCACCAGCCCGCCGACCTAGTGTCCGCCGCATGAGCACGCACGTCTCTTTCCCCCTGTCCCGCGGCCAGCTGCGGCCAGCCCGCGATCGCCGGTACTCCAGCGCCCGCCCGTACTCCCGCGACCGCCGCGACACCGGCGAGCGCGGCCAGAGCCTGACCGAGTTCACCCTCATCGTGCCGATCCTGCTGATGCTGCTGCTCGGCATCGCCGACTTCGCCCGCCTCTACAACACGATGATCACGGTCGAGGCGGCGGCCCGCGAGGCGGCCGACGCCGGCACGCTCTACCCCTGGCAGTGGGACCCCAGCGGATCGCCGAGCAACGCCGACAAGACGGTCGCCGACATGAAGCAGCGCGCCTGCGTCGCGACGAGCCACCTGCCGGAGTACTCCGGGCCGGACGACGACTGCGCCAACCCGACCTTCTCGTACGCCCTCGACCCGACCCCGGCCGGCGTACCCGCCAACCAGTGCCACACCGTCGCGCGCCAGGACACGCCGTGCAACGTGACGGTGACGTTGACCTACACCTTCGACCTCATCGTCCCGACCGGGATCCTGAACATCCCCGAAAGCTTCACGTTCGAGCGCTCGGCCACCTTCGCCATCGCCGACTTCGAGATCGACAGCCAATGAACCGCCAGCCGACCCCCTGCCACTCGATATTGCCAGCCCTCAACCGCCGCCGGCGCAGCCGAGGCCAGGGCCTCGTCGAGTTCGCGATGGTCGCGCCACTGCTCTTCCTGCTGATCTTCGGGATCGTCGAGTCGGGGCGCTTCATCCTCTACTACCACACACTGAACCACGCCGTCCGTGAGGGCGCGCGCTACGCGATCATCCACGGCCCGAACGCCGACGACGGCTGCCCGACCGGCCCGCTGCCGCCGAACATCGTGCCACCCGCCTGCCACGACCCGGACGGCGACGACGTTCGCGAGGCGATGCGACAGGCGGCGTTCGGGCTCCTGTCGGTGGCCGACATGAACATCCCCAACCCGACCTACTACGGCCCGAACGGCGCGACCAACGCGCGCGGTTCGAACGTCACCGTGTCGGCGACCTACACCTACGACCCACTCCTCCCCGTCATGCCCAGCATCACGATCAGCGCGGAGTCGACCCTTGTTGTCAACAACTGAACGCCCGACCACCCACTATCCAGCCAGTCACAGCACGCCAGCCAGCCAGGCGCGCACCGTACCTCGCGAGCGCGATCGCGAGCGCGGCCAGGCGCTGGTCGTCTTCGCCCTCGCCGGCTTCGTCCTGATGGGCGCCGCGGCGATCAGCTTCGACACCGGCGCCATCCTGCTCGAGAAGCGCACCCAGCAGAACGCGGCCGACGCGGCCGCCCTCGCCGGCTCACGCTACCTACCCGGCAACAACTCCAAGGCCCACAACCAGGCGCTGGCCATCGCCTCCGCCAATGGCTATACCGATGGCGTCGACGGCGTGACCGTCAGCATCAGTTTCCCCAACGACAACCGCATCCGCGTGACGATCAACGACCCGCAGCCGTCGCTGTTCGCCAGCGTCTTTGGCATCGACAGCTGGGACGTCGGCAGCAGCGCGGTCGCGACCAACGAGGCGCGGCCGTCCGGCCCGTTCGCGCTCCTGTCGCTCGACGACAACGACTGCCCGGCCACCGAGATGTCAGGCAGCGGCACGATCAAGTCGAGCGGCAACATCCAGGTCAACTCGGCCTGCAACTCGGGCCACAAGGCATTCCGCGTCGCAGGCAACGGCTCGCTATATCTGACCGCGCAGGGCATCGGCTGCAACGTCGTCGGCGGCGCGACCTCGGAAGGCAGCGCCGTCAACGAGTGCCATCCGGCCAGCACCGGCCAGCAGTCCATCCCAGACCCCTACTCGCTCATCCCATACCCGGACAAGCCCGCCCTGCCGTTGCCCATCGAGGCAATCACCGGCCACCCCATCCCGTCCGCCTGCCCGGGCGGATCGAGCCCGGCCACGGACGCCGCACCGGCGCTGTGCAACTTCGGCGGCACATACGACTCCAACAAGACGTGGCGCCTGTATCCCGGTTACTACCCCGGCGGGATCAACCTGCAGGGCGGCAACTTCTTCCTGGAGCCCGGCATCTACTACGTCGCCGACGGCGGCTTCCGCGTGGCCAACGCGAGGGTGTGGTCGGTCGACGCTGGCGGCACGACGTTCGGTGGCGGGATCCTGATCTTCAACACGACCCACCCGAGCACTTCGACGAGCCCCGGCCAGGTCGTGCTCCAGGGCGGCAGCGCTGGCGTCCGGCTGCTGCCGCTGGACGAGGGGTCCGACTGGGACGGCTTCGTCATCCTCCAGGACAAGGCGGTCACCCTGACCGTCGAGATCGTCGGTGGCGGCTCGGCGATGGATGTGCGCGGCGTCATCTATGCCCCGGGCGCACACGTCCAGGCGCAGGGCAACACCGGCACGCTGACGATGGACCAGATCGTTGGCAATACCGTGCGCGTGGCCGGCAACGGCGGCACGATCAACATCGTGTACGACTGGGAGCACCTGCCGCTGTTGCGCATGGCCGGCCTGATCCAGTAGGACCGGGAGGCTCAAGCGAACGGACGACTCGAGGTGGGCTGACGCAGCAGCGTCAGCCCACCTTTGGTACCGGTTGCGGTGACTTACGTACAGTTACGTACCCGGTTCTGCCGTGCGAGTGTTGCCAACGCGCTTGTGCAGACCGTTAGACTTGCGCGTCACGCGCCTCCAGGGGTGGGTGCTCAGAGCTAAGCGAGGGGATTGATCCTCATGGAAATGGACTCCAGCCGTCGCCGACGGCTCCTGCTCATGACTCTAGGCGTGGTGCTCGCGCTGATCGCGGGCGGCGCTGCGTTCATGCTCGGACAGGCACCGCGCCAGGCACCTGCCGACGAAGTGCCGATGGACAACGTCGTCGTGGCGCTGCGCAACATCCCGGCGCGGTGGGAGCTCACCGCCGAGGACGTCGCCGTCCGCCAGGTTCCTACCTCCGCCGTTCTGCCACAGGCCATCAAGGAACTGGACGGCGCCGTCGGTCAGCTGACCGGTGTGCCGATCTTCGAGGGCCAGCAGCTCACGCCCAACCTGCTCATCGGATCTCTCCAGGACCCCTTGGGAATCATCCCACTCGACGAGGAGGAGATCACCGACGAGTCCGAGTACTGGCGTGCCGTGTCGGTCTCCGTCCCGCGGAACCGTGCCGTCGCCGGTCAGTTGAAGGACGGGGACCGCGTCGATCTGCTCGTCACCGTGTCGCTGGCCGCTCCGCTCCAGCCGGTGCTCGACGAGAACGGCAACCTGACGTGGCAGGCCGTCGAGAACGCCCTTCCCGTGGTCAACCCCGAGACCGGCGAGCTCGAGGGCGTCGTCGGCGGACCGTCGACCAAGCTGACCATTCCCGACCTGCAGATCCTGCGCGCCGCGCCCGACGAGGGCCTCTACATCCTGCGCGTCAACCTGCACCAGGCCGAGCAGATCAACCACATCATCCAGACCGCGCCCGACTCGTTCAGCATGGTGCTGCGCCCCGGCCAGGACACCCGACCGATCGACACGAGCGAGTACGGCGAGACGACCGACAGCGTCATCATGCAGTACGTCTACCCGGTGCCGCTGCTCGTAGACCTGGAGGAGCTGCTCGGTTTCCCGATCACGCCGATCGAGGGGCTGCCCTCTCCGCCGCCCGCGCCGGAGCCCAGCCCTGAAGAGCCGGAGGAACCCGAGGAGCCGTAAGCCCTCACCTTCTCCGCTGGAATGCCTGGAGCGCCCGCCTCATGGCGGGCGCTCTCTCTTTCCGTAATCGCCGATGGATCGCGCCGCGCTATGGCGCGGCGTAATCCCACGGCAAGAGCCTCGGCTCCTTCAGCAGATCGAAGATCGGATCATCGAGGGACCCGATCAACCCCGTGAGTGCCATTGCGTCGACACGGTTCGGCGGCATGCACTGCGGGCCAGGCACGCAAGTGACGCGCATGATTGCGAAACCCTTTATGTCGACGTACTCATCGTCGCCCGGCGAGCTCGATGGTGCAACGTTCACAATGAACGGGAGGAGGTGCGTTACCTTGTCGCCGTCTTGGTTGAGTCCGCTTGCCCGAACGACGAACCAGTGGAGACCCTGCGCCAGGGAACTGGTCGAAATCGTGACCTGCCGGTTCTGACCGACACCGACGCCAGTGGCGAACGTCTGGACGACGGTCCCGTCCAGACGCTCCAGGACGAAGTCGACCGTGCCTCCGTAGGCATTGGATGCGCCGCCGGCGGCGTTGCTGATCGAGAAGGTGCACGTCACCGGATCGCCGACGGCCGGAGCGATTTCGCATCCGTTAGGCGAGGGACCGTTGATCACGAAGTCCCGGGCAACGCCGCCGATATTCATCGAGGCGGGCAGGTATCGCACCTGGTTGGCGTAGCTGTTCGCCGTGCCCCGAATGATGAGCGCGTAAATCCCGCGCGGGGCCCCTTCCGTCGTAATGTTTTGAATGTCGACGCGAGTGCCGTTGCCCAACGAAGGTGTCACAGGGTTGGGAGCGTAAGTGATCTCGGGCACAGACGTGATCGTGCCCGCGTTGAAGGGGTTGTCCGGATCGTTCGGATCCCACAACGTGTCGATGCTGACGGTGCCGCTGAAGGCCTGATTGGCCCAAACCCGCAAGTCCCGATCGTTGCCGTAAGTGCCCGTCGTGCCGCTCAACGTCAGCCGCAACTCGTACGGCTTCTGGCCGCCTGGCCACTGGAGCCCGAACTCCGGTATAGACCGTACGTCCCCGTCGTAAACGAGCACGAGGATGAGGTCGTCCGCCGTGTAGCATTGCTTCATGGCGTCGACGGCAATGCCAGCAGAGTTTCCGTCGAGAGCGGCCACCTGCAGGTCGGGGTTCGGCGGCGAGGTTACAGGTGGGAAGTCTGGACCTGGGTAACTCGCACAGAAATAGCGCGCCTGCATCTCCTTTAGCGTCTGAGGATTCGTGCTCGACGTGACGCCGTTGTAGAACTTCTGCGAGAAAGGAGTCGAAAAGTTACGGATGTCGAGCGCGACGAAGCCGCGGAAGCTGACGCCGTTGTTCGCATCCGCGTTGTTTGCCAAGATAGGCACCTTTGGCCCTGGTACATCGAAAGAGGCTGTCGTGCGTCCCGTAGCGTCTTCCTTCGTGCCCACGCACGATGTGGCCTCCGTCGCAAATACTGCTCGGAAGTATTCGGATGGGCCGCCGGCGTATGGCGCACACGGGTCCGTTCCACCGGGTTGTCCATTGATGAACTCGCGGACGGCGATTGGGAGCGGGCCGCCGCTATTCGGATCCGGCCCCGCGTGGGCTCTCGCGCCTATCGTTGCCGTCGACAATCCCGCCAAACGGCCGAACGTGTAGTCAATGTCGTTCCGAATAGCAACGCGTACAGCACCGGGCTCGCCGGGGGCGTTGACAAGTATTCCGTCGATAAGGCAAACGGGCGCGGTACCGCAACCGGGGTCGTACTGAGGTGGGTCGGCGACGCCGGTCGGGTCGTTGCCGGTTGGGTCCGCCGAAAAGTGAGAGCTCAGCGCCTCCAGCGCGCGCGCCTTGGCGGAGGTCTCTGCCTGCGCTGTCGTTTCCTGCCTGGCGAGCGCGTCCCTCCACTCGATTGCACCGGCGACGGCGGCCGCGTCAACGGCGTTCTGTAGGAAGCGGCGCTCGCTGACGAAGCGTCCCATCTCGACGGCCATGGCGGCAAAGAGGAGCAATACCGTGAATGAGAGTGAGACGAGGACCAGCGCCTGGCCGCGCTCCCGCGACGTCGCACGATCGAAGTCGACCATCAGTTGATCACCATCTGCGAGAAGGCCGGGATGTTCATCTGACCGTTGGAGTCCGGACCGAGGATGTCGGCGATGATCGGTATGAACAGGTCGAGGTGATACGTCACGGCGACGCAGACGTAGTGACCCTTTCGGCGCGTGTCGTTGGCGTCGGGCGGCCCGAGCGCAGCTCCCTGCGGCGCCGGCTCGGGACAGGACGCATTGGTTGGGTAGGAGTACGTCACCTGGACGTCCGACGCCGGCACAAAGTTGGCGCTTCCGATCGGCAGGATGCCCATAGTGCTCGTCACAGCGTCGCGCACGTATGCTTCGCGACCGCTGTCGTTCACCGCTTGGGTCGCCTGAGGATCCGGTACCCAGATCGACCCGGCACGGGCACCCTCACGCGTGGCGTTGGCAACCGTCACGTACGCATTGAAGATGAAACCGAACTGGGCAATGCCCAGCAGGATGACCAGCAGAGGCACCAGGACGAGCGAGAACTCGACGAGGCTCTGCCCTTCTCGGGTGCGTCGAAGCGTAATGCGCATGGGGCTCCCTCGCGACCCACCGCCATCTGGGATACGCGGCGGCTGCAGGTCGTGGCGTCTCGCTACTGGTGTGAGGACTAAGGTCCCACCTCGGCTAGTGCCGAAGTCCTATGTTGCGAGCGCGACCTTGCAGGCGACCTTGAAATGAAGGCCCGCTGGCAACGGTGCGTGTACGCAGGTTTGCGTACTGCGGGCGTCACGCTTCGTGCGCAGGCTCCGCCGGCAGGGTCACGCTGAATGCCGCACCGGCCCCCGCCGCGGCCGGCTCGAGCACGAGGTCGCCGCCCATTGCCCGGCACAGCTCGCGTGACACGTACAGGCCAAGCCCGCTGCCGCCGTCGGCGCCGGCCTCCTCTCCCCTGGCGAAGCGGCCGAACAGCCGCGGACGGTCCTCGTCGCGCACGCCCAGCCCCGAGTCGGTGATCGTCAGCCGCAGCCGCGAGGCGGCGGTGTCCGCGGCCACCGTCGCCGTCACCGGTCCGCCGCCGCCGTACTTGACCGCGTTGTCGAGGAGTGCCCACAGCACCTGGTCGAGCTGGTCGGGATCGGCGATGGCCAGCCAGCCGTCCGACTCATCGGCTATCTCGAACGGCACGTCGGAAGCACCGAGCCCCTCCCACGCCTTACGTGTGCGCGCGGCGACGTTGACCACCTCGCTGCTCGGCTTGAGCGTGCCCGCCTCCAGGCGCGTCACCGTCAGCAGTTGCCGAACCATCCGTGACAGCCGCACCGACTGCTCGGCGATGATCTCCAGCCGCCGGTCGGGCGCGTCGCGCGATAGCTGCTCGGCGTAGGCGCGGATGCTGGTGAGGGGCGACTGGAGGTTGTGGCTGACGCCGCGCAGGAAGTCGTCCTTGGCGGCGTGCAGCTCGACGAGCTGCACGTTCTGTGCCTCCACGCGCGCGAACAACTGAGCGTTGCGCAGAGCCGCGGCGACCTCACTCGCAAAGAGCTCTAAGAGGTCCTGGTCAGGGCGCGCCCAGGCGCGGGTGGCGGGCAGCCAGCCGACCAGCACGCCGAGCTCGTCGTCGCCGACGCGCAGGACGGCGCGCAGCAGGCGCGTCTCGCCGGGCACCGTCTCGGACTCCGGCACGGCGGTCGACGGGCCGAGATAGACGGCCGCGTCGATCAGGTCGAAGGCGCGCGCCGCATCGCGACCGGCACGCCCCGCCAGCGTCTCGACACCGTCGCCCGGCGCCAGACGGCCGATGGCGTCGAGGATCCGCCCGACCTGCGCGCTGCGCCGCTGGAGATCGGCCGCCAGCTGATTGTGGCTCTCCGCCAGGCGTGCCAGCTCGTCGTCGCCGGCGACGACGATCGGCGCCGACAGGTCGCCTGCCGAGACTCGGTCGAGCGACCGCGCCACGGCGCGGAGCGGCCGCACCAGCTCGCTCGTCAGCAGGATGACCAGCGGCACCGACAGAACGCCGACGAAGAGCGCGACGAAGAGCACCACCTCTGCTACGCCGACGCTGCCCGCCGGCAGTGCGCCGACGACCGCCACCACGAGCAGCCCGAGCAGGACGATCGGAACAAGGGCGGCGATGAGCAGCGCGATCGTCAGCCGCGACCGAAAGGCCAGCCGCGAGGGCAGATCGCGTGCCGGCTCGACCGGCCGGCCGCGCGCTGGCGTCGGCGTCGTCTCGTGATCAACCATCGGCCTGGACCAGCCGGTAGCCGACGCCGCGGACGGTCTGCAGGTGGCGCGGGTTGTTCGGATCGACCTCCAGCTTCTGGCGCAGGCGGCGCATGGTCACCCAAACGTACGACGGCTCGGCGTCCTCGGTCTCGGCCCAGCCGCGCGCCAGCAGGATCTCGCTGGTCACGGTGCGGCCGAGGTTGGCCGCCAAGGCGTAGAGCAGGCGCGACTCGGTCGGCGTCAGGCGGACCGTCTCGCCGGCCACTGTCGCCTCGCGGCGATGGAGCTCGAGAACGAGGTCCGGGCCGAGGCGCAGGCCCTGGCGCGGCACGCGATCGCCCAGCCGGCGCATGACGCGGTTGATCCGCGCGCGCAGCTCGGGATAGTGGTAGGGCTTGGTGACGTAGTCCTCGGCCAGCTCGTCGAGCAGCTCGGCCTTCGAATCGCCGGCGTCGATCGCCGACAGCACGATGATCGGCAGGTCGGCGCGCGCCTTGATCTCGCGCGCTAGTGAGACCCCGTCGAGGCGCGGCATCATGATGTCGATGATCAGCAGGTCCGGCCAGCCGGCGTTGAGCAGCCGCAGCGCCTCCCTGCCGTCGCGGGCGGTTACCGTCTCGTAGCCGTCGGCGTGTAGCCGGTCGGCGAGCACAACCAGCAGATTGGGGTCGTCGTCGACGATCAGGATCCGCGGGGCCTGCGCGACCGCCCCTCCGCCCAACGCGCCGGTCACCATGGCCAGCAGCATATCAGCGCGCAGGTGCCCTACCTGGCGTATTGGCGCGTTCTGTGAGTGGTGCGCGGCCACCACATTTCAATGCGCGCTGCAAGGTTCGCAGCGCACGATGGGACCTTGGTACCAACCCAGCAGGGACGTTAGTCCCAGGTACCGGCAGCAAGGGGGACCGGGTCGCGATGATGCGCCGGGGGCGCCGATTCGAGCACGGCCAGAGCCTGACCGAGTTCGCCTTCGTGGTGCCCATTCTGCTGATCCTGCTATTGGGCATCGCCGACCTCGGACGGCTGTACAGCTCCATGATCGCCGTCGAGTCGGCCGCGCGCGAATCCGCGGACTGGGGCGCGTTCGTTCCGGGCCACTGGGCCGTCGACGATGGAAGCTATCTAAAGGCAGTCGCCGAGATGAAGAAACGCGCCTGCACGGGGACCAGTCATCTCCTCGACTATGAGGGTGAGGCGGACAACTCAGACTGCACGAATCCCACCTTCACGTGCCAACTCCGCCTGCCGGACCGTACCACCGTCCAGGCGTGCGACGAGCCCAGCCCATGCGCGGACTACCTCGGAGACGACCCAACAGTAAAGCCCTGCTGGGTAGAGGTGAGCCTGGACTTCACCTTCAACCTGCTGCTGCCGACGGAGATCGTGGCGATTCCGAGCAGCCTGAGCTTCCGCCAGACGAGCATCTTCGCCGTCGCCTATGGGGAACCTCCGATGCCGAGCCCTGAGCCGAGCCCGAGCGAAGAGCCGAGCCCGAGCCCGAGCGAGGAGCCCAGCCCGAGCCCGAGCGAGGAGCCCAGCCCGAGCCCGAGCGAGGAGCCCAGCCCGA